>JAJDNN010000194.1 GCA_022340685.1 Pseudomonadota bacterium
GTCAAAGGCATGTTGTACGAGCAGCCCGCCCTGATGCACCAGTTACTAGATGTACTGGCCCAGGCGGTGACAACGTATCTTAACGCGCAGATTGAAGCCGGCGCCCAGGCCGTAATGATATTCGACACCTGGGGTGGCGTGCTAACCACCCGTGACTATCAGCAATTTTCTCTGGATTACATGCAAAAAATCATCGCGGGCCTGACACGTGAGCACGAAGGACGCAGAGTGCCGGTTGTTATGTTCAGTAAGGGCGGCTGTCAGTGGCTGGAAGATCAAGCCGGTGTTGGCGCTGATGCCCTGGGCCTGGACTGGACGCTGGATATTGGCCGCGCCCGCGACCGGGTGGGTGACAGAGTGGCGCTGCAAGGCAACATGGATCCCTGCGTGCTCTATTCCTCGCCCGAACGCATCCGTGAGGAAGTGGCCTTTATTCTGTCCAGCTATGGCAAGGGGAGTGGTCATGTTTTCAACCTTGGGCATGGTATTCACCAACATGTGGATCCCGAACACGCCAGGGCTTTTATCGACGCCGTCCATGAACTAAGTCCGGCCTATCATCAATAAAAAACGCTCCCCGGGTAATTTCATGACCCGGGGAGCGCGACTCACATTGTTGAAGTTGATTTACTGACCGGTTCCTTCCGGTTTCAGTTGAACACGCCGGAGATCAGGCGCCACTTGTTCGCAGAAGACCGCTTCAACACAATCCGATCCTTGACCTGATGCCGGCCGAGCCCGACGCTGGTGATTTCCACCTTGACCTTGCAGGCTTGGGTGGTCTGGATGCCGCTGACCGGCTCACAGGCCACTTTTTTCAAATAATGGAACTGGGTTGTCCCCATTTTCCCAAAGAACTGTTCCGAGGCATGATTATCGGAAACCACGCGCTGCATATACAGGTTCTGCAGCTGGCTTTCGGAAGGCGTAGTCTCGGCAAAACCGGGGGCAGCAAAAGCGGCCAGCAAGACAACCGTGAGAAAGGAAATAGCGGATTGATACCGACGGTACGATATAGACATAATTGACTCCTTGTTTTCCCTTTGCCCGTCCAGAACTGGGCATTTGATAACTAAACTGAATCTCCATTGAGCAGGTATGGGTAGTCATTCAATCCAACCCAAACCATTGCTTTAGTTATAGTCGGCCCCGAATCAGGTGTCTTTACAAAAAATTTGGACGATCCCCAATTTGTGACGGCCTTCCGATCTCGCAATTTGTCAGAGAAAATAATTTATGTACTATAATTCAACAACTTATGCCGGAAAAGTAATAAACATTAAGAAATGCACGGATATAAAACGCTCACCTGTCCTGCAGCGTTTTGCGTTGTAAACGGGATTCCCGGAAGCTTTCACCGCGCCTCGCGGTCCTTCAGGGTCCCGTCGTTTTCGCGGTGCGAATTGACTGCACTTTGCCATCGCTGATTTCAACCACCATGACCAAATTGTCCTGCCCCTGGTTATAAATCCAGTTGCCGCCTTCTTTCATTGACGGCTCACCGCATTTCTCCAGAAGCGTGTATTCCTCATCACCGACGCTGACCAGGTTTGTTCCACACTGAAGCGAGTCCGCCTGCACAGATTGCATAACCAGCAAGCCCACCGTAATCGCCAACCCCATCTTTGTTCTATTCATTTTTTTCTCCTCATTAATGCCTTCGCTCTGATTCAAGCCTATCCAAAACCAGACTGCAAGCATGGGACACTGCAATCCGGCTGCCGTCCATCCAGGCAAGCATCGCAATCTCAGCGATAGGCTTCACTGATTGTATGTGCGAAAATCCTCGCATGAAAAAATCCGGGAATATCCGCAAACTTACCACCGAGCTGAGGGCCACCGTACAGTACCAATTACCCATCGGTGAGGACCGGGTAGAAATGACCAACTTGCTTGGCAAAGCACTGACCTTCACTACCACAGGTGAAATCAATTGTATTCATTGCGGGCGCAAGACCAGCAAAAGTTTCAACCAGGGCTACTGCTATCCCTGCTTCCAGTCACTGGCGCAATGTGACAGCTGTATCATCAAGCCGGAACAATGTCATTATTTCGAAGGCAGCTGCCGCGAACCTGACTGGGGCGAACAACATTGCCTGCAGGACCATTATGTTTACCTCGCCAATTCATCCGGTATCAAGGTCGGCATTACCCGTGGCACGCAGATCCCCACCCGCTGGATGGACCAGGGCGCAACCCAGGCGCTGCCCATATTCCGGGTCAGGAACCGGCTTGTTTCAGGACTGGTGGAAGTCGCCCTCAAGCAACATGTGTCTGATAAAACCCACTGGCAGCGCATGTTGAAAGGTGAAGCCGAGCCGGTTGATCTGGCAGCCCGGCGCGATGAATTGGTAGAAACCTGCCAGCCTGAACTCCAGGAAATTCTCGCCCGGCAGGGAGGCGATGCCTTCACCTATCTCGAGCAGGAAGCAGTCGTCTCCATTCGCTACCCGGTTGAAGAGTATCCGGTCAAGGTGAAATCGTTTAACCTTGACAAAACCCCTCGGGTATCAGGCGTGCTCCAGGGTATAAAGGGCCAGTACCTGATTCTGGATACGGGTGTATTGAACATCCGCAAGTTTTCAGGTTATAAAGTCACTTTGGAATCTTAATAAGCCCACACCGGATAATTGTGTCATCTGACTTCCCAAAAACCTGGCGCACCTACCTGCTACTCCTGTTGTTTCTGGCGGGTGAATCGGCACTGTTCGTCCATCAGCAGGACATAAGCCTGCATGATCATGATACTAATTGTTCTATTTGTTTACATGCTCCGTCCTCCGGCGCTGCCCCTGAAACTGACCTACAGCTTGTTACCCATGGCGATTTGTCGGAGCAAGCGGCTACTTTTCATCAACATGAAATTATTGCCGTACATTTTCCTTCTGACCATCTAACCCGGGCACCTCCCTTCATCTCCTGATTACCGATTTTTAATTTCAGGCACAGGCCATCCTGTGTACTGTTTTAATCTGACAGGAGATGTGCATGTCTTATCGATCCTCAACATTACCACTATTGTTGGTGATGGCTCTCATACCCGTCCACGCGGGTGCCGAGTCAGCATCATCGGAAGATTTACAGAATCAAATTGATTCACTCAAACAGCAGGTTAAACAATTATCCAATCAACAGAATGAACAATCCTCCGGATCATCCTTCAATCCCGATATTTCCCTGATTCTGTCCGGTATCTATGGGGATCTCTCACAGGATCCGGATACCTATACCATTCCCGGCATTACCCTTGGCCCGGATACCAGTCCCGGACCGGATGGCTTGTCCATTGCCGAATCCGAGCTGGTCATTAGTTCCAACATTGATGACTGGTTCTATGGCCGTTTTACCGGTGCCATTACACCGGATAATGAGTTCGAGGTCGAGGAAGCTTTTATCCAGACAACCGCTCTGCCTGCCGGCTTTACCATTCAGGCCGGCCGTTTTTATTCCGAACTGGGTTACCTTAATGCACAACACAGTCATCAGTGGGATTTCGTTGATCAACCGCTCATCTACCGTGCCTTTCTGGCCAACCAGTACAACGATGACGGCACGCAACTACGCTGGCTGGCTCCAACTGATTATTTTCTCGAATTCGGTGGGGAGGTATTTCGTGGCGACAGCTATCCTGCTGGTGGCACTTCCAACCAGATGGCAGGTACCTATACCGCTTTTGTCGGCGCCGGGGATGATGTGGGCGACAGTCATAGCTGGAAGGCAGGACTGAGTTATTTCAATGCCAAGGCCAATCCTCTCCTGACCCAGGACGATACGCTATCGTTCACCGGAACGACCGAATTGTATACCGCCTATCTGGTATGGAAGTGGGCGCCACACGGTAATCCCT
>JAJDNN010000195.1 GCA_022340685.1 Pseudomonadota bacterium
AGCTTGAAACCCAGTTTGAGATAGTGCTCCGCCTGCTGCAGGCTACCGTTGAAAGCATGGGCGATCCCGCCCGGCACCCGGATCTGGCGGAGTGCGGCCAGCACCGCATCGTGGGCCTTGCGCACATGCAGCAGGACCGGCAAATCCGCTTCGCGCGCCACCTTCAGCTGGGCCTCGAACAGGGCCTGCTGGCGGACCTTGTCCAGGTCCGGGAACGAAAAATCCAGACCGATCTCTCCCACCGCCACCGGCCGGGTGTCAGCGACTTTGCCTGCCAGGCTAGCCAGGTCGGCCCCGGTATGTGCGTCCAGAAAAACCGGATGCAACCCAAGCGCGGGATACAGGCCCGCCTCGGCCCGGCACAGTTCCAGCAGGTTGTCCCAGCCTGCCGCGGCAATCGCCGGTACGACAATCCGCCGGATACCGCTGGCGTGACATTGCTGCAGGATCTGCGGCCGGTCAGCATCGAACTCGGATACATCCAGATGGCAATGCGTATCGATTAATTCCATTCATGCAGTATAAAGGAAGGCCGGATCGATTCAGAGCACAATAGAAACAGGCCCGCAAAGTCCGAGTCACCCGGGCCGCATCCCGCATAGCACAGCTGATACAATCTGACCGGTTCCCGTCAAACTCCCAGTTGCAAACCCATGGCACGTTATCGTCCCCCCCAGCCCAAAGCCTCGCCCTACATTACCCGGGAAGGCCACCAAGCACTACAACAGGAACAGAAGACACTCTGGCAACGTCGCGCCGAAGTCACCCGGGCACTGACAGCCGCCGCCGCAGAAGGAGACCGTTCAGAAAATGCGGAATATATTTATCGCAAGAAAGAGCTGCGCGAGATCGATCGGCGCATCCGCTACCTGCAAAAACGCCTGCCGGAGCTGAAGATTGTCGACACCACGCCGGACGATCCGACCCGCGTCTTTTTTGGTGCCCGCGTCACACTTGAAGACAGGACCGGCAAGCAGATCACCTACCGTATTGTCGGCCCGGATGAATTCGACACCCGCAAGGAATACATCAGTCTTGATTCGCCAATGGCACAGGCATTACTCAAGCAAGCAATCGGAGATGAGGTGGCGGTAAAAACGCCCAGGGGCGAAACGCGTTACCGTGTTCTTGATGTGAACTACCGCTGACACCCGACAATTGCCACGATGCGTCCAGTGCGGTTAGCGATTTTCTCCGGCTGTATTTCGGTGCGGGGTTTGCTAGTATCCAGACAGGCGATGGAGCCACTGCCCGAAGACAAGGGGCAGCGCGCGGACAATAAATAACAAGCAGGAGGCGATATGAAAAACATCATCATTTGTTCTGATGGCACCGGCAATTCTACTGTCAAGGCACGCGGCACAAACGTATTCAAATTATATGAGGCCGTTGACCTGCACCATTCTGATCAGAAACAGGTCGCAATTTATGATGATGGTGTTGGCACCGAAAGTCTCAAACCACTTAAAATTCTTGGCGGTGCCTTCGGCTTTGGTCTGAGCCGTAATGTTCGACAGTTGTATACCTCCCTGGCGAGCGTCTATGAACCTGGTGACAGAATTTACGTCTTCGGTTTCAGCCGCGGTGCGTTTACCGTGCGTTCCCTGGCCGGCCTCATTACCAGTATGGGGATCGTCGATCGAAACCAGTGCGAGAGTGACGCCGAACTGCGTAGCCGGGTAAAACAGGCCTATCGGGAATACCGGTACAAGAATCGCGCACCGTTCGAGATCACTTTCCATCTCCTGTTTGGCTGGGTCTGGTTACTGGTGGGCCTCATCACTGGCCAATCACACAGCTATATGGGCGTGGAAACTTTTCGCAGCAAGTATGCGGTCAAGAATCCCGACCAGCCGGATGAAATCTGTAACACGGTACGCTTTATCGGCGTCTGGGACACAGTGAGTGCCGTCGGCTTTCCCATACTAGGTGTTGCCAACTTCGTCAATACCGTGATTTACCGTTTCAAGTTTCCCGATTACAAACTGAGTCCGGCTGTGGAGCAGGGTTGCCACGCACTGGCGATTGATGACAAACGCAAGACGTTTCATCCCCTGCTGTGGAACCAGCAATCGGAGCAATCGGATCGAATCGAGCAGGTCTGGTTTGCCGGTGCCCACGCCAATGTCGGCGGTGGATACCCGAAACAGGGCCTGTCACTGGTGGCACTGGACTGGATGTTGCGCAAAGCGAATGCAGCTGGTGTAAAGTTTCTGGACCATGATACTAGCCTGTACCGGCACCACCGGAATGTGAATGACAAGCTGTACAACTCCCGTTCCGGCCTGGGCACCTATTACCGCTACGCGCCGCGGGATATTTACGCCAGTTGCCTGGAAAACGGATTTGTACCCCGGATTCATGCCAGCACCATTAATCGTATCGTGCAGGGTACCGAAGGCTATGCCCCCGGCAACCTGCCGCGGGAATTTGAAATCGTCGATGCCGACTCAGTCGGCTGCGAGTGGCCGGAGGTCAGCGAGACCATGACCGAGGTGCTGCAAGACAAAACCTCGTTACTAGACCGGGTCAGAAACTGGATTGTCCTGCGCCAACTGGCCAGCTGGGCCTTTATCCTGACTTCCGTATATACCGTCTGGCGCTCCATGCCAGCGGATCTTTGCGACCGGGGAGTGATGGGGATCTTCGGTTATTTCACCTCGAGTGAGCTGTTCTCCAATATTGCCAGCCAACCCTGGTATTTGTTCGGAATCCTGCTGTTCATCTACCTGCTGACATTTCTGGCCCAGCGCCGCATGCAGCGGATTTTTTCGGAGTTCTGGCATCTACTGGTACTGCACAAGTTCCGGCCCTGATACTGCGGCCAGGCGCGATTGAGTTGCAGCACTCAAAAGTGAGTGAAAAACACACCAACCCCGCGACAGCGGGATTAGTGTGGTGTTGATGGCATTGCTGACTACAACGGTTACGGTCGTTTACCAGGTAGTTAATTGATGAATTCGGATATAACAGTTTTTATCTCACCCGTTATCCGGCCAGCAAGTGCACCAGGTATACCAGGCTGGCCAGGGTAAGGCCGAGGCCCCACACCTTGAGCCACATAAACCGGCCTTGCCAGCCCAACCCGATGCAGACCAGGCCGATGATCAGGCCGAGCACGGCGGTGAACACCAGCATTTCCGTTCCGGCCGGTGCGCCCAGGCTACCGGGTGTCAACCCTTCACGGTAACGCAAAAATCAGTACCCCCGTTTCAGGCCCGGATCAATTCAATCGCGCCGACAATCAGACCGGCGACCAGCAGGCAAATCGCACACGCGATCAGGATCCGAACCGGCTGTGGCAGGGCCCTTATTTTATCCAGCATCCGCCTCACCCAGATAAATATCCTTGTACGACGCATAATTGGCCGCAATCACGACCGGCATCAGCACCAGCCAACCCAGGCCAAGCGGAATCGTGGCGATGATACTCAGCACGAAACCCAGGATGCCATACAGCAGGAATGGCAATATATTTTTCAGACAGCCCCGGAAGCTCAGTTTCATGGCATCGATAATACCCACCTCATCGTGCAGAACGAGAATGACCGGCGCAAACCAAAACAGCATGATGAGGGGGATAAACAGCAATGTCATGACCAGAATGGTAAGCAGCAAGCCCATACCCATTTGCGGATCGTTGGCGGCGGCACCGGTTTCAAGTGATGTCATATCCATTCCGGCTACACCGAACATGACGGCAAATGTGATGACCACCAGCAGAATAGTCAGTAACAGGTTCAGCGCACCCAGACCGACCAGCTTGCCGGTATTTTTCTGGAACCCGGCGAACACATGGGACACCTCCAGTTCATTTCCCTCGTCCAGGGCGCGACAACCCAGCATGAAGCCACCTATGAACACCGGGCCAAGCAGATTTGACACCAGCGAGATGATCGGGATCAATCCCAGCAACATCAGGATCACAAAAAAGATAATGACGTTCAGGATCCATATCCACGGATTCCGTTTGAACAGGTCGAAACCTTCCCCAAACCAGCTAAAGCCGCGGCCTGCTGGCACACCCCGGGGCTCACCCAGCTGACCAGTTTCCAGCGGGACCTCGACCTTTGCCGTCGGCGCCTGATACGGATTTTGTTCACTCATCAGAAATTCTCCTTTGTTATTATCTCGATTCCATCTGTACCCTCTACCCCTGATCCCACCCGGTTCGGCAGAGTTCCGGTTTCGAGTCTACCCGAGATTTTACCCTGAATGAAGCAGACCGTGGATCGGGACGAATCGGTTGCAGCGGCCGCCAGGGCTGTCTCACCCTATGTGCGCCACATTATGATTTTCGGATCAGCCCCGCTCAGCAGCGTCAGTTGATACAATTCACCCCATGCTGACTTTTTCCAATCTCGCCCTGCGCCGCGGCCCACGCCTGCTGTTCGAACAGGCCAGTTTCACTATCCATACCGGCAACAAGGTCGGTCTTACCGGTGCAAATGGCACCGGAAAATCCAGCCTGTTTTCACTCATCCTCGGCACCCTGCAGGCCGATGAAGGCAGTGTCGATCTGCCGCCCCGAACAGTCATCGCCCATGTAGCCCAGGAAACCCCGGCCGTCGATCAGGCGGCCATTGACTATGTGCTGGATGGCGATCGTGAATTACGTCAGCTGCAGGCCCGACTGCATACGGCCGAGCAAGACAATCAGGGTGAACAACAGGCCCACTTGCACGAAAGTCTGGCAAATATCGATGCCTATACCGCACCGTCACGGGCTGCGCGCCTGCTGAGCGGACTGGGTTTCAGTACTGACCAACATCAATTGCCGGTAAATCATTTCTCCGGTGGCTGGCGCATGCGACTCAACCTGGCCCAGGCCCTGATGTGCCGTTCCGATCTGCTCCTGCTGGACGAGCCCACCAACCATCTGGATCTGGATGCCGTCCTGTGGCTGGAGGAATGGTTGCTTCGTTATCCGGGCACCCTGTTACTGATTTCCCATGACCGCGACTTTCTGGATCGCAGCGTTGATCACATTGCCCACATCGAACAGCAACAGCTGAACCTCTATAGTGGCAACTATTCCGCTTTTGAAACCCAGCGCGCGGCGCAATTAACCCAGCAACAGGCTGCCTATATCAAGCAGCAAGAAGAAATCGCCCACATGCAGGCCTTTGTGGATCGCTTCCGGGCCAAGGCGACCAAGGCAAAACAGGCACAGAGCCGCCTCAAAGCACTGGAGCGTATGACTCAAATCGCCCCTGCCCACGTCGACTCACCATTTCACTTCCAGTTTCCCGCGCCAGACAAACTGCCGCGGCCCTTGCTGTCCCTTGATACTATCGAGTTCGGCTATACCGAAGCGCCGTTGCTGGAGCGTGTCAGTTTCTCCCTCAATCCTGGTGATCGCATCGGGTTGCTGGGGCCCAATGGCGCCGGCAAATCAACGCTGATCAAGATACTGGCTGGCGAACTGGCGCCCCGTACCGGCACACGCGAACCCGCCAAACATCTCAGGCTCGGCTACTTCGCTCAGCATCAGCTCGAACAACTGCATCCCGAAGAATCTGCCCTGACCCACCTGAGACGGCTTGACCCACAGGCATCCGAGCAACACCTGCGCAATTACCTCGGTGGCTTCGATTTTCAGGGTGATCGTGTCACTGAACCGGTAGCACCTTTTTCCGGTGGCGAAAAAGCCCGCCTCGTACTGGCTTTGCTGGTCTACCAGAAACCCAATTTGTTGCTACTCGATGAACCCACCAACCACCTCGATCTGGAAATGCGTCTGGCCCTGTCGACGGCCCTGCAGGATTTCGAAGGCGCCATGGTCATCGTTTCCCACGATCGTCATCTGCTACGCACCGTCACCGACCAGTTTTACCTGGTACATGACGGCAGGGTG
>JAJDNN010000108.1 GCA_022340685.1 Pseudomonadota bacterium
GGATCTGCATCCGGTTATGACCCTGCAGTCGGAGCTTATTGCGGTGAACCAGCACCAGAAAGGCGATCACATTGGTTACGGGGGCACCTATGTGTGTCCCGAAAGCATGCCGGTGGGGGTGGTGGCCATCGGTTACGGTGACGGTTATCCGCGTCATGCTGCAGCGGGTACACCTGTGCGGGTTAACGGCGAAAATGTTCCGTTGGTGGGACGCGTATCAATGGATATGATTTGCGTCGATCTGCGCACCCAGCCCAATGCCAGGCCGGGGGACCCGGTGGTAGTGTGGGGTAAGGGCCTGCCGGTGGAAGATGTCGCCGCACGCGCCGGGACCATCGGTTATGAACTACTCTGCCAGGTGACCCAGCGCGTCACTTTTCACTATTCAGGCGACTGAGCGGGCAGGGCGACAGGCGCACGTTTAAACCCCGAACCCACGGATTCAGGTGGGTTCGATCAATCCTCGTTACGATCCCACCGGCTATTGATATCGATTCTGCTCAGGCCGACTGGCTTTCGGTTGTGTTGGTTTCGCCAAACCAGAAGGTGGTATCCATGGCGAGAAATTCCTGGTAGTGCAAATAGTGGGAGCCGTCACAAGAGAAGGTAAGACCGACCATACCATTGATTAGATTGAGTGAGGACGAACGCAGGTAAATGGTCTCATCCGCATTGCGCAATGCCTTGAACAGATTCAGGATCCGGGCGATGTCCGCCTCGCTGACCTGGATACGTTCGAACTGGGGCTGGCGGGGATAGGCCAGACAGACATCCGGGTCAATCAGCTCGTCGACGGTATGAATGATGTATTCATAGGGGTCATCGACTGACCAGAATGATACCCGCGAACTGGAAAAATGGATCTTGCTGTGAAACACACCATGATGCTGCATCAGTTCGGTAATGATATCCATGGCCTCGTCCAGTACCTTGTCCATCGCACTGAGGATGCGTTCCTGGAGGAATACGGTGCCGCGGATGGCCGGGTCGCCCTTGTACTGCTGCCAGGCGGCGGGTAACAATTCCGCGCCATTTACCGGGCTGGCTGGCAGTGCGTCGACATCGAAATCCGCTGCGATGAAGCCCAGAATTTCGTCCGCGCGTCGCACGGCCTGCATTACCGTCAAGGTCGGTTGCATGGTATGCCGGCTGGTATAGACATGCGAGATGGTCAGGCCGCTGTAGGGCAGGTTGCTTTCCAGAAACGGTCGGTCGATCAACTCGGTGCCCCGCCACTGGGTGTCGAGGCCATTGTTTTCCACATTCGATGAAATCAGGATCCCCTTGGTATCGACTGCAAAGATCAGGCTGCAATGGGGGAGTTGACCGATGCCTTGTTGCAATAAGGCATCCAGTTGATCCGGCTCCTGCCAGACCGCGGTAGCCTGTTCCGCAAGTTGCTTCAGAGGCTCGGCGTTCCGGCTTTCCAGCGCGCGTTTTTTCTCAGTGATGATTTGTTTGTGTCGTGACATGGAATGATTATACCCGGGTGTGTGTTCTAGCGGCGGTACTGTTGCACAGTTATCCGCTTGGGCGAAAGTGGTGTCGGCAGCATCCGTATTCTTCATTGTGCGTCCAGCTTATCACCCCAGTGTGATCAACAGATGACCGAAGAGTAACGGCAGAATAACAACGGCATGTTAAGATACAGCTTTCATTTAATAGTGCTGATTTTTCAGGAATTCAATGGCGAAAGGTAAAGTTCTCTATTCCTGTAATGAATGCGGCGCACAGTCCTCCAAGTGGACAGGACAGTGTGGTGATTGTGGTGCCTGGAATTCGCTTATCGAGGTTGCGATGGTTGCTACCATCCAGCGTAATCGTGCCGGTGGATTTTCCGGCGGTGCCGGCGCCGGCCCGGTGCAGAGTTTGACTGAGGTGATGCCGGATGATGTCCAGCGTCAACTCACCGGCATTGCGGAATTCGATCGAGTACTGGGCGGAGGGCTGGTCCCTGGCTCGGTGGTGTTGCTGGGCGGGGATCCGGGTATTGGCAAATCGACCCTGCTGTTACAGACGCTGGTGGGGATGGGGCAGCAGGTAAAAGGCCTGTATGTCACTGGTGAGGAATCACTCCAGCAGGTAAGCCTGCGCGCCCACCGGCTGGGGCTGGCGGATACAAACCTGCAGTTGTTGGCTGAAACGCGGGTGGAAACAATCCTGGCCACCGCCCAGCAGCAGCAACCGCAGGTGATGGTGGTGGATTCAATCCAGACCGTCTATACGGATCAGCTCCAGTCTGCCCCGGGCGCGGTAGCCCAGGTGCGCGAGTCCACCGCACAGCTGGTACGTTATGCCAAGCAGGCCGAGCTGGCGATATTTCTGGTCGGCCATGTTACCAAGGAAGGGACCCTGGCCGGGCCGCGTGTACTGGAGCACATGGTGGATACGGTGCTGTACTTCGAGGGCGATAGCGGCAGTCGCTACCGTCTGGTGCGGGCATTCAAGAACCGATTCGGCGCAGTCAATGAGCTGGGGGTGTTCGCCATGACCGACAAGGGTTTGCGCGAAGTCAATAATCCTTCGGCCATCTTTTTATCGCGGCATGATGAACCCGTGCCCGGCAGCGTGGTGATGGTGACTCTGGAAGGCAGCCGGCCGTTACTGGTAGAAGTGCAGGCACTGGTAGATGATAGCCATCTCACGAATCCACGTCGTGTCACGACCGGGCTGGACAGTAATCGCCTGGCCATGCTGCTGGCGGTATTACACCGGCACGGTGGAATCGTAACCTACGATCAGGATGTGTTTGCCAATGTGGTGGGTGGTGTGCGTGTAACCGAAACCGGGGCTGATCTCGCGGTGGTGCTGGCCTTGATGTCCAGCTTGCGCAACCGGACCTTACCGCAGGACCTGGTGGTGTTTGGTGAAGTGGGGCTGGCGGGTGAAATCCGGCCGGTACCCAACGGTCAGGAGCGGCTTGCCGAGGCGGTCAAGCACGGCTTCAAACGTGCTCTGGTTCCCAAAGCCAATGCGCCACGAGAGAAAATACCTGGTCTGGACGTCATCGCCGTATCGCGTCTGGAACAGGCGCTGGCGGCCGATCTCTGAATGGGGCCTGTGCATCGGCCGGTTATCCCATGCGCGGTATCAATCGAGAAAGAACTGCATCTTGATATTACCAATCTGGATGATGTCGCCGTCATCAAGCTGAACGCTGCGATCGCCAATGCGTTTATCTCGTACCAGTGGGGTTTTTTCCCCTTCAAGGTGTGACAGAAAATAGTTGTCGTCACGGCGGGTGATGATAGCGGTGGCGACCCCCGGCTTGCCCAGATTAGTCATGGCCCGGTTCAGGCTCAGGGTTTTGCCCATATTCTGGCCGGTCATTATTTGCAGCCAGCCGCGCCGGTTCTTGTTCTGCACAGTGGGTGTCGGAGCCGGTTCTTCGATGGCGGCAAGCAAGGCAGGGTCGTTGATTTCCAGTTGCTGTGTTGAATCCGAGCTGGTGTTCGTCAGATTTTCAAACTTGAAGGTGAGAATATGTTTGC
Organism: Pseudomonadota bacterium; assembly: GCA_022340685.1. GTDB lineage: Bacteria > Pseudomonadota > Gammaproteobacteria > UBA6429 > Thiohalophilaceae > JAJDNN01. The sequence goes on from JAJDNN010000108.1 coordinate 3,492, forward strand.
CGACCCGAATAATGTCGCGATCGGCCAGAATATGTTTTTTAATCCGCTGGTTATTGACGAAGGTCCCGCTTTCGGTATCCAGGTCGACCAGCACCGACGTGTTGGCCTGGGTATCGATGCGTGCATGCTTTGGCGCTAGCGCCAGGCTGTCGATATGGATTGCACAGGCCCGATCGCTGCCTATCAGCATGCTGTCCTTGAGGACAGGGTAAACGCGCAGGATGTTCCCCTTGAAGGAAAGGGTCAGTTTCGACAACGCCCGACTCCCAAAAAACTCTTTTATAATCTTAACATTATAGCTTGCTATTAATGCGAATGTACAACTGCGAGCTAGTCCTCAGCATCCTGTTTCTGCTGTGGGGGGAGAATGCGCGGATCAATGTGGACGGTTTTAACGGTATTGTTGCCGGTCTGTACGATTTCAATGGGATAATTTTCCAGCAACATGCTGGTGCCCGGGTCGGGGATCTGCTCCAGGTATTCGACGATCAGCCCGTTCAGGGTTTTTGGCCCATCAATGGGTAGTTCCCAGTCCAGGACCTTGTTTAATTCCCGCACGCTGATACCGCCGTCCACCAGGTATGTCCCGTCTTCCTGCTGGTGAATGTCCTTGCTGTTGGTCATGGGATCGGTGGTAAATTCGCCGACGATTTCCTCCAGAATATCTTCCAGGGTGATGAGCCCCTCGATATCGCCATACTCATTCACGACCAGGCCGATGCGGCGGCGTTCTTTCTGGAAATTAATCAGCTGGGTGTTGAGCGGCACCCCCTCCGGGACAAAATAGGCTTCACGGATGATGTCGCGGAATGCCGCCTTGTCGGCGTTATTCTGCTGCAACAGACGAATAGCGCGACGCAGATGCAGCAAGCCGATCACATGATCAATGTCGTCTTCAAATACGGGCAGGCGGGTGTGCTGACTATCGGAGATCTGTTTAACAATGTCATCCCAGTCGTCATTGATATTAATACCGACTATCTCGTTGCGCTGGATCATGATGTCTTCGACCGTGGCTTTTTCCAGGTCCAGGATACTGAGCAGCATCTGCTGGTGACGATGTGGGATCATGCTGCCCGCCTCGTTGACCACCACCCGCAGTTCCTCCTGAGTCAGACGCATGTGCGAAGTTTCGTCCAGTTTGATCCCCAGCAGCTTGAGAATCCCCTCGGTGATCTGATTGATGCCCCAGACTACCGGCGACAGCAGTTTCAACAAAGGTTCCAGTACAAAGGACGAGGGCAGGGCAAATTTTTCGGGGTGCAGGGCGGCAGTGGTCTTGGGCGTCACTTCAGCAAATACCAGCACAACAATAGTCAACGCGCCGGTGGCAATCGCAATACCGGCCTGGCCGAACATACGCAGGCCGATCACCGTGGCAATGGCCGAAGCCAGAATATTCACAAAGTTGTTACCGAGCAGGATCAGACCGATCAATCGTTCGGGGCGGCTCAGCAAACGTTGGGCGCGGATAGCGCCCCTGTTGTTCTGGTCAACCAGATGTTGAAGCCGGTAACGGTTCAGGCTCATCAGCCCGGTTTCGGACCCGGAAAAAAACCCCGAAGCGATGATGAGGAAACTGAGTGCGGTGAATAACACCCACAGGGGTATCTCGTCCAAGAGAGGGGGGACCTCGTGTGATCAGGGGAAGTTATTACGACGCATCATGTGCCGGTCTGTCAAGCACCGAAAACCGCATGGCTGGCATCAACGTTGCAAGATGAGTTGAATGACGAACTTGCTGCCGAAATAGGCCAACATCAGAATGACGAAACCGGTTATGGTCCAGCGGATCGCAGTCCGTCCGCGCCAGCCAAATTGCCAGCGTCCCCACAGTAAAATGGCAAAAATCAGCCAGGCCAGGACGGACAACACCGTTTTATGGGCCAGATGCTGACCGAAGATGTCATCCAGATAGAAAGCGCCGCTGGTTAGCGACAGGCTCAGTGTTACAAAGCCCAGCCCAATCATGCGAAACAGTAGTGTTTCCATAGTCTCCAGTGGCGGCAGGGCGCGGATAAACCCGCCCGGGTGCTTGTTGTGCAGGTGATGGTCCTGGATGTAAAGCAAAGCCGCCTGCACCGCAGCAATGCTGAGCAGGCTGTAGGCCAAGATGGACAGCAGAATGTGCAGTTTCAGCCCGGCGTCAAGCTGCAGGGTCAGGTAGTGCCCGACCGGATTGTAGGCCAGAAGCAGAACGGTGAAAGCGGTAAACGGGAATACAATGGCCCCCAGCATTTCTACCGGCTGGCTCAGGCTGACCACGACAAGCAGCAGGGAGACCAGCCACCCGACCAGCGAAAGCACAGCGAACAATCCGACATTCAGACCGGCAGGTGAAAACATGCCTTGGTAGAGCAGCCAGCCATGAATAAGCAAGGCGAGCACTACCGGCCCCAGCAGAACGGAACGGGGTAGCGAGGCGGCGAATGAAGTCGGGTTGCGCAGCTTGGACACCAGTCCGAGCCCGGAGAGCAAATACAGGACGGCTGTGAACAGGCTGATGAGCATGATGGTTGGCTAAGACAAGCAAGTTAAGTGAATATGTAACGTGATAATGACATACACAAAGGTCTAAACGAAAGTGGCAGATTGGATGTGGCAATCAAAACGTGATTAACAAAACGCGCTGAAACTGTCACAGTTATCACCTGACTATGAGGTATCACGACACAGTGGTTAACTTGTGACCATCGTAACATTATGTTTTTACAGTGGGTGGCATTATGCGTGCCGGTACGAATGACATGGCCGGCGCCAGAAATTCACAGTGATACACTCCCGGTTCAAAACATGGCTACCAGAATCTGGCTGGACTGACTTGCATTCATAGTGCAGGGACAGTGTACGTAGGGGAAGGTTTTACAGGTTATGGAACTGAAGTTATGGAACTGACAGTTTTGGGTTGCAGCGGTGGTGTAGGTGCAGGACTGCGTACGACCACATTGCGCCTTAATAATGATATTCTCATCGATGCCGGCACCGGACTCGGTGATTTGTCTCTGCCTGAAATGGCGCAAATCCGGCATATATTTCTGACGCATTCCCATCTGGACCATGTGGTCAGCATTCCGTTGCTGGTCGACAGCATTTTCGATCATATTGATGAGCCCATTATCATCCATGGTCTGGAAGCGACCCTGCAGGCACTCAAGACCCATATTTTTAACAATGTCATCTGGCCCGATTTTTCCGTCCTGCCAAACCGGACCAACCCTGTGATGCGTTATGAAGTGATGGCGCCAGGCCAGTCGCTGTCACTGGACGGCATACGCATCGAAATGATCCCGGTCAACCATGTGGTGCCCGGCGTTGGCTATCTTATCGAAACCGAGAATGCCGCACTGGCCTTCAGTGGCGACACCACCACCAATGACTGTTTTTGGCAATCGCTCAACCAGCATGCGACGCTGGATTACCTGCTGGTCGAGGCGGCGTTCCCAAACCGGGATATCGAACTGTGTCGTCGGGCCGGCCATTACTGCCCCGAGTTGCTGGCTGCCGATCTGGCCAAGCTCAAGCATAAACCCGAAATTTATATCAGTCACAACCAACCTGGCATGGAGCAGGAAATATTTCGCCAATGCCAGGCCGCTGTCACGACCCACAATGTTAACCGGCTCACTCCGGATACCCGCTTCACGCTATAATGGCGCAACCCCGGGCCGGATCCACTGAGTTCGGGAACCAGTCAAGTTTAAGAGGATTTCATGTTTGACAGTCTGAGTGAACGGTTCGGGCAGACGCTGCGCAACCTGCGCGGTGTCGGGCGTCTGAGTGAAGACAACATCAAGGAGGCCCTGCGTGATGTGCGCATGGCCCTGCTGGAAGCCGATGTGGCCCTGCCGGTCGTGAAGGATTTTATCGAGCATGTGCGCGAGCGGGCCGTGGGTGAAGCAGTGATGAAGAGCCTGAGTCCCGGGCAGGCTTTTATCAAAATCGTCAACGATGAGCTGGTCCAACTCATGGGCGCGGCCAACGACAGCCTCAACCTGGCTGTGACCCCGCCCGCGGTGATTCTGATGGCCGGCCTGCAAGGCTCCGGCAAGACCACCACCGTGGCCAAGCTGGCCCGCTGGCTGAAAGAAACGCAAAAAAAATCCGTGCTCGTGGTGAGTACCGACGTGTATCGGCCAGCGGCCATCGACCAGCTCCAGACCGTCGCAACCGAAGTTGGGGCAGCCTTCTTTCCCAGTTCGCCGGAACAGAAGCCGGTGGACATCGCCCGTGCCGCCCTGCAGGAAGCGCGCGTCAAACACGCGGACGTGATGATTGTCGACACCGCGGGCCGACTGCATGTGGATGCGGACATGATGGCCGAAATCCAGCAGTTGCATCAGGTTCTGGAACCGGTGGAAACGCTGTTCGTGGTCGATAGCATGACCGGCCAGGATGCGGCCAACACGGCCAAGGCCTTCAATGACGCCCTGCCCCTGACTGGGGTAGTACTGACCAAGACCGACGGGGATGCCCGAGGCGGGGCGGCACTGTCCATCCGCCAGGTTACCGGCAAACCCATCAAGTTCCTGGGCATCGGGGAAAAGCTCACCGCTCTAGAACCGTTTCATCCGGACCGGGTCGCATCCCGTATTCTGGGGATGGGCGATATGGTCAGCCTGGTGGAACAGGCTCAGCAGAACCTGGATCAGGAGCAGGCCACGAAGCTGGCGACCAAACTCAAGAAAGGCAAGGGTTTTGACCTGGAAGATTTTCGCGATCAGTTTCAACAACTCAAGAAAATGGGGGGAATCGCCAGCCTGCTGGACAAACTGCCCGGCATGCCTAACCTGCCCAAGGGTGCCATGAATCAGGTGGACGACAAGCAATTGGGCCGGATCGAAGCCATAATCAGTTCCATGACCCCGCACGAACGCCGTTTTCCCGGCATCATCAAGGGCTCCCGAAAACGTCGCATTGCGGCCGGTTCCGGTACCCAGGTGCAGGATGTCAACCGGCTGCTGAAGCAATTTACCCAGATGCAGAAAATGATGAAAAAGATGGGCAAGGGTGGCATGGGCAAGATGATGCGTGGCATGAAAGGCCAGTTTCCGCCGGGAATGATGTAATCAGGTAAGGAAAATCGCGCTAAACCCTTCACTTTTCCGCAATATTCAGTAAAATGCGCCCTCTTTGTCCAGGCTGTCCGGCATTTTGCGGAGACGGCCTGACTTTATTGGTTTAATGAGGAACACATCAGGCAATGGTAACCATTCGTTTATCCCGTGGCGGTGCCAAGAAGCGCCCCTTTTACCACATCGTGGTCACTGACAGCCGGAACCGTCGTGATGGCCGCTATATCGAGCGGCTTGGCTTTTTCAATCCTTCTGCGAAGGGGCAGGAAGTCCGTCTGGAAATCAATGCCGAACGCGTTTCGCACTGGCAGGGCCAGGGTGCCCAGACCTCTGAGCGGGTTGGCAAGTTATTGAAGGAAAACGCCGCGGCCTGAATCGGCGGTGGACCGGTTTACGGACCGGGGTAACTGTGGCCAACAAGGAATCCAGCGCTGACAGGATGGTTCCGTTGGGCCACGTCAGCGGCCTGTTTGGCGTCAAGGGCTGGCTCAGAATTCACTCCGATACCGAACCGCGGGCGAACATCCTTAACTACACGCCCTGGTACCTGCAGAAACAGGGTGAGTGGGTGGCCTGCAAGGTTGCGGAAGGTCAGGCGCATGGCAAGGGCCTGATTGTTCGCCTTGATGCCTGTACGGATCGGGACAGTGCTGCCAAACTGGTCGGTTGCACCATCGCCATTCGCCGTGAGCAGTTACCGGCGGCAGGCGAGAATGAATATTACTGGAGCGATCTCAAGGGGCTGAGTGTCATCGCCCGAGACGGGACTCCGCTCGGAACGGTGACGGGACTGATCGAAACCGGCGCCAATGATGTGCTGCTGGTGCGAGACACGCATGATGCCGAGGTGCGGGAACGACTCATTCCCTATCTGCCAGGACAGGTTGTGCTTAACGTTGAACTGGAGAAGGGCGTCCTGACAGTGGACTGGGACCCCGAGTTCTAGGTGGCGGGGGAGACGGGCATGCGCATTGATGTGGTGACCCTGTTCCCGCAGATGTTCAGCGTCTTGGCCGATGACGGGATCACCGGACGGGCGGTCAGTCACGAGCTGCTCCGGTTGGCGACCTGGAACCCGCGGGACTATACCCGGGACCGTCACCGGACGGTGGATGACAGGCCTTATGGCGGTGGACCCGGAATGGTGATGATGGTCGAGCCTTTACGCGATGCGATCCGCGCGGCAAAGGCGGCCGGTGGCCCGGGCCGGGTGCTTTACCTGTCGCCGCAGGGACGCAAGCTGGATCAGGCCGGCCTGGATGAGCTGGCGCAGGTAGCGAATCTGGTTCTGGTCTGTGGCCGGTACGAAGGAGTGGATGAACGGGTCATTGCGGCAGAAGTAGATGAAGAATGGTCCATCGGCGATTACGTCCTGAGCGGCGGTGAACTGGCGGCGATGGTGATCATCGATGGCATCACCCGGTTATTGCCGGGGGCGTTGGGACATGACGAATCAGCACGACAGGATTCCTTTGCTGAAGGACTGCTGGAGTACCCGCAGTTCACCCGTCCTGAAGTTATCGACGGAATGTCGGTGCCGTCGGTCTTGCTCAGTGGCGACCACCAGACCATCGCCCGCTGGCGTCAGAAACAGGCGCTGGGACGTACCTGGTTGCGCAGGCCGGATTTGCTGGAACAGCTGGACCTGAATCAGGAGCAACAGATATTGCTGGCAGAATTTATTCGCGAACACGCGACAAATTAGGGAATCTGCAGATAATTCATCCTGAACGATCTGTAGATGAAAAAGAGGAATACGATTCTTCTTTTTCTTAATATTTTGAATCAATAGCGGTATTTAATCGAGCCTGAGCTTGGGAGTAAACACAATGAGCAAGATTATTGAACAACTGGATGCAGAACAGATGAAGGACATCCCGGACTTCGCACCGGGCGATACCGTTGTCGTCCAGGTTAAGGTAAAAGAAGGTAACCGCGAACGGCTGCAGGCCTTCGAAGGTGTGGTGATTGCCAAGCGTAATCGCGGCCTTAACTCGGCCTTCACGGTGCGCAAGATTTCCCATGGCGAAGGTGTGGAACGCGTATTCCAGACCCACAGCCCGGTAATTGGTGAGATCAAGGTCAAACGACGCGGTGATGTGCGCCGTGCCAAGTTGTATTATTTGCGTGAACGGACCGGCAAGGCCGCCCGCATTAAGGAAAAGCTGGCGCGTTAATCAGGGCCAGTTCGGCATTTATTCGCGGCCAGCCACATGGCGGACGCACGCTATAACGGGTAACATCACACCAGGTGTTACCCGTTTTTTCTATGTCATTTAAATATTTCCTGACCAGTCTGCTTGTGTTTGTTGTGACAACCGTACGGTTGCCGGCAGCGGCACCCGGCGTGACCGAATCCGCCATTCTCGAAATCCAGCAATTGGCCCAGAGCGGTGCTCCCCGGCTGGCCCTGTACAGCCTGGGCCAGCAACAACCCGATTTGACCAAAGATCCGGTTGGCTGGATGCAATGGGAAAAAGTTCGGGTCGATGTATTTCGTGAAAGCCGTGACTGGCAGGGTATGGCGACCCGACTGGCGGCCCTGCCCCCTGACTTGCCAGTGGGGTTTCAACGCTGGGCCCGGACCGAGCAGGCCGGTGCATTGATCAAGCTGGGTCGTGTCAGTGAAGCCCGGACACTGTTGCGTGAACTCATCTGGACCGTGAATCTGGACGAGCCAGAGGCGGGGGTGCAACTCCGACACTGGCGGCGGTTGATTATCGACAGTTATCTGGCCGGCAAGGAGCTCAATGATGCCTACCAGGCGTCGAACTGGTTCATTCGCGACTATGGCAGCAATGACCTTGAAGATCGTCTGTTACGGGCCCGTATTCAACTGAGTGACGGCTATCCGGATGATGCGCTGATACTGCTCAAGGGCGATCTCAAAGAGACTCAAGCGCATACCCTGTATTTACTGGCCCTGTTGCGAAGTGGACAACGGCCACCCCGGGATATAGTCAAGGCAGGCCTGCGCAAGCTGCAGGAGAAGGGACTCACAGACCAGCAGAAGACAATCTTGTGGGCGGTGGTCGCCGAAGCGGCCCAGCGCGGCAAAGATCGGGGCACCAATGCCATGGCACTGGAACGGGTCATCGCCGCCAGCGACACGTCGCCGTTGCCAGGCGGCCTGTTTAAACTTGATGCTGACAGTTTATGGGTCAGCTACCTTGAATATGCGCGCTACCTCGGTAACCGCGCGCACTACCTGATCGGTCAGGATGGACCCTGGTTCGAGGCGGCCAAAAAGGCGGGCAAGAAATACCCGGTTCGCGCTCGCTCCCTGTATGCCACACTGGTGCTGAATGGTGCGAGTGAGGCTAGCCGAAACGAGGCAGCCACGGCATTTATTGCCAGTAGTCATAAACTGCCCCAGGGGAATACATTGCTGCGTGAACTGTTCCTGAAATCGGATCAGTACCAGGATTACGCCTCGATTCCACTCACGGCGCGCTATGTGTTGGTCGACATCGCCCTGGCAGATTCGGATATTACCCTGGCCTCACAGCTGATGGCGACGATCCAGACCCCGCCGGAAGGAATAGACCGTTACCACTGGGAACTTCGCCGGGCACGGGTCTTTGTGCTGGGAGGTGACAGTTTGCGAGGCGTGGCTGCGTTACAGACTATTTTGAAAACCCATCCTTCGCTGGATCGTTCTCAACTAGATCAGTTTTTGCAGGTGGTTTTTGATCTGCAAACAGTCGGCGCAAACAAGGACGCAACCCACTTGTTCATCGCCGTTATGCAGCGGACCGATGATGTCCAGTTGAAGCGGGAGTTGTACTACTGGATGGCGGAATCGGCCAAGGCGGAGAAGGCTTACGCGGAGGCGGCGCGACTTTATCTGAAATCAGCAATGTATCCCGATCCGAAGGCCATGGGGCCCTGGTCCCAGACGGCCCATTACCAGGCGGCCGAGGCACTGGCGGAAGCGGGTATGGTGGCTGATGCGCGCCAGCTGTTCGAGGCGTTGCTCAGGGTTACCACGGATCCGGGACGGCGTGCGGTGATCAACCATGCACTACAGAAACTCTGGCTGCAGAAGCCGCAACCCGGGTAACAGTCGTTTTTACAACGTACAGGGGAGTGAGATGATGTCTGCGATTCAGTACCAGACCCCTATCGGAAATGTGACCGTGACCATCGAAAACGGGGTAGTCACGGCACTTCGCTGGGGTAAATTCGATCCGATTCCATGTCGGGTACGCGTAAACAAGGGGGACGATCCGCTGTCCCGTCAGGTCGGTGAGGCCCTGCAGCATTTTTTCAGCCAGTCAGAGAAAGACGCCAGCGTTCCGTTACAGATGTCCGGCACACCATTCCAGCAAAAAGTTTGGCGTGCCTTGCAGCAAATCCCGCCGGGCGAAGTTCGCACGTATGGTGAGCTGGCCAAACAACTGCATTCATCAGCCCGGGCTGTGGGCGGGGCCTGCCGACGGAATCCGGTTCCGTTGCTGGTACCCTGTCATCGTGTTGTGGCGGCGCACGGGGTTGGCGGATTCGCTGGCCGGACACAGGGTAAAGAGGTTGCGTTAAAGCGATGGTTGTTGGAGCATGAAGGGGTTCCGCTTGAGAAATAACAACGCATAACCATGGGCCAACGCTCGGATCCATTGATTGACCAGTTTCTCGACGCCATCTGGATGGAACGGGGGTTGAGTAAAAATACGTTGATCGCTTATGGCAATGACCTGAACGGGTTTGCCAATTGGTTACACACGCAATCCGCGCTTAATCTATTGCTAGTTCGACGTGAAAATGTGCAGGCTTATCTGGCCCATCGTCTGGCCAGGCAGACCAGTCCTCGTACTGCCGCCCGTCAGTTATCCACCTTGCGGCGTTTCTATGCCTGGCTCTTGCGCGGCAATCGCATCCTGGAGGATCCCACTGCGCTGATCGAGGCGCCCCGGCTTGGACGGCCCTTACCAAAAACCCTCACCGAAGCGGAAGTGGAAGCCTTGCTCGGTGCCCCCGATACAACGACCGTGTTGGGGTTGCGGGATCGCGCTATGCTGGAAATATTGTATGCAAGTGGGTTGCGGGTATCCGAACTGGTCAACTTGATTCCTTCCCAGATCAACCTGCAACAGGGTGTGGTACGGGTGACTGGCAAGGGTAACAAGGAACGGCTGGTGCCACTGGGTGAAGAGGCTATCGTGTGGCTGGAGCGTTATTTGTCCGAGGCGCGACCCTCAATGCTCAATGGTCGACCTTGTGATGCCGTGTTCGTAACCCAGCGCCGTGATGCCATGACCCGCCAGGCCTTCTGGTACATGATCAAGCGCCAGGCCATCGCGGCCGGCATCGATAAACCCCTTTCGCCCCACACAGTGCGGCATGCCTTTGCTACGCATTTGTTGAACCACGGTGCCGATTTGCGGGTCGTGCAAATGTTGCTTGGTCACAGCGATTTGTCCACGACCCAGATTTATACTCATGTGGCGCGGGCACGCCTGAAAGAATTACACGCCCGCCACCATCCGCGCGGTTAATATTGTCGCGCTGACGAAACCAGGCTGAACCGAAGGGTGCCAACGCGGTCTCAATATCAGGTATTCAATACGTTATACTTGTCAGTTGCTCGCAATGGCGGACCATAAACATTCATATTGAGGTTTTTTTTATGCAGTTATCCAGGTTGTGGCTCGCCACACTCTTCAGTTTATTTGTTATTTTCCCCGCAGCGGCCGACGATGCGGGCCTGCAACAGGCGCGCGAAAGCATCAAAAAAATTGTCCCCGACGCCAAGGCGGATGCCGTGCAAGCTTCACCGGTCAACGGCCTTTACCAGGTCACAATTCCGCCGGAAATGTTTTATATCAGCGCCGACGGCAAATATGCCTTTACCGGAGATATTCTTGATCTGAAAAACGGCACGAACCTGTCCAGACCCGTGCGCGATCAGGTCCGGGTCAAGGCGATTGACAACATTGGTGAAAAGAACATGATTGTGTACGGGCCTAAAACCGCTGCCCACACCATCAGCGTGTTTACCGATATTGATTGCGGCTACTGCCGTAAATTGCACAGCGAGATGGCGAAGTACAACAAGGCCGGTATCCGGGTGCGGTATCTGGCCTATCCCAGATCCGGTATCGGTTCCAAGTCCTATGACAAGGCAGTCGCCGTATGGTGCGCCAAGGATAAAAATGCGGCGCTGACCAAGGCCAAGCAGGGGCAAGATATCCCGATGAACAAATGCGATAACCCGGTGGCCATGGAATATGAACTGGGTCAGCGTATCGGTGTACAAGGTACGCCGGCCATTGTGACCGAGAACGGCAAGATCATTCCCGGTTACGTTCCCGCGGAACGTTTAGCGTTGATTCTGGACGCACATACAGCGAAGAAATAACCCGTCGGTTTTTAGTCATCACACGCAAGGTTCTGTTGCCTGTTGGTAACAGAACCTTGTGTGTTTTTATTGTTCAGATTTTATGTATTACGGGTAGGCTGATTGCGTTCACCCTGCCGTGGTGATGAGGCGTGCGGAGGATGTTTAATAACCCGCGCGGTATCTTGCGTTGTTATGACACGTCTTCCGAAAATTTCAGTTCAATGCCATGGCCAACTGGCGTCGATTTTTCACCACCAGGTCGCTCTCTTCCCCGAGCATACTGAATATTTTTAACAGGGCTTTGCGGGCCGCATCGTCAGCATAATTGCGGTCATGTTTGACGATATACAGCAGTAGCTCCATGGCAGTTTCATGCTGGCCCTGTAAAAGATGACGAATGGCCAACTGGTAACGGGCTTCGCTATTGCCGGAGTCCTTTTTAATGATCTGTTCCAGTGTAGCCGCATCCGGTGCCGTCTCTGCGATATGTATGAATTCCAGCTGCGTACGTAGCGTACTGGCCTGTGGTTCATCCTGCAGTGCTACCGGCAGGGCATCCAGCCACTTTTGTGCTTCAAGGTAGCGGCCTTCGCGTAGCAATACGTTTGCATAGACCAGTTTGTTGGTGTGATTTTCCGGATCGGTTTCCAGAATTCGTTCCATATCCGTCATGGCGGCCTCGGTCTGGCCGTCCTGATATTTCTGTACGGCCTGTTGCATGGCCAGGTCGGAGGCCCTGTCGATGTGCCGGTCGATAAACTCGCGGATCTGGCTTTCAGGCAAGGCACCGGTGAATTCATCCACCAGCTGACCTTTCTTGAATAACTTAACCGTCGGTACGCTGCGCACGCCAAACTGTTGCGCCAGGGTCTGTTGCTGATCGATTTCCACCTTGGCCAGCAGGAACCCACCCTGATAATTCTCGGCCAATTGTGTGAGCACTGGCATGAGTGACTGGCAGGGGCCACACCAGGTCGCCCAGAAATCCACCACTACCGGCTGCTGGTGTGACGCATTTATAACCCGATCAGCAAAGTTCTCTGCAGTAACATCAAAACTGTAATCCATGGGGCACCTTCGGCTCTCTTCGCGAACAGGAATCACCTGTCGATGTGGTGATGAAGCGTGGCAATCTCAAGTTGCTGACTAGAGTGCCAGCTCCACCGTTTCAGTGCAGGCAGTGAACAGCAGCAGGGCACGGACTGTGTGGTCTGGCCAGATACGACGCACGCCGGCCACATACCAGGTCAATTGCGGGCGATAGGATTCGGCCACCGCTTGCAGCTTGCCACACTCAGCATGGCGATGAGACTTGTAGTCGACGACGAAGACCTCGTCCGCGGTTACCACCAGCCGGTCAATGACACCATGTACCGTGGTCCCGTTTACCTGGTAGATCAGTGGCACCTCGTTCATCGATTGCCGGTAGCTGGCCGGGTCAAACAAGTATTGCAGGGCCGGACTGTTGACCACCTGATGTGCCTCTGCCAGGCAGGCCTCAGCTTCTTCCGGGCTGACAAGCTGTCCGTGTAGCGCCAGCAAGCTGGCGGCCGTTGGCCTGGGTTCACGGGTCAGCCGATCTAGCAAGGCATGAATCAGGATGCCACGCTGCCGACCATCCTCGTCCACCACCGCACCCGTAGCTGCGCTGGTGGCAAGCTGTCGGCTTGGAGCGATTTCGTGCCAGGCCGGCGACAATGCGATCGGGTCACGCAGGCGAGGGTCCGGTAAAACGGGGGTCTCGCCTGCCGCCGGGACCGGAGTGGGGGGCGATGGTGGTGTTCGCCGTTCTTCCAGCACCCGGGTTGCGGGTAACCGATGGGGATCAAGGTCATAGCGGCCAGCAATGTCCCCGTACCAGCCCAGATCGGTACCCCGTTGTGGCGCGCTGCCGGAAATATACAAAAGCTGTCGGCTACGGGTGACGGCCACGTAGAGCAGGTTAGCCTCTTCACGCAGTTCATCCAGATGCTGTTGCTCAATCAGCTGGCGGGTCAGGACATCTTGCTGAGCGTTACGTGGTGCCAGCAGCATGATGGTCGGACGCACTGCCTCCACCGGCCAGTCCAGTAGTACCGAGTAAGCGTCGCGAGCGGGCCGCGAACTGGCGGTGTCTGCCAGAAACACCACCGGTGCTTCCAGGCCCTTGGCAGCGTGAATCGTCATCAGTCTGACGCGGTCGGTATCCGCACCACTGACAGGTTCGTCCGGTGCCTCTTGTTGCTGCTGGCGTAGCTCCTGGAGCCAACTGATAAACCGCATCAGGCTCGGATAACGGCCGCTATCGATTTCCAGCGCCAGCTCCAGAAAACGCGTCAGGTTGGCCGCAACCTGCTGGCGCTGGTGGTCCGGCATGGCGGCGGCAAAGCGGGCCAGGACATTGCCGCGGCTGTAAATCTGGTCCAGCAGATCGTGTACCGGAATCCGCCCGGCCTGGTCCTGCCATTCGGTGAGCAGGGTCGCGGCCCGAGCCAGCGGCGTGTCCCCTGCCGGCTGCAGCGCCTCCAGTCGTGCCAGCCAGGGTCCGCTGCCACTGGCTGCCAACTGCATCAGATCCGCATCGCTAGCAGCGAACAGAGGTGAGCGCAGGATGCCGGCCAGGGCCAGATTGTCGTGGGGACTGTTCAACCAATGCAGCAGATTGACCATATCCTGGATTTCCAGGCTATCGAGCAGGGTGCCGCGATCGGCACCGTGATAGGGGATCTCCGCCTGACGCAGGGCCAGCTCGAAGTCGGCGATGTGAGTGCGGTTGCGCAGCAGGATCAGGATATCCCGGTACTGGACCGGCCGTCGTTGCTGGTCTGCGTCAATCCAGACCGGTTCATTAACAAGCTGCGAGATAAACGCCGCGATCTGTTTTGCTTCGAGGGTGTAACGCTTGGAAATCGACTCGCTGCGCGGTTGTTGCAAGGGATCCCGCATGGTGATGGGCGCCGCGGGTTCCTGTTCCGGTTCCCGCGCCAACGGCACCAGGCTGACCCGTCCCCAGCGCGCCTGATGCTGAACCGTGTGGGGCTCAAAGTGGCCAAGCCGATCATGCAACGGGCCTGCCCCGAATACACGATTAACGAAATCGATGACAGCCGGGGAGGAACGCCAGGAGGTATTGAGCGTGCAGGTGCCTGTCCCCAGGCGTTTTTGTAACCAGCGAGCTGCGTTATCAAACAGACGGGGTTCGGCCCGCCGGAAACGGTAAATGGACTGCTTGGCATCGCCGACCAGGAACACACTGCGACCCTCGCTGGCATGGCTGTCGGCCATTTCCTCCAGCAAGGGTTTGATCATGTGCCATTGGGTCGGGTTGGTGTCCTGGAATTCGTCAATGAGTAAATGTTCGATGCGAGTGTCCAGTTTGTACTGCACCCATTGGGTGTTGTCGCCATGATTGAGGAGTTGATAGGTCTTCCACTCCAGATCAGTAAAGTCGAGCAGGCGTTGCTCCAGTTTGATGCGTTGGTAATGATCCAGGTAGTTCGCACCGGCCAGATACCAGGCACGGTTCATGGTCAGGGTGTGCAGTGCATTAAGCACGTCACGAACCTGCTGCAACCGTTCGCACAGGTGATCATGCAGGGCAAGAAACCGGTGTTCACCATCCTCGCCCATTTTTTGGGTCTGTACTTTGCTGGCCTTGCGTGCGCGGGGCTTTCCATCCTGGGTAAAAAATACACCCCAGAATCGTTCGAATTCGTCTGCAGGATCCGCGGTGTGCATAAGCACCTGGTTGATAATGTCGACATGCAGGGCATTGGTTTTAGTCGCATGCATGTTCAGCAGGGTGGCGAATTCGGTCAGTTGTTGTCGAACCGTTTCATCCGCTGACAATGCCTGGCGAGGATCGTCGGCGGGATCGACTGCCAGCTTGGACTGCAATTGCTGGGCCGCAAAATCGGGACCATCCGTCTGGCCTTGTGTATAGGCCCACCAGTCACTGCGTTGTTGCAGAAACTGATGCAATGCAGTGCGTGTGTTAGCCAGGCCGATATCTGCGAACAGGAGGGTCAGCGACTGCGCGACCGGTTGATCCGGGTAACGCGCAGCGTCAGTCAACAGTGCTTCCCACGCCTGTTTCATCAGTACTGCAGTCTGTTCAGTCAATTCAAAGCCGGGGGGAACGTCGGCTTCGAGCGGAAAGCGCCGCAACAGGTCCTGGCAGAAAGCATGAAAGGTGGTGGTTTGCACCGGATGTGGATTGTAGAGCAGGGATTCATACAAGCGTCGGGCGCTCTGCTGCAAGGCCGGATCATCGGCATCCAATTGCAGTGTCTGTAGCGTCTGGCGCAATGCACCGGGTTCGGCAGCGGCCAGTTGGTAGATGCGTTCCAGCAAGCGCGCCTGCATTTCCGCGGCGGCCTTGCGCGTGAAGGTAATCGCCAGGATGGCGTCCGGCCGAACGCCGCTCAACAACAGCCGGATCACCCGGCTAACCAGTAAATAGGTCTTGCCGCTGCCGGCCGAGGCCTGCACGGTAACATTATCAAACAGCGGCGAAGGTTCGGATTGGCTCATGATGAATCAACCGGATTCAGGCTCCGCGAGATCACTCCGGCTGGCTTATTGCAAGCTGCAAAAATCGAGGATTGATTTCGCGCGTCGGACGTTGTGTAACTTTTATTACAAAGTACTTGCATCACAATTTATGGTTCCTGACCTTGTCTTCCTGATCTTCTTTGTTAGGCTTGTAAGTAACCACACGGTTTGTTGGGATGGTTACAGGGACAGTGACTCAGGCACGGAGCCTGATAAGGGACAAGCAAGAAAAGATATTGGCAGCAAGGAAGGCTGGCTGTTTTTCGGCAGCCATGCTGCTTCACATAAACACGGGCCGGATTGCCCGAGAGGGATGTCAATAACAGGCAGTCGCTTTTTGACTGCCTTATTTTTTTTGACCGCGCTGGATTCATGTCCCGTTCTGTCCTATTCACCCGATTCTCACCTCATTCCATCCAGGCAAGGCGCCGGCACAGCAGTGACATATCGCACCAGCCGCACGTCGTGTTGTCACCCCAGGCCGGTAGCGACTGGCCGGATTCCATTGCCCTGACGATTTGCACCAGTCGGGTCGCGTTCTCCTGCGCCAGTGTGGCCAGGGTCGTGTTGTCCAGTTGGGCACCGGTACTTACCGAGCCATCATTTTTTAAAGCCAGGTAGAGCACTTCGGTAACGTTCATCGCCAGACCGGCTGCGGCGAGCAGGGCATAGACTGGCAACTGGACGGCTTCCCCGCTGCTGACTTCATCCTGTCTGGGGACCGTACCGGTCTTGTAATCGATAATAGACAGGTCGGTGTCGTGCCGATCGATGCGATCCAGCTGTCCACGCAGGCGGATGTCCTCGGCCAGGGTGGTGCTCTGACGTACCTCGACCTGTTCGACCTGCCATGTCTGGTTACGCTCGATTTGCCAGTCCAGATAATGCGGGATCTGTTGCTGCCATTGTTGCAACCAGCCGTGATGCTCGAAATTATCGGCCAGATCACGGGCGAAGACCGCCTCGGCAATCTCGTTCAGCATTGACTGCGCCGCAGCGCGGTTGTCTTCGCCGACCGATGCGGCGAAAGGGCCGGGCAGCCCGGGAACGTCGCTGTGAAAAGCCTGCAGGCACTGGTGGATGCGTTCCCCGTAATCGGCCTTGGACAGGGCCAGCCGGATTTCTTCCGGCGGGGACAGGCGCAGGCAACGCGCCGCGTAGAACTGATAGGGGCAATCGAGCAGTTGCTGGTAGGCCCCGGGCGAGAAATGCTTGTCCAGTAGGCCGGGGGCGAGTACGGGACGGGGTTGCCGGGTCAAGGCCGGTAACTCGGCGCTATCCCCACGGAACACCTGGCTGTCTGGTTTTGTCAGGAGCACCGGCAGCGTGCCGGCGTCAAGTTCTTCCCCCCAGGCCAGTTTATGAAAGGCCTGCAGCGCTTCCAGCCAGGGACTGGTTACGATCGGCTCACCGTCCTGCTCGTGGCGCCCGGTGATCAGAACGTGCGGCGCGCTTTGCAATAGCCGGTGAAAATCGGAAAAGCGTTCGCTATGCCGTTCCTGGCTGGCGGTCAGGCCCAGTTCCCGACGGACCGTGTCGTTGAAGAACGGCGAGACTTCCGGCCGGCCAGGCAGATATTCCCGCTCAGCGCCAGCGATGATCAGCGCATCGAAGTCCTGCAAGCGGCTTTGGCCCAGACCGAGCAGAAATATATCGTTACTGCTGACCGGCGGCTGGAAGTGAAACTGCTCCAGGGTGCGCCCCAGCCAGGTGCGTAGATCCTGCCAGCCAAAGCGCATGGCGTTGTCCTGTGCCGCCAGCTGCATCTGCTCCAAAACCTGCAACAAGCGGCTGCCGGCCGAATCCTCTGCCAGGGAACGATCCAGACCCAGCCCAGCCAGGCCGTGCTGCAGGGCAGTGAGCCACTCGCCTGGCGGATGTGCCTGATGAAACAGCGCCTGCAGTGGGGCCGCGGCCTGTTCGAGCCGCGCCAGGACCTCGAGCAGCAGGTGGGTGTGGGTTGTCAAGCCATCGGGCAGGCGCCGGGCCCGATCCTGGATGTGCTGGCGATAACGATCCAGTCCCCGGGCAATGTTCTCGTGCTGGATAATGTCCTGCTCCAGGCGCAGGGTGGCCTGTTGCAGGTCATCGCGGGGCTGGTCGGGAAACAGGAACGGCGAGTTGAGCAGATCCAGCAGGGGCAGGTGAGCGAAGTCCTCCTCCAGGCATTCCAGCCAGCGTTCCAGGGTCGCCGCGGCGCTGGTGGTAGACAGGGCCCAGCCGGCCGCATCCTGCAGGCTTATGTCGGCGCGTTCCAGCAGGGCGCGAACGCGCCGCGCCAAACGACGGTTTTCAGTCACGATGCCGATGCGCCGCCGACCCGCCAGCAACCAGCTCCGTACCTGCAGGTCAACCGCCTGTGCTTCCTGTTCGGCGCTGTGCGCGGCCAGAACCCCAATCCGGCCGCTCAGCGGGCTGACCGAATACTGTTCACCCATGGCGCGGGCTCGTTCGTGCAGCGGCGCGTCGTGACTGGTGTAGATACTGTTGAGTACGATTGTGGTGGCCTGGTGGTCAGTCTGGATAGTCTCCGGCTGGTTGAGCTGCTCGAGCAGGCGGCGCAGCAAGGCATCGGGGTGATCGGGGGGCGCACCCCCACTGACCTGGCCTTGCAGCCACAGCCGAGCCCGGCCTGCGTCCAGTAGTTGCCGCAGCCAGTCGATTTCCGCCGGGCAGAAACTGGAAAATCCGGCCAGATAGAGGGGCGACGTGGCACTATGTTCAGTCAGACTGCGGGACAGCGCCAGTAAATAGGCGGCCTGACTGTCGGTCATGCCCTGGGCCTGCAGCTGCGTGTGCCAGGCATGCCACAGTGTGAAGACCAGGCTGGCTTCCTGCCCCAGGGCGCTGATTCCGTCCTGCTGCAGACCGTAGGCCGCCTGCAGCTGGCGGGTAAACGTTCCCAGGTCCGGCGGCAGACTGACCCGGTTCAGAGTCAGGTCATCGAACAGTGCGAGCAGGTCATCGGCCAGGGCCCAGGGACTGGCGGAACGGATCAGATCGGGATGGGCCTGCAGGGCTTCAACCAGAATCAGTCGTTGCTGCTGGGGGTCCCCGATCCGGATATCCGGCGGGAGGTAGGCCAGTGCCCAATCACGCAGCGTCTGAATGCGCGGGCCTAACAGTGCCGTTGCACCCTTTGTCTGGGCACGCTCCAGCAATTTCCGGCGTAACCGGGGTGCGGCAGCAAGGTCAGGCAGTAGAATGGTGATCCGGTCCAGATCCGGCAGGCCGGACTGGTGGACGCTCAGCAGGGTATCGGCCAGGGCCCCGAGGGGATCCTGGGCGTAGGGAATGACCTGGATAACCGGGTCAGGCAAGACTCAGCGTTCGAGATATTGCAATTTGTCGGCGACGCCGTCCCATTCCTCAGCGTCGGGCAGGGGATCTTTTTTCTCGGTGATGACCGGCCATTCGCGGGACAGATCGGCATTGAGCTCGGTGTAGCTTTCCATACCGGTTGGCACATCGTCCTCGGCGAAAATGGCCTCGGCCGGGCACTCGGGCTCGCACAGGGTGCAGTCGATGCATTCATCCGGATCGATGACCAGGAAATTGGGGCCTTCGTGAAAGCAGTCTACCGGGCAGACCTCGACACAATCGGTGTATTTGCATTTGATACAGTTTTCGGTCACCACGTAGGTCATGCCATGCTCCTTCGGTTTGTTCGTGTCCGGTGCGATGTCGCTGCACCTGCTCGATTTGTTTGCTCGCCAATCTTAATGAATTCAACGCCATTTCACTATAGCCGTAAGCTGATCCAGCGCAGTGACAGGGAATATTGTCACGCGGGTTATCACGAAACGGGTGTTGTGCAGAATACATCCGTATTCCATCGCCAGCGCGGTTATCGAAAAGGCCGGGTAGTGAGAAACCGCGTTTTTAAACCGCAGATTAAAGTTCCTTGAGGCGATACAGCAATTCCAGGGCCTCGCGCGGGCTGAGCGTGTCGGGATCGAGTTCGGCGAGCAGTTGATCTCTGGGTGAAACGTGTTGCGCCAGGTCGTGTTCGGGCGGTGGTACGATACCGTCGCGTTCCAGACTAAGGAGTTTGTCCCGGGCCGCAGCGATCACAGTGGCGGGTACCCCGGCCAGGGCGGCGACCTGCAAGCCGTAGCTGCGGCTGGCGGGTCCCGGCTTGACCCGGTGCAGGAACGCCAGCTGGCCGGCGTGTTCGGCCGCGTCCAGGTGTACGTTCCGGCATGTAGCCAGTTCTTCCGGCAAGCGCGTGAGTTCAAAATAATGGGTTGCGAAGAGGGTAAAGGCACCGGTCTCCTGGCCGAGTGCCCGGGCGCAGGCCCAGGCCAGTGCCAGACCGTCGAAGGTGCTGGTGCCGCGACCGATTTCGTCCATCAGCACCAGGCTCTGTGCGCTGGCGTTGTGCAGGATGTTGGCCGTTTCGGTCATTTCCACCATGAAGGTTGAGCGACCGGATGCCAGATCATCGGCCGCGCCGATGCGGGTGAAAATCCGGTCCAGCGGTCCGAATTCGGCGCGCTGCGCCGGCACGAAGCTGCCGATGTGGGCGAGCAGGGCGATGAGGGCGGTCTGGCGCATGTAGGTGGATTTACCACCCATGTTGGGCCCCGTGATGATCAGCATACGGGTCTGGTCATCCAGCTGGATGTCGTTGGGTGTAAAGGCCGCATCCTGTACCTGTTCGATGACCGGGTGGCGTCCCGCTTTGATTTGCAGGCCGGGGTGATCTCGGAACACGGGCGCGTGCCAGTCAAGCGCGGTGGCCCGAGCGGCAAGGTTGTTGAATACATCCAGTTCAGCGATCGCGTTCGCCATTGTCTGTAATGCCGGTAACCACTCGCCGAGTTGTTCGAGCAGACTCTCGTACAAGGCCTTCTCACGTGCCAGCGCACGCTCGTTGGCGCTCAACACACGGTCTTCCAGCGTTTTCAGTTCCGGCGTGATATAGCGCTCCGCCGCCTTCAGGGTCTGACGTCGCTGGTAATGCACGGGGACTTCATCGGTGCGGGTGCGGCTCACTTCGATGTGATAGCCGTGTACGCGGTTATAGCCAATCTTGAGGTTGGTGATGCCGGTCTGGGCGCGTTCCCGTGTTTCCATTTCCGCCAGGATTTCTCCCACATTTGCCTGCAGGTCGCGCAGTGCATCCAGGTCGGGGTCGTAGCCAGTGGCGATGACACCACCGTCACGAATCAGTGCGGGCGGCACGTCGACAATCGCGCGGCTCAGCACGTCGACCAGTTCGGGGAAAGGGGGGAGCCGCTCATGCAGTTCGGCCAGGGCCGGGTTGTCCAGTTCCGCGACCACGGCGGCCAGCGCGGGCAGTTGCTGCAGGGCCTGACGCAACTGGACCAGGTCGCGGGGACGGGCTGATTTGAGGCCGATGCGGGTCAGTACCCGCTCCAGGTCGCCGACGGGGCGCAGTCGCTCAGCGCAGATCTCTGTCACGCTGTGACCATGCAATGTTGCGACTGCAGCATGGCGTCGCTGCAATTCGGTTTGCCCACGCAGCGGCCGGAGTAGCCAACGGCGCAGCTTGCGGCTGCCCATGGGCGTGGCGCATCGGTCCAGTACGGCCAGCAGGGTGTGTTGCGGGTGGTCCGACAGGCTGGTCTCCAGCTCCAGATTGCGGCGCGTGACAGCATCGAGTAATACCGTGTCACGGGACCATTCAATGCGCAGGTCCTGCAGGTGAGGTAGTCCGGTGAGCTGGGTGTCCTGGACATAGCCTAGCAATGCGCCGGCCGCAGCAGTGGCGACAGGTACCTCCTCGCAACCGAAACCGGCCAGGTTGTCGGTGCCGAACTGTGCGCACAGCTGTCGGGTTGCGTAATCGGTGTCGAACTGCCAGGCGGGACGGAGCGTGTGACAGGGCGCCCGGGCGTTAAGCGTTGTGTCGGAAAATGTCTCGCTGAGGATGAGCTCGGCAGGTTGCTGTCGGTCCAGTTCGTTCTGCAACGCATCAAGACCTGTGGTCTCCAGCAGGGTAAAGCGGCCGCTACCCATATCGAGCGTGGCAACTCCGAACTGGTCGCCGTGTTGGTGTACAGCCGCCAACAGGTTTTCGCGTCGCTCGTCGAGCAGCGCTTCGTCAGTAACGGTGCCCGGGGTGATGATGCGAACCACCTGCCGGTCCACCGGGCCCTTGGTTGTGGCGGGATCGCCAATCTGTTCACAGATGGCCACCGAGTAGCCCAGCCTGACCAGCCGGGCCAGATAATTGTCGGCAGCATGATAGGGTACACCGGCCATCGGGATGGGTTCCCCGGCAGATTGACCACGGGCGGTCAAGGCGATGTTCAGGAGTTCGGCTGCCTGTCGGGCATCATCAAAGAACAGTTCGTAAAAATCCCCCATGCGATAAAACAACAGAATATCGGGGTAGTCGGCCTTGATGCGCAGGTACTGTTGCATCATGGGCGTATGTTTGTGAGAGGAGGCCGGCGTCGCCATGGCCTGTGAGTGTATCGGATCTGTCTGCGGCCTGCATCGGCAGTTGCTTGCCAGCACATGCCCATATCCCCTAAAGTTCAGTTCATCGCCCATGCATAATAAAAATCAGGCCGGGCCCGCCGAAGGAGGAAACATGCCGCGAGAATTTGATGAAAAACGTGACTCGATCCGGGTCAGTATCGATTGCCCGATCCGGTTTCGCGATCCCGATGCCAGCCGGGAAGAGACCGGCAAGGTCAGAAACCTGAGCGGACGGGGCATGATGTTCATCGCCGAGCGGGCGCCTGAACTGGAATCTCGCCTTGAAGTCCGGATTGATACCGCCATCGAGACGGGCGTACCTATGCACGCCCGTGCCCGGGTTGTTCGCGTTGCCAAGCAGCGGCGGGGCGAAGGCTATGAAGTCGGTGCCATTGTCGAGGAAATGCTTGATGATTAAGTGCCCGTGCCTGTTGTGCGCGATAGCTGTGTTGTTCCATGCAACAGGGTCCTGACGACGCCCGACTGGACGCTGTGGCAAGCCAGGTGGGCGATGCCTTGCACGCCCGGCATGCCATGTTGACCACGGCTGAATCCTGTACCGGCGGTTGGGTGGCGAAAATCCTGACTGATATACCCGGTAGTTCAGCCTGGTTCGACCGGGGTTTTGTTACCTACACCAACCAGTCCAAACAGGACATGCTCGGCGTCGGGGCAGACATGCTGGCGCAGCATGGTGCCGTCAGTGAAGGGGTGGTCGACGCGATGGCACGTGGTGCACTGCAGGCGAGCCAGGCCCGCTTTAGTCTCGCCATCACCGGCATCGCCGGTCCCGGTGGAGCGACGTCCGACAAACCGGTTGGACTGGTCTGGTTCGGCTGGGGCCGGCAGACGAATGGACAGTCTCTTATTCGCACCGCCCGGCATTTGTTCGTGGGGGACCGGGATGCCGTGCGCCGCCAGGCGGTTCAGACGGCGCTGACTGGGGTGCTGGATGATCTTGCCGCAGGCTGAGCGACAGCGCCTGTTTTTTGCACTCTGGCCCGACCCTGAACTGGCGTATACCTTCCACCGGCTCGCCAGGGCGCAACTGGCAGCTTGCCAGGGTCGTGTCCTGGTACCGGAGCAGATTCATCTCACCCTGCGCTACGTCGGGCCAGTCGGGCCGGACATGGCCGGCTGCCTGGACAATGCAGCGAGCAGGTTGGTCATGCCGTCATTCAGCCTGATCTTTGACCGGCTGGGTTACTGGCCACGTCCGAAAGTGGTGTGGTGCATGCCATCCGATATCCCTTCGGCATTGCTCGACCTGGCGGCCCGGCTGGATGCAGCGTGTGTGGCATGCGGCCTGCCGGCAGACACCCGGGCCTATGTGCCGCACCTGACACTGCTACGCAAAGCCCGGCAGGCGCCACCTGTGCCTGAGATGCCGGCGACAACGTGGACGGTGCGGGACTTCGCGTTGATACATTCGGAAACCCGCTCCGAAGGCGTGGTCTACACGGTGCTAAAG
>JAJDNN010000015.1 GCA_022340685.1 Pseudomonadota bacterium
CAGGCGCAGGGCGTGGACATCATTGATGAGGCTTGCGCCACTAGCCACCGCAGCCCGCATCACGGCGGGCTTGCTGGTGTCAACGGAGATAGGCACATCGCTTTCATTGCGAATGGCCTCGATGATAGGGATCACCCGCTGTAGCTCCTGCTCCTCACTCACGGCGGTGGTGCCTGGGGCGGTCGATTCACCCCCAATATCGATAATGTCAGCCCCTGCCGCAACCATCTGCCGAACTCGCACCACCGCCGCATCCCGATGCTGGAATTGACCCCCATCGGAAAATGAATCGGGTGTCACGTTCAGGATCCCCATCACAAGTGGAGGAGACAAACAGCATGAACCAATGAATAAGGACATGAAGAAATCCGTGGGTGAAACGAGAACGGCGGACTCATGTCCGCCGTCTGTCTACACGTTTTTTATACTCGGCTCTGGCTTCCTGCTTCGCCCTGTCTCCTGCATGCCTGCAGTCGTCGTCCCTTGTCCCGGAAAACGCTAGTGTTCCCCGGCCGGACCGCCGATCTTGCCCTCGCCTTTATCCTTGCTTTTGGCTTCCGACGGAACATCGGAACCGCGTGGTGGTTCGCTGTCGTCCCAGTCGGCGGGTGGGCGTGGCTCATGACCAGCCATGATGTCATCGATTTGAAGTTTGTCGATGGTTTCGAATTTAATCAATGCCCCTGCCATCAAATGCAGCTTATCCATGTTTTCAGTCAAGATCTTGCGTGCGCGCTGATAATTGCGATCGATAATATTTCGAATTTCCTCATCAATCACATGCGCGGTTTCATCGGACACATTTTTATGTTGCGCGACGGAATGTCCCAGAAAGACTTCACCTTCCTCTTCACTGTAAGTCATCGGACCAAGCCGTTCGGACAGGCCCCACTTGGTTACCATGTTACGGGCAATTTCCGTAGTGCGCTGGATATCATTGGAGGCGCCGGTTGTTACATGCTCCGCACCAAAAATGAGTTCTTCGGCGAGTCGACCGCCAAACAGGCTGCTAATCTGGCTTTCCAGACGTTCCTTGCTCAGGCTGTACCGATCCTCCTCGGGCAGAAACATTGTGATACCCAAGGCACGGCCACGGGGAATAATCGATACCTTATAGACCGGATCGTGCGCTGGCACATTCAGACCGATAATGGCGTGACCGGCTTCGTGATAAGCGGTGAGCTTTTTCTCGTCCTCGCTCATCACCATCGATTTGCGTTCGGCACCCATCATGATCTTGTCCTTGGCTTTCTCGAACTCATCCATGTTAACCAGCCGTTTGTTGGCACGGGCAGCAAACAACGCTGCTTCGTTTACCAGGTTGGCCAGATCGGCACCGGAGAAACCCGGCGTTCCACGCGCAATATTCTTCGGATTTACATCATCTGCAACAGGTACCTTACGCATATGGACCTTGAGGATTTGTTCACGACCGCGCATGTCCGGCAACGGTACAACCACTTGCCGATCGAAACGGCCCGGCCGTAACAAGGCCGGATCCAGCACATCTGGCCGGTTAGTGGCCGCAATAACAATTACACCTTCATTGCCTTCAAAACCGTCCATCTCCACGAGTAACTGGTTGAGTGTCTGTTCGCGTTCGTCATGACCACCGCCAAGACCAGCACCACGGTGACGGCCCACAGCATCGATTTCGTCGATGAAAATAATGCAGGGTGCATGCTTCTTGGCCTGCTCAAACATGTCGCGTACACGGGACGCGCCAACGCCGACAAACATTTCCACAAAGTCGGAACCAGAAATGGTAAAGAACGGCACCTTGGCTTCCCCGGCAATCGCCCTGGCCAGCAGGGTCTTACCGGTACCGGGCGCACCCACCATCAGCACGCCACGCGGAATCTTGCCACCCAGCTTCTGGAACTTACCCGGATCGCGCAGGAACTCAACGAGTTCGGACACTTCTTCCTTGGCTTCATCCACGCCGGCCACGTCGCCGAAGTTAACCTTGACCTGGTCTTCACCCAGCATGCGCGCGCGGCTTTTGCCAAATGACAGGGCACCACGGCCACCGCCGCCGCCCTGCATCTGGCGCATGAAGAAAATCCACAGCCCGATAATCAACAGGAACGGAAACCATGAAATGAAAATCTGGGTCCAGATCGAGGGTTCATTTGGCTTGGCGGTGATCTTTACTCCATGCTTTATCAGATCGCCAATCATGGCCGCGTTATCGGTTTCGGGACTGTATGTACTGAAACGGGTACCATTTTGCAAAGTACCATTGATCACATTGCCACCGACAATCGAGACATCCCGTACCTGGTCGGTTTGCACGTTTTGCATGAAGTCCGAATAGGAAATGCGATTATCGCGACTGGTGGTGCTTAGGTTGTTAAACACCGCCATCAATATGATGGCAACAATCACCCACAGTAAAATATTCTTGGCTAGATCGTTCAAAATGTACCCTCAGTAGCGGATTGGCTCCGCCTCACCTTTGTGTATTACTAAATACTATAGTTTGTAGCCCCTGGCCAGCAAGTAAATCTCGGGCGAACGGGGTCGCGAAGCGTCGGGCTTGCGGATGTAAAGTTGCCTGAACTCCTTGCGCAGCGCCCGTTTAAAGGCATCAAGGCCCTCACCGGTAAAAACTTTCAGTAACAAGTCCCCACCAGGTTTAAGGACTATTTTAGCCAGTTCCAGTGCCAATTCCGCCATATACATGGCGCGTGGCTGATCCACGGCTTTCACTCCACTGATATTGGGGGCCATATCTGACATTACAAGGTCCACCGGCCCGTCACCAATGGCCTCGAGCAGGGCCGCATAAGGCCCAGGCTCCAGGAAATCGCCCTGCAAGAAGGTGACCCCGGGCAAACTGTCCATCGGTAAAATATCCAGCGCAAAAACGCGGCCGTTTGCGCCTACCCGCTGTGCCGCCAGCTCGGACCAGCTTCCCGGTGCCGCCCCCAGGTCGACCACCGTCATGCCCGGTTTCAGTAGATGGTCCCGTTCGTCTATCTCCAACAGTTTGTATACCGCACGGGACCGATAACCTTCCCGCTGGGCTCGTTTGACATAAGGGTCATCAAAATGTTCCTTCAGCCACTTGCCGCTGGTCTTGCTTCTGCCTGTCTTGCGTGACATGGAGGTCAAGCTACATGGGTTGATAGAAGGGACACAAGGGGAAAAAGAAAATCCATCATCGTTTGAGCAGAGCCGGTATAATGCAAGATATCTTTAAATATTCTCTCGAAACCCAGTCTGATCCATGGCCATTTCTGAATCCCAACGCCGTCACCTGCGTAAACTTGCCCATCACCTGAAGCCGGTGGTGACAGTCGGCAATGCCGGGCTGAATGAAAATGTGCTGAACGAAATCGATTCCGCCCTGGCCCACCATGAACTCATCAAGGTTCGAATCAACGCTGCCGACAAGGCAGAGCGGCAATCCATGATCGATGTCATTGGCAAGCGAACCGAGGCCGACTGGGTGCTCAGCATCGGCCACATTGCCGCCTTTTACCGCCCCGCAGAAAAACCCAGACTCGTATTGCCACACTAGCTTTGATAGACGTACTTATTTTTTGTAACGCGAAAACACAAACAAGACGTGATTTAAAAATAGTGCCAGCGACAATTCCGTTGCCACACCGGCATTGAATCTCGCACCCTGGTTAAATACGTAATTAATCTGCACCGACGATCAAGACTGATCTTTACATTTCTCATACTGTTGCGTCACCAGACTGTCTAGCTTCCGTCCCCTTGTTTCGTTTGTTTTTCCAGGCCAAACACCACCAGCGCCAACCCCAGCAGGCTGTTTAGCAGGAACAGAAGGGAAGCCACACCATGCAATCGGCCAAACTGGCTGGCGGCATCACTGCCCTTGATCAGTCCCGTCTCCTTAAGCTGGGCCATCATGGGCTGTAACACAAATTCCCCGATCACGATGACCAGCACCATGAGCAACAATACGCCCACCCGCCAGTTACGTTGCCAGTCCACTGTGGATCGATACAACTGGCCGGTCAGTAGCACCGCACCGCTAATCAGCCCCAGGTAGCTCAGCAGAGTAAATAATCTCCCGGCGACATCCCCAGCCAGCATGCGACTCTCCAGCATATTGAACAAGGTTGGGGTCACTATGTAGCCCACCGTCCACATACCACCAACCCACAGTGTCAGTAAAATACGCTCACCAATAAAAAGTTTCATGAGTTCATATTTTCAAGGTTATTGTGGTAATAACTCGACGCGAAAACGCAGGGATAGCGCAAGGACAATCGATATCTGTGTTGACGGTTGATAAACATCATTGTGGTGGCGGCCCTGGTCACTCGATAAATCCACCGCTGGCAGGATTACTCGTACCGCACAGAAACGATTTCGTACTCGCGTAGCCCGCCTGGCGCCTGCACCTCGACTTCATCCCCTTCCGACTTTCCGATCAGGGCCCTGGCGATGGGGGAAGTAATCGAGATCAGGTTATGTTTTATGTCTGCCTCCATTTCGCCGACGATCTGGTAGGTCACTTCCTTGCTGGACGCAACGTCATAAAGATCGACCGTGGCACCGAAGACAATTTTACCGTTGGCGTTTTCGCCCAGCTTGGCTACATCAATAACATCGGCATTGGACAGGGCTGCCTCGATTTCCTTGAGACGGCCTTCGATGAAACTCTGTTGTTCGCGAGCAGCATGGTATTCCGCGTTTTCCTTGAGATCGCCGTGTTCACGTGCTTCAGCGATTGCCTGGATCACTCTGGGCCGTTGCACGCTCTTCAGCTCCTTGAGCTCCTTGCGCAGCCTCTCCGCACCCTTGGTCGTCATGGGGGCTCTGCTCATGCGGATATCTCCTTGTGTAAATCCTGCAAACAGTTTATTTCACTCAGATCAGTTTCTCGCAGTGCGGTGCATAGTGCCAGCCCGCCAGCCAGTGTGGTCGTGTAGGTGACCTTGTGTTGCAGGGCGTTGCTGCGAATCGTGGCGGAATCGGCAATGGCCTGGCTTCCCTCGGTTGTATTGACGATGAGATTGATTTCATCATTCTTGATTTTGTCTACTACGTGCGGCCGTCCCTCCGCCACCTTGTTGACTACCTGTACCGGCAGGCCGGCGGCAATCAACACCCGGGCCGTCCCATGGGTGGCAAACAGCTCGAAACCCAACTCCAGTAGTTGCCGAGCCACTTCGATACTGCCGTCCTTGTCAGTATCACGCACACTGAGGAACACCTTGCCACTACGCGGTAACGCTACCCCGGCACCCAACTGCGACTTGGCATAGGCCTCGCCGAAGCTGCGTCCGACACCCATGACCTCGCCGGTGGACTTCATTTCCGGCCCCAGCAGCGGATCTACGCCCGGGAACTTGTTAAACGGGAATACCGCTTCCTTGACTGAATAAAAGTCGGGAATGATCTCGTTGACCACCCCCTGCTCGGCCAGGGTCTTGCCGGCCATACAGCGGGCAGCAACCATGGCCAGCGGCCGACCCGTCGCCTTGGAGACGAACGGCACAGTACGCGAAGCGCGGGGATTGACCTCCAGCACATAGACCGTGTCACCCTGGATGGCAAACTGGGTGTTCATCAATCCGACCACATTAAGGGCACGGGCCATTTTTCGCACCTGCACACGCATCTCGTCCTGCACTTCTTGTGAGAGGTTGTAGGGCGGCAGGGAACAGGCCGAATCGCCCGAGTGAATCCCGGCCTGCTCAATATGCTGCATGATGCCGCCAATCAGCACCGTTTCGCCATCGCCGATGGCGTCCACGTCCACTTCGACGGCATCATCAAGGAAGCGGTCCAGCAGCACCGGTGAATCGTTGGAAACCTGAACCGCCTCGGTCATGTAGCGGTGCAGTTCGGATTCGTCGTAGACAATTTCCATGGCCCGACCGCCGAGCACGTAGGACGGCCGCACCACCAGCGGGTAGCCGATCTCCTCGGCCAGACGCACCGCCTCTTCCTCGGTGCGGGCGGTCCGGTTGGGCGGCTGACGCAGTCCCAGTTCAGTGATCATTTGCTGGAAGCGTTCGCGGTCCTCCGCCAGATCAATTGAATCAGGGCTGGTACCGATGATGGGTGCACCGGCCGCTTCCAGATCCCGGGCCAGTTTGAGCGGTGTCTGACCACCATACTGGACGATAACCCCTTTGGGTTTTTCAAGGGCGATCAGCTCCAGCACGTCCTCCAGCGTCAGCGGTTCGAAATAGAGTCGGTCAGAGGTGTCGTAATCGGTTGAGACCGTTTCCGGGTTGCAGTTGACCATAATGGTCTCAAAACCGTCATCACGCAGAGCGAGCGCAGCATGGACGCAGCAATAGTCAAATTCGATGCCCTGACCGATCCGGTTAGGCCCGCCGCCGAGCACCATGATCTTGTCGCGCTTGGTTGGGGCTGCCTCACATTCCTCTTCGTAGGTGGAATACATGTAGGCCGTGTTGGTGGCGAACTCGGCGGCGCAGGTATCCACCCGCTTGTAGACAGGCCGGATCCCGAGCTTGTGACGGTGTGTGCGTACTTCCTGTTCAGTGCTGCCGAGCAGTTTGGCCAGGCGCCGGTCCGAGAACCCCTTGCGCTTGAGCATAAACAGCCGATCCTTGTCGAGCGCCTCCAGGTCCTGGGCACGGACCTGTTCTTCGAGCTGCACGATTTCCTCGATCTGCACCAGGAACCAGCGATCGATGAAGGTGAGCTGAAACACGTCCTCGATGTCGAGCCCCATGCGAAAGGCATCGGCCACATACCAGAGCCGGTCAGGGCCGGGGCTTTTCAATTCATGTTTGAGCCGATCTATCGCATCCTTGGACTTGCGGTCTAGGAGGACCTCGTCAAAACCGTCCACCCCGATCTCCAGGCCACGCAAAGCCTTTTGCAGGGATTCCTGCTGGGTGCGTCCGATAGCCATCACCTCACCCACTGATTTCATCTGGGTCGTGAGACGCGAATCGGCCTTGGGGAATTTCTCGAAGGTAAAGCGCGGTATCTTGGTAACCACGTAATCAATACTCGGTTCAAAGGAGGCAGGCGTAGCGCCACCGGTAATTTCGTTCTGTAGTTCGTCCAGGGTGTAGCCCACCGCCAGCTTGGCGGCCACTTTTGCGATAGGAAAGCCGGTGGCCTTGGAGGCCAGGGCGGAGGAACGCGACACGCGCGGGTTCATTTCGATAATGATCATGCGGCCGTTGTCGGGGTTGATGGCGAACTGGACGTTAGAACCGCCCGTATCCACCCCGATCTCTCGCAGCACCGCCAGCGAGGCGTCACGCATGATCTGGTATTCCTTGTCGGTCAGGGTCTGGGCCGGCGCAACGGTGATGGAGTCGCCAGTGTGGATGCCCATCGGATCCAGGTTCTCAATGGAACAGATGATAATGCAGTTGTCCTTGCTGTCCCGTACCACTTCCATCTCGTATTCCTTCCAGCCCAGGACGGATTCTTCGATGAGGAGTTCGTGGGTCGGCGACAGGTCCAGCCCGCGCGTACAAATCTCGACGAACTCTTCCTTGTTGTAGGCGATGCCGCCGCCACTGCCGCCCATGGTGAAGGACGGCCGGATAATGGTGGGGAAGCCGATCTGGGCCTGTACCTGCAGGGCCTCCTCCATGCTGTGGGCGACGGCCGCGCGCGGCATGTCGAGGCCGATCCGGGTCATGGCTGTGCGGAAACGATCCCTATCCTCGGCCTTGTCGATCGCCTCACGGGTTGCGCCAATCATCTCAACGCCATACTGTTCCAGCACCCCTTCGCGTGCCAGATCCAGCGCACAGTTGAGCGACGTCTGGCCACCCATGGTGGGAAGTAACGCATCCGGCCGTTCCTTCTCGATGATCCGCGCCACCGCCTGCCAGTTGATGGGTTCGATATAAGTCGCGTCGGCCATCTCCGGATCGGTCATGATGGTGGCCGGGTTGGAGTTAACCAGTATGACCCGGAAACCCTCCTCCTGCAGCGCCTTGCAGGCCTGCGCGCCAGAATAATCGAACTCGCAGGCCTGGCCGATGACAATGGGGCCGGCGCCGATGATGAGGATGCTCTGGATGTCGGTTCTCTTAGGCATAGCTTCAGTAACTGGTCATGGGGTAGGCGGTGAGCGGTATTGTTCGATAAGCTCCACGAACTTGTCGAACAATGGCGCGACATCGTGGGGCCCGGGACTCGCCTCGGGATGACCCTGGAAACTGAACGCCGGGATGTCAGTGCGCGCCACGCCCTGCAGGGAACCGTCGAACAGGGAACGATGCGTTGGAACCAGATTGGCTGGCAGGGTGCTGTCATCCACTGCGAAGCCGTGGTTCTGGCTGGTGATCATGACCTGTCCGCTGTCCAGATCCTGAACCGGATGGTTGGCACCGTGGTGGCCAAACTTCATCTTGATGGTCTTGGCCCCAGAAGCCAGGGACAGAAGCTGGTGACCGAGGCAGATACCAAACAGAGGGATACCCGTCCCGGCCAGTTCCCGAATGGCAGAAATGGCGTAGTCGCACGGCTCCGGATCCCCCGGGCCATTGGACAGAAACACGCCGTCAGGCTTGAGCGCCAGCACTACGGCAGCTGGCGTCTGGGCCGGGACCACGGTTAGTCGGCACCCCCGGTCTACCAGCATGCGCAGGATATTGCGCTTAACGCCGAAATCGTACGCCACAACATGCAGCGGGAGTTCCGTTTCGATGGGGTGCAAGGCGGTGGGCATGCCACCTTCAAGGGTCCAGCTGCCCTGGGCCCACTCGTAGGGACGGTGAGTCGTGACCACCTTGGCCAGATCCATCCCTTTCAGGCCGGCAAAGCCACGCGCGGCATCGACGGCGGCTTCAGCGTCAGGTGTGTCAGCGGCGACGAGACAGCCGTTCTGCGCGCCCTTTTCTCGCAACAGACGGGTCAGCTTGCGCGTGTCAAGGCCAGCAATGGCGACGATCTTGTGCTCGCGCAGGTATTCATCCAGGGCCTGCTGGCTACGCCAGTTGCTTGCGACCAGGGGCAGATCACGAATCACCAGACCCGCAGCCTGAACGTGGGAAGATTCTTCGTCATCTTCGTTACAGCCGACATTCCCGATATGAGGGTAGGTCAGGGTGACTATCTGCCGGGCGTATGAAGGGTCGGTGAGAATTTCCTGATAACCGGTCATGGCCGTGTTAAAGACCACTTCTCCGACTGTCTGTCCGGTAATACCAATGGATTCACCTTTAAATACGGTGCCGTCTTCCAGAGCAAGCAGGGCCGGTTGCCTCAAGTAAACCTCCGCGGGACACATGTGCAAAGCGGGAGGCACCTGGATGGGAACCTCCCGCTCGAGAATTCGATAAACGTGGCCGGAATTACTTCAGACCAGGGTAATTGTATCTGAATAAGGGTGCGGGTGGCTAGTGGCGCATTGTCTGACGCGCGCAATGAAGGCGCACCAGGCTGCCGCCGGGCCGGATAGATACGATTCGCCCTGCTTGGCGCCGTTACCGGCTAGGTCTTCAAGCCCAGCACGTCCTGCATGTCGAACAGGCCGTTTTCCTGCTGCATGATCCAGGTCGCTGCGCGCGCGGCGCCCTTGGCGAAGGTCATACGGCTCGAAGCCTTGTGGGTGATTTCGATACGTTCCCCGACGTCGGCGAACATAACGGTATGCTCGCCAACGATGTCACCGGCACGAATCGTCTCGAAACCGATGGCCTTGCGGTCACGCTCTCCGGTCAGTCCCTGCCGACCGTACACAGCGCAGTCCCGCAGATTGCGACCCAGCGCCCCGGCCACCACTTCCCCCATTCTCAGTGCGGTACCGGAGGGTGCATCAACCTTGTGACGGTGGTGGGCTTCGATAATCTCGATATCAACGTCGTCGCCCAGTACGCGGGCGGCCAGATCCAGCAATTTGAAACAAAGGTTAACCCCGACGCTCATGTTGGGGGCGAATACCACACCGATGTCCCGGGATGCCGTGGCGATGGCCAGCTTGCCGGCCTCGTCAAACCCGGTGGTGCCAATGATGATACGCTTGCCCGCCTGG
>JAJDNN010000113.1 GCA_022340685.1 Pseudomonadota bacterium
GCCATGCTTCTCGGCCATTACCTTGGTGATCGCTGCGGTCAGTGTGGTTTTGCCATGGTCGACGTGGCCAATCGTGCCGACGTTGACATGCGGTTTCGTGCGTTCAAATTTTTCCTTGGACACCGTTCTACCCTCTAGAAACGTTTAAAAATCAGGATGCTTTTTTAATGACTACTTCTGCAATATTCGCAGGCGCTTCATTGTACTTTTCAAATTCCATACTGTACGTTGCGCGACCCTGGGTCGCGGAACGCAAGTCAGTGGAATAACCGAACATTTCTGCCAACGGCACTTCAGCACGAATGACTTTACCGGAAGGGCCGTCATCCATACCGCCAACGATGCCGCGCCGACGGTTCAGGTCACCCATCACATCACCCATGTACTCTTCCGGTGTGACGACTTCTACTTTCATGATAGGTTCAAGCAACACCGGCTTGGCCTTCTTGGCGCCTTCCTTGAAACCCATGGATCCGGCAATCTTGAAAGCCATTTCAGACGAATCCACCTCATGGTAGGAGCCGTCGTACAGGGTTACCTTGACGTCGACTACCGGGAAACCGGCAATAACACCGTTTTCCATTTGTTCCTGAATGCCTTTGCCCACTGCCGGGATGTATTCCTTTGGAACAACCCCACCGACAATTTCATTGATGAATTCGAAACCGGTGCCCGGTTCCTGCGGCTCTAGGCGCAACCAGACATGGCCAAACTGCCCACGCCCACCCGACTGACGTACGAACTTGCCTTCTTGCTCGACCGTGGCACGAATGGTTTCACGGTATGCCACCTGGGGCGCACCCACGTTGGCCTCTACCTTGAATTCACGCCGCATCCGGTCAACGATGATTTCCAGGTGCAATTCACCCATACCGGAAATAATGGTCTGACCGGATTCTTCATCGGTATGCACACGGAATGAAGGATCTTCCTGTGCCAGTTTGGACAGGGCGATACCCATCTTTTCCTGATCGGGCTTGGTCTTCGGTTCAATTGCGACAGAAATCACCGGTTCAGGAAATTCCATGCGCTCGAGAGTGATAACGTGGTTCAGGTCACACAGGGTGTCACCGGTAGTAACATCCTTCAGGCCCACAGCGGCGGCAATATCACCGGCACGGACTTCCTTGATTTCCTCACGGCTATTGGCGTGCATTTGCACAATACGGCCAACACGTTCTTTTTTACTCTTGACGGGGTTGAGCACACTGTCCCCGGATTTGATTACACCGGAGTAGACGCGAAAGAATGTCAGAGTACCAACAAACGGATCGGTCGCAATTTTGAAAGCCAGTGCCGAAAACGGTTCTTTATCATCAGCGTGACGTTCTGCTTCAGATTCCGCTGCATCGTCCAGAATACCTTTAATCGCGGGCACATCGGTTGGTGCAGGCATATAATCGATGACCGCATCCAGCATCGCTTGCACGCCCTTGTTCTTGAATGCAGAACCACACAGGCAGGGTGTAATTTCGTTGGCCAGGGTGCGAATGCGCAACCCTTGCTTGATCTCGGTTTCTGACAGTTCACCCCCTTCGAGGTATTTTTCCATCAGTTCTTCAGATGCTTCGGCGGCGGCTTCCACCATCTGCTCATGCAGTTCGTTGGCCTTGTCCTGTAATTCAGCGGGAATGTCACGCGCATCATAGGTAACACCCATGTCAGCTTCGTTCCAGTAAATCGCTTTCATGCGAATCAGGTCGATAACACCTTCGAATTTTTCTTCAGCACCAATATTGAGTTGAATCGGAATCGGGTTGGCATTCAAACGGGTCTTGAGCTGTTCGACGACGCGCAGGAAGTCGGCACCCGCGCGGTCCATTTTGTTCACGAAAGCCATACGCGGCACTGCATATTTTGTCGCCTGGCGCCAGACCGTTTCGGACTGAGGCTCTACACCGCCGACGGCACAGAACACTGCGCAAGCGCCATCGAGTACACGCAGGGAACGCTCAACTTCAATGGTAAAGTCCACGTGACCGGGCGTATCAATGATGTTGATACGATGCTGCGGGAACTGCTGGTCCATACCTTGCCAGAAACACGTGGTTGCGGCAGAGGTAATGGTAATACCACGTTCCTGCTCCTGTTCCATCCAGTCCATGGTGGCAGCACCATCATGTACCTCACCGATTTTATGTGAAATACCGGTGTAATACAGAACGCGCTCGGTCGTCGTGGTCTTGCCTGCATCAATGTGGGCCATGATGCCGATGTTGCGATAACGCTCAATGGGTGTTTGCCGTGCCACTAGTCTTTACCAGCCCGTTGCCGGGATGCTCCTATATAATTGGTTACCATCGATAATGAGCGAAAGCCTTGTTGGCTTCGGCCATCCGATGGGTGTCTTCGCGTTTTTTCACGGCCGAGCCGCGATTTTCGGACGCTTCCAGAATTTCTCCCGCTAGACGAGCGCCCATGCCTTTTTCCCCGCGTTTGCGCGCGGCATCGACGATCCAGCGCATAGCCAGGGCATTCCGGCGATCAGGACGGACCTCTACCGGGACCTGGTAAGTTGCACCCCCGACGCGGCGGGATTTGACTTCTACCACCGGGCGCACATTCTCCAGTGCCGTTTCCAGGGCCTCAACCGCATCTTTTTTGGCCTTACCCGCCACAGAGTCGAGCGCCCCATAGACAATCTTCTCGGCGACAGACTTCTTGCCACTGAGCATGACCATATTGATAAACTTGGCAATCATCTCCGACCGGTACTTGGGGTCCGGGAGGATTGTCCGTTTTTCTGCTTGTCGCCGTCTCGCCATTTATTTTTCCTGACGTTTCAATTAGTTACCCATACCAGACCAAATCTGGTAGTTCGTAATAGTTAGGCCTTGGGCCGCTTGGCGCCGTACTTGGAACGCCCCTTGCGCCGATCGCCGACACCCGAGGTGTCGAGTGAGCCACGGATGGTGTGATAGCGCACCCCTGGCAAATCTTTGACACGGCCACCGCGGATTAGCACCACCGAGTGCTCCTGCAGGTTGTGTCCTTCACCGCCGATATAGCTGGTCACCTCAAAGCCGTTCGTCAGACGCACACGTGCCACCTTACGCATCGCCGAGTTCGGTTTTTTCGGCGTCGTGGTATAGACACGTGTACACACGCCACGTCGCTGGGGCGAGGCCTCCAGGGCGGGAACGTTGCTTTTTTCCTCTTTGCGCTTGCGCGGCTTGCGAACCAACTGGTTGATTGTCGCCATAATTCTTTCTTACTCCAGAAAATAAACGACAGGCCGGAGAACCCGACCTGTCGTAGAGGCGCGAAATTATATGTATCCGGGGTGTTCCCGTCAACCGTATACGCGGCTTATTCGCACTATTTTGGGGAAATTACCCCTGATCAGCGGACTCGGAGGCTTCCTCACCCGAGACTGTCTCGATCGGGGCATTTTCCACCGCCAACGCGGCCTCGGCCATGGCTTGCTCCACCGTCTGGACCTGGCGCTTGCGGCGCCGTTCAGCATGGAATGCCAGGCCCGTCCCCGCCGGGATCAGGCGACCCACAATCACGTTTTCCTTCAAACCGCGGAGATCGTCCACTTTACCTGTCACCGCCGCTTCGGTCAGCACACGGGTCGTTTCCTGGAACGAAGCCGCCGAAATGAAGGATTCGGTGGCCAGTGAGGCCTTGGTGATGCCCAGCAGCATCGGCTCGTACAGGGCCGGTTGCTTGCCGTCTTCGACCAGCTGTTCGTTTTCTTCCAGTAGACGGATTTTTTCCACCTGTTCACCGCGCAGGAACTTGCTGTCGCCGGCATGTGTGATTTCCACTTTGCGCAGCATCTGGCGGACAATAACCTCAATATGCTTGTCGTTAATCTTGACACCCTGCAGTCGGTAGACGTCCTGGACCTCGTTGACGATGTAACGCGCAAGTTCCTCGACCCCCAGCAGGCGCAGGATATCGTGTGGATTCGGTTCGCCTTCAGCGATAACTTCACCCTTCTCCACATGTTCACCTTCGAACACTGTGACATGGCGCCATTTCGGGATCAGCGCCTCATAAACCTCACCCTCACTAGGGGTAATTACCAGTCGCTGCTTGCCCTTGGTTTCCTTACCGAAACTGATGGTGCCTGTAATTTCTGCCAGAATTGAAGGCTCTTTCGGTTTGCGGGCTTCGAACAGATCCGCAACGCGCGGCAGACCACCGGTAATATCACGGGTTTTCGACGATTCCTGCGGAATACGCGCCAGTGCATCACCCACGCCAACATGCGCACCATCCTTCAGCTGAATGATGGCGCCAGCCGGCAGGTAATAGTGGGCCGGGATATCGGTCCCGGCGATATTCAAATCATTCCCTTTCTCGTCCACCAGTTTCAGCATCGGCCGCAGGTCCTTGGCCTGGGTGCCGCGCTGTTTCGGATCAGTGATAACCAGACTGGACAGGCCGGTCATTTCGTCAATCTCGGACTGAACCGTTACGCCATCCACGATATCAACAAATCGAACAATACCGTTTTCCTCGGTGATGACCGGATGGGTATGCGGATCCCAGGTGGCGATGATATTACCCGACTGCACGGCATCGCCATCGTCGATGGTAATCAGCGCCCCGTAGGGAACCTTGTAGCGCTCACGTTCACGCCCATGCTCATCCAGCACGGTAATTTCGCCAGAACGGGATACCGCCACAATATTGCCACTGGAGTGCCTGACCGTCTTGATGTTGTGCAAACGGACAGTCCCGTTAATTTTGACCTCGATATTATTGACCGCCGCGGCCCGGCTAGCCGCACCACCGATGTGGAAGGTCCGCATGGTCAGCTGGGTGCCCGGTTCACCAATGGACTGGGCGGCAATTACGCCAACCGCTTCACCTTCGTTGACCTTGTGACCCCGTGCCAGATCACGACCGTAACAGGTCGCGCAAACACCATGATGGTTATCACAGGTGATGGGTGAGCGAACCATAAGCTGGTCGACGCCCATGTCTTCGAGGCGTTCCACCCATTTCTCGTCGAGCAGGGTACCGGCTTCGATCAAGATTTCGTCCGATTCTCCCTTGAATACATCCCGGGCCACGAGTCGACCTAGTACCCGCTCACTCAGTGGTTCGACAACGTCACCACCCTCGATCAGGCTGGTAATGGTCACTCCGTTTTCAGTGCCACAATCTTCGCCCGTGATCACCAGGTCCTGGGAGACATCCACCAGGCGGCGAGTCAGATACCCGGAATTTGCGGTCTTGAGCGCAGTATCCGCCAGACCCTTGCGGGCACCGTGGGTTGAAATGAAGTACTGCAGGACGGACAGGCCTTCGCGGAAGTTCGCAGTAATAGGTGTTTCAATAATGGAGCCATCCGGCTTGGCCATCAGGCCACGCATACCGGCCAGCTGGCGAATCTGCGCCGCGCTACCACGTGCACCCGAATCGGCCATCATGAATACTGAGTTGAAAGACGGTACCTTGACGGTATTGCCGTCGCGATCCACGACATCTTCGGTGCCCAGCTTGTCCATCATCGCCTTGGCAATCTGCTCATTGGTCCGGGACCAAATATCGATAACCTTGTTGTAGCGTTCACCGTAGGTCACCAGACCCGAAGTGTACTGTTCCTCGATTTCGCGCACTTCTTCTTCGGCAGCCGCCAGAATCGGGGCTTTCTCTTCCGGAATGACCATATCTTCCAAACCAAACGAGACCGAGGACCGTGTCGAGTACGAGAAACCCATGTACATCAGCTGGTCAGCAAAAATGACCGTGTCCTTCAACCCTAGCTTGCGGTAGCAGTGATTGATGAGGCTGGATACGGCTTTTTTCTTCAGATCCCGGTTGACGACTTCAAACGGCAACCCTTCCGGCACGATTTCCCAGATCAATGCGCGGCCAACGGTCGTGTCCTTGATGCTGGTGGTCTCAATGCGTTCACCCTGGTCGTCGATTTCGGTTTCGGTAATACGCACCTTGATCTTGGCCTGCAGATCCACGACCCGGTTGGCATAGGCGCGCTGGACTTCCTTGACGTCCGCAAACACCATGCCTTCACCCTTGGCATTAATTCGTTCACGGGACAGGTAATACAAACCCAGCACCACATCCTGAGAGGGCACGATAATCGGTTCGCCGCTGGCAGGTGACAGAATATTATTGGTGGACATCATTAAGGCGCGAGCTTCGAGCTGAGCCTCGAGCGAGAGCGGCACGTGCACAGCCATCTGGTCGCCATCGAAGTCGGCATTGAAGGCGGTACACACCAGTGGATGCAGCTGGATGGCCTTGCCTTCGATCAGGATCGGTTCAAACGCCTGGATGCCGAGTCGATGCAGGGTCGGTGCACGGTTGAGCATGACCGGATGCTCACGAATAACTTCTTCCAGAATATCCCAGACTTCAGGACCTTCCTTTTCGACCAGCTTTTTGGCAGCCTTGATGGTGGTGGCCAGGCCGCGACGTTCCAGCTTGCTGAAAATAAACGGCTTGAATAATTCCAGCGCCATTTTCTTGGGCAAACCACACTGGTGCAGTTTGAGGGCTGGTCCCACCACGATGACGGAACGACCTGAGTAGTCCACGCGCTTACCAAGCAGGTTCTGACGGAAGCGGCCCTGCTTGCCCTTGATCATGTCTGCCAGTGACTTGAGCGGACGTTTGTTGGAGCCGGTAATGGCACGACCACGACGTCCATTGTCCAGCAGGGCATCGACTGATTCCTGCAGCATGCGTTTTTCATTGCGCACGATGATGTCAGGCGCATTCAGATCCAGCAGGCGACGCAGACGATTGTTGCGGTTAATAACGCGCCGGTACAGATCATTGAGATCGGAGGTGGCGAAGCGACCGCCTTCCAGCGGCACCAGCGGACGCAATTCCGGGGGCAATACCGGCAATACGGTCATCACCATCCATTCCGGTTTGTTGCCGGAGGTGAGGAAGGCATCAATCAATTTGAGACGTTTGCCGAGCTTTTTCAGCTTGGTTTCGGATTTGGTCGCACCCATGTCTTCGCGCACCTGCACCGCCGCTTTTTCCAGATCTAGCGAACTCAGCAGGGCGTGGATGGCTTCGGCGCCCATGCGTGCATCGAATTCATCGCCGTATTCCTCGATGGCTTCCAGATAAGCTTCGTCGGTGAGCAGCTGGCCACGTTCCAGGTTGGTCATTCCCGGCTCAATGACTACAAAAGCCTCAAAATAAAGGACGCGTTCAATATCGCGCAGGGTCATATCCAGCAACAGTCCCATGCGGGACGGTAGTGACTTGAGGAACCAGATGTGCGCTACAGGACTGGCCAGTTCGATGTGACCCATACGATCACGCCGCACCTTGGCCAGGGTGACCTCAATACCGCACTTTTCGCAGATTACACCGCGGTGCTTGAGGCGTTTGTACTTGCCGCACAGACATTCATAATCTTTTACCGGTCCGAAGATCTTGGCGCAAAACAGGCCATCCCGTTCCGGCTTGAAGGTCCGGTAATTGATCGTCTCCGGTTTTTTCACTTCGCCGTATGACCATGACCGGATTTTCTGCGGTGACGCCAGGCCGATGCGGATTGCATCGAAGTCTTCAATCTGACCTTGCTGCTTTAGGATCTTGAGTAGATCTTTCACGTTCTCACTCCTGAATGAGTCGGGCGTACGCCCGACCTACAATCAAATTAGTCTGTCTGTTCCAGTTCGATATCAATACCGAGCGAGCGAATTTCCTTCAACAAGACATTGAAGGACTCCGGCATGCCAGCTTCCATGTAATGATTGCCGTCGACGATGTTCTTGTACATCTTGGTCCGACCGTTAACATCGTCTGATTTGACAGTCAGCATTTCCTGCAGGGTATAAGCCGCGCCATAGGCTTCCAGCGCCCAGACTTCCATCTCCCCGAAACGCTGCCCACCAAACTGCGCCTTGCCACCCAGCGGCTGCTGGGTCACCAGACTGTACGGCCCGGTAGAACGGGCATGCATTTTGTCATCAACCAGGTGGTTGAGCTTAAGCATGTACATATAACCCACGGTAACCGGCCGATCGAAGGCTTCACCGGTACGGCCATCGATGAGAGTCGTCTGACCACTGGTAGGCAGGTCCGCAAGTTCCAGCAGCTGCCGAATATCTTCTTCATGCACGCCATCGAAAACAGGCGTCGCCATCGGCACACCCTTGCGCAAGTTGTTGGCCAGCTCGATGATTTCATCGTCAGTAAATGATTTGAGATCTTCGTGGTGACCTTCGGACTTGTTGTAAATGGTCTCCAGGAACTTGCGCACTTCGGCAATTTTGCGCTGCTCCTTGAGCATCGCATCGATCTTCTTGCCCAGACCGCGGGCGGCCCAACCCAGGTGGGTTTCGAGCACCTGTCCCACATTCATACGCGACGGCACACCCAACGGGTTCAACACAATATCCACCGGTTCGCCATCTTTGGTATGGGGCATATCCTCCACGGGGATAATCATGGAGATAACACCCTTGTTACCGTGGCGGCCGGCCATCTTGTCGCCCGGCTGAATACGGCGCTTGACGGCCAGATGGACCTTGACCATTTTCAGTACGCCCGGAGCCAAATCATCACCGGTAGTGAGCTTGCCGCGTTTCTCCTCGTATTTCTCGTCGAAGGATTTACGCAGCTGTTTAATCTGCTCGCCCATCGCTTCCAGCTTGGAATTGGTGTCTTCATTACGCAACCGGATTTCGAACCATTTTTCACGCGGTAGTTCATCAAGGTACGCCTTGGTGATCTTGGCACCACTATTTAGTTTGTTGGGACCACCATCGGCCAGTTTGCCCAGCAGCAGGCTTTCGACACGCTGGTAGGCATCGCCTTCCATGATGCGACGCTGATCATCGAAATCCTTGCGAATGCGGGCCAGCTCCGATTCCTCAATAGCCTTGGCACGCGAGTCCTTTTCCAGTCCGTCACGGGTGAAAACCTGCACATCGATCACGGTGCCAACCATGCCGGATGGAACCCGCAACGAGGTATCCTTCACGTCAGAGGCCTTCTCACCAAAAATGGCACGCAGCAATTTCTCTTCCGGCGTTAACTGGGTTTCGCCCTTGGGCGTGACCTTGCCGACCAGGATGTCGCCCGGTTTCACTTCCGCACCAATATAAACGATACCCGCCTCGTCCAGCTTGGCCAGGGCGGCTTCGCCAACGTTAGGAATATCTCCAGTGATTTCCTCGGAGCCGAGTTTTGTATCGCGTGCCACACAGTTGAGTTCTTCGATATGGATTGTGGTGTAACGATCTTCCTGCACCACCCGCTCGGAGACCAGAATGGAATCCTCGAAGTTGTAGCCGTTCCAGGGCATGAATGCGACCAGCATGTTCTGGCCCAGTGCCAGTTCTCCCATGTCGGTCGACGGTCCGTCGGCCAGCACATCGCCACGGGCAATCATATCGCCGGGCTTGACCAGTGGTCGCTGGTTAATGCAGGTGTTCTGGTTGGAACGGGTGTACTTGGTGAGGTTATAGATGTCTACCCCGGACCCGCCAGCGGTGGTTTCATCATCATTGACCCGCACCACGATACGAGCGGCATCGACCGAGTCCACTTTGCCGCCACGCTTGGCAACCACGGTCACCCCGGAGTCGATGGCCACAGTGCGCTCAATACCGGTACCCACCAGCGGCTTGTCAGCACGCAGGGTCGGTACAGCCTGACGCTGCATATTGGAACCCATTAACGCGCGGTTAGCATCATCATGTTCGAGGAACGGAATCAACGCTGCCGCAACAGATACGATCTGCTTGGGCGATACGTCCATAAAATCAATCCGGTCCGGCGTGGCCATGGTGAATTCGTTCTGGTGCCGGCATGGCACCAGCTCGTCGACAAGACGGCCGCGATTGTCTACCGTGGCGTTGGCCTGGGCGATAATGTGCTCGCCTTCATCGATAGCTGACAGGTATTCGATTTCGTCGGTTACCTTGCCATTTTTCACCTTGAGATACGGCGTCTCCAGGAAACCATAGCTGTTGGTCCGGGCGTACACCGCCAGCGAGTTAATCAGACCGATATTCGGTCCTTCCGGCGTTTCAATCGGACAGACCCGGCCATAGTGGGTCGGATGTACGTCGCGCACCTCAAAACCGGCCCGCTCGCGGGTCAGACCGCCCGGCCCCAGGGC
This sequence comes from Pseudomonadota bacterium, assembly GCA_022340685.1. Lineage (GTDB taxonomy): Bacteria > Pseudomonadota > Gammaproteobacteria > UBA6429 > Thiohalophilaceae > JAJDNN01. Next base: position 10,079 of record JAJDNN010000113.1, read on the forward strand.
CGAGATGCGTCGCTTGTGGGTAACTTCCGATAAGGGGTTGTTCTGATCCATAAACTGGGACAGTTGGCTGGAGCCAAAAAATTCCTTGACTGCCGCAGAGATTGGCTTGGCGTTGATCATTTCCTGCGGCATCAGGTTGTCGGATTCGGCCAGACTGAGACGCTCCTTAACTGCACGCTCGACCCGCACCAGTCCAACCCGGAACTGATTTTCGGCCATTTCACCTACCGAACGAATACGTCGGTTACCCAGGTGATCGATGTCATCCACCACGCCACGTCCGTCACGTATGTTAATTAGTACCCTGAGTACATCCAGGATGTCATCATTTGAAAGGATACCGGGTCCTTCAATTTCCTGACGACCAACACGGCGATTGAATTTCATACGACCAACGGCCGACAGATCATAACGGTCTTCGCTGAAGAACAGATTTTTAAACAGGTTTTCAGCCGCTTCCTTGGTGGGTGGCTCGCCCGGGCGCATCATCCGATAGATTTCTACTTGCGCTTCGAGCTGGTTGGTAGTGGTATCGATGTTCAGGGTATTGGAAATATAAGGACCGTGATCCAAATCATTTGTAAAGATAGTCTGGAATTCCTTAATCCCGGCTTCTTTCAAAAGGGCCAGACGTTCTTCGGTGATTTCATCATTCGCCTGCGCAATCACCTCGCCGGTTTCCTTGTTGACAATATCGTGTGCCAGTACCTTTTCAAACAGGTACTCATCTGGAACGAGCAGCGCCTTGATCTTGGCTTTTTCCAGCTCCCCGATATGACGGGCGGTAATGCGGCGTCCCTCTTCGACAATAACCTTGTTCTTAATCTTAATATCAAAGGTAGCAGTTTCACCGCGCAGGCGTTCCGGCACCAGTTCCAGAGTGTAACCATCCTTCGTCATACGGAAGGTGTTGGTTTCAAAGAACATTTCCAGGATCTGCTCGGTGTTGTAGCCTAATGCACGCAGGAGAATTGTTACCGGCAACTTGCGGCGACGGTCGATACGGGTAAACAGGCAATCCTTGGGATCGAATTCGAAATCGAGCCATGAACCGCGATAGGGAATTACTCTGGCATTGAACAGCAGTTTACCGGACGAATGGGTTTTGCCCTTGTCGTGATCGAAAAATACACCGGGGGAACGATGTAGCTGGGAAACAATGACGCGCTCGGTACCATTAATTACAAAAGTACCATTGTCGGTCATTAACGGGATCTCGCCCATATAGACTTCCTGCTCACGGATATCCTTAACCGTCTGACTTTTGGCTTCCTTGTCATAGATAATCAGGCGCACCTTTACCCGCAGGGGGGCTGAGTAGGTCACACCGCGCATCTGACATTCCTTTACATCAAAGGTCGGTGTGCCAAGCTGGTAACTGACATACTCCAGTGCTGCATTGCCCGAGTAGCTGACAATTGGAAAGATTGATTTGAAGGCTGCATGCAGCCCCCGTTCCTGAATTTTATCTTCAGGTACGTCCTGTTGGAGGAAAGCACGATAGGAATCAATCTGGGTTGCTAACAGATAAGGAATTTCCAGTATGCTGGCGCGCCGGCCAAAATCCTTACGAATCCGTTTCTTTTCAGTGAACGAGTATGCCATTGGACACCCTGCGAATTGCCATTAATTAATAAATCGAATTTTCGTCGTAAAACAAACAACGACGAAAGCACAGCAGGCCAACGACCCGAAGGTCTTCAGCCCGCTGTGCGAACGTTTACAACTTTTAACTTTACGAACTAGTCCGCTGACCGTAACGGCCAGGAGGAACTGTACGTACCGGACGGATGCGAACAAGTTACTTCAGTTCGACTGTCGCGCCCGCTTCTTCCAGCTGTTTCTTGATTGTTTCGGCTTCTTCCTTGCCTGCGCCTTCCTTGACAGTAGAAGGCGTGCCTTCCACCATGTCCTTCGCTTCCTTCAGACCCAGGCCGGTAATAGCGCGAACCGCCTTGATGACAGATACCTTGTTATCACCAAATGCAGACAGAACAACATCGAACTCGTCCTTCTCTGCAGCCGCACCGGCTTCACCGGCAGCGGCAGCGGCCGGAGCAGCTGCAACAGCAGCAGCGGCACTGACACCGAATTTTTCTTCCATCGCTTCGATCAATTCAACGACATCCATTACGGACATGTTGCTGATCGTTTCCAGAATATCGTCTTTGGATACAGCCATTGTTACTCTCCTAAATTATTGAATCAGATTTTCAGGCGGCCTGTTTCGCATCGCGAACCGCTGCAACTGTACGGACCAGTTTGCCAGGTACTTCGTTAAGGGTGCGGGCAAGTTTGGTAACGGGTGCCTGCATGACCGACATGAGCATACTGATGGCCTGCTCTTTGGTCGGCAGACTGGCAAGGCGTTCAATATCGGACGCAGCCAGAAGCTCGCCCCCCACTGACAGGGCCTTGATTACCAGTTTGTCGTTTTCCTTTGCGAAGTCCTTCAGGACTCTGGCAGCAGCGCCGGGGTCTTCTTGCGAAAACGCCATCAGCAGCGGACCCACCAGGGTATCCTTCAGACATTCATAGTCCGTCCCTTCAATCGCACGCTTGGCCAGGGTGTTTTTCACCACACGCAGATAAACACCGCCGCTACGTGCCTTCGCACGTAAATCAGTCATGTCTCCTGCAGTCAGTCCAATATACTCTGCGGTTATCGCAGAATGCGCACTGGCAGCAATATCAGCAACTTCGGAAACAATGGCCTCTTTTTCAGCAAAACTAAGAGCCATGCGAACTCACCTCATATTTAACAGCACCGTATTCAGGCTCCTGCCATACTGCTATTGCTTTCCTGCAGTCGGACACGGTTTACTGTTGTTGGACGAACACGGGACAAGTCCCGTGACAATTTCAGTGGACAAGAGCAGACAAAATTCTGTTCGAGCTCACCATCTGCGCAGGCCAGGACATTAAGTTGCTCGCCCCATTAAGCCGTTTTGTTCACGTAGACAACCGTTTACAACACAGCACCTGCGGTCTTTGACGGACGTTGCCAGCCAGTACAACCAGCAACGGCCCCAAAGTTCTTTTTCGCAGAAGCGGTTTAAAACTGCAAACCTTCGCGGCATATGCCGCTTCCGCATAAATTCGAATTAACCCAAACTAGTTTGATCTATGGCAATCCCCGGCCCCATGGTGGTGGAGACCGATACTTTCTGCATGTACAGTCCCTTGGCAGATGCCGGTTTGGCTTTCTTTAGATCCGCCAGCAAAGTTTCCAGATTTTCCTTTAGAGTCTGTGTATCGAACTC
>JAJDNN010000019.1 GCA_022340685.1 Pseudomonadota bacterium
GGGGGGCTTTCAAACACTCAACCAGGCAGGAGCGTCTTCTCGACACCAAAATAAAAGGGAGAACAGGATGAAAACTTACACCATTTCAAAGCTTGCCATGCTGGCCGGATTTTTATTTACCTCCAGTTTCGCCAATGCGACTGTGTTCACAATCGACACGTTTGCCGTAGAAAAGAATGGCACCACGATATTTCTCGATGAATTCGACGATGGCAACCCGCCTCCTTCGGCGCCTAATTTTTCCAATGGAAACCCGGCAACATACTTCACCCTTGGCAACCCTGGCCCGGAATCCACCGGCGACCGGGGCACCCTGCAGCTAGACACATCCCAGGGCGCAGAGACAACCAGCGCCGTAACCGGCGACCCGATACTGATGCAACGCAACAGGCTCAGCACCAATATCAATAACGAAGACCTTAGCCGGGGCCTCAAAATCGATGATGACATCCTGGTACTAGGCCTATACGACTTCATCGCGCCAGAAGCTAATCGTGAGGGCTACCATATCCGGTTGACCGATTTTGACTCAACCAATCCGAATCCCAATGACAATGTTCAGCTCGGTGTGCGCCGTTCCGAGAGTGGAGACGTGAGCGTCGTCTTCCGTGAAGGCGATTTTGACAACAATGTCTTTAACATACTGGGACAATACGCCTTGACCATGTCCGACTTTGCTTTTTTTGATCAGATTGCGCTCGGGCTTTACACCGAAGCAAATGACAATTCAGTGCATGCGGCCTTCGCACTCCTGGATTATGATAATGTTGTTAGTGATATCTTCTGGGAGTTTGATGCTACCGGCAACATTTTTGACGGTGAGAACTGGACACGCGCCGCCTTTTTCGCGGCCCGCGCCGTTCCCGAGCCTGGTAGTCTTGCGTTACTGGCTATCGGCCTGGCGGGGCTTGGATTCAGTCAGCGACGTAAAGGTCATTAAGGGACGACAACAAAGAGGTAGCAAGAATAAACTGAATTAAGGATAAGCTGGAATAAAGATACGGATATTGATCTACGCCTCTCGCCAACCACAGGATCATCAAGCATGCTGCGCCGCCGACTGGCCATACAACATCCGGTGGATATCCGGCCCGGGAAGAAATATCCCGGGCTGGCAGCATTTCGCAAGGGCCGGGCAACCTTCTGCGAATTTGAACTCATGGATGGCAGCCGGGGGATATTGTGTGATCGACGCGTGAACACCGATATCATCGCCCAACTGCGGCAACTGTATGGCGTTAATCTTAAGCAGATCACCTTTTTATCCCGGGCCGAGCCCCGACAAAAAAGCAACACAATGCGACACGACAAACGACGGCGGCGTCAGGATAATTTATAAACAGGTATACAGCAGATATTACCCGTTGAATTGAACAAGCCTGTACCCCGACATTTTTGTAAGCGCAGAACAAAAAGCCCGGCTATTGTAGTCGGGCTTTTTTATTTGGCGTCCCCAAAGAGAGTCGACCTTATTCCGCGGCTGAAACAATTCTCGCGAATATTAAGATTGCCCGTTTAGAGTGACAGATTTTCAACATTCGGTAATGCTAACTGCGAGGCCGCCTAATGATGTTTCCTTGAATTTTTCTGACATCTCAAGACCGGTCTGCCTCATGGCGGCGATACAACTATCCAGAGGCATAAAATGCTGGCCGCTTCCGCGTAGCGCAAGCGATGCCGCAGTATAGGCTTTGATTGCGCCAAAGCCATTGCGCTCGATACAGGGCACCTGTACGAGTCCCTTGACCGGATCACATGTCATTCCCAGATGGTGTTCAAGGGCAATTTCCGCTGCATTCTCGATTTGTTGCGGCCTACCATTACGGACAGCACATAGACCGGCGGCTGCCATCGCAGCAGCCGAGCCTACTTCGCCCTGACACCCGACCTCGGCTCCTGAAATCGAACTTTTGTGCTTTATGATGCCGCCGATCGCAGCCGCGGTAAGCAGAAACTCCCGTACCTGTTCTGACGTTCCAGCCTCATGGACAACAAAGTAGTACAGGACTGCCGGGATCACACCCGCTGCACCATTGGTTGGCGCCGTTACCACCCGGTGGCCGGCTGCATTTTCTTCATTCACTGCCATGGCATAGGCACATAACCAGTCGTTAAGACTCGCCTGGTCAGGATTTGCCTGGAGTTGTTGATGCAACCTCTTCGCCCGCCTGGCAAGGGCAAGGCCACCGGGTAAAATACCCTCCTCCATCAATCCGGCTTCAATACAATGCTGCATGGCTTGCCAGATGCTATCCAACCCATGATTCAAGTCATCATCAGTTAGGTATTCAAGCTCGTTTATGCGTTTCATCGCCGCTATGGACAGTCCGGTGTCATGGGCCATTTGCAGCATCGATCCGGCTGTGTCGAATGGATGACGACAGGAAACAGCGGATTCCATTTTTAATGGCGCAACCAGTTGTTTGATTTCAGCAAGCGTGTTAATAAATCCACCACCGATTGAGAAATATGTTTCAGCAAGCAAGACCTCATCCGATTCTCTGACCAATTCAAAGATCATCCCGTTCGGATGCTCCGGCAACGATTCACTATGGTCAAAGATAATGTGCTTGCGCGGCAAAAACATGACTGTGTGACTATCATTGACGACTATATATTGTTCATCCCAGATCCGATCAACGATAGCATCAACGTCTTCATTAGCCACGCCCTCGGGGGTGTAGCCATGCAGGCCTAATGCCACAGCCCGGTCAGTGGCATGGCCTTTTCCTGTAAATGCCAAAGACCCCTTGAGAATACAACGGATGTGTGTAGTTTGAGCATACTGGTGCGCTGCAAAGAATTTTCGCACCAGACCGACAAATTCTCTGGCGGCGGCCATCGGGCCCATCGTATGGGAACTTGAAGGGCCGATCCCGATCTTGAAGAGTTCAAGAACACTGATGAACATTAGCTATGTCTGCCTGCTTCACTGTCACCGAGCGGGTGAATTATTCTCAACAAAGAATAGACGACGGTAGCAATCGCAATAAATCGCAGGCTCAAATCCTTAATCCAGATAAGTTTTTTGTGCCCGAAGGCTGCGATGTTCTACATCGCGTGTTATTTCCAGTACTTTGCCATTTAAAAAACCACAAAATTCATCCAACATTTCATGCCATCTTCTTTTAAAAACAAGAAGATACAGAAACTGTGTCCACGTAGCACCGGACGGTGGACGAACTCGTACGTGGCGGTCTTTCTCTCTTTGCCCGTCATTCACCGATATAGAAAATAATACTTGATAAATATAGTCAAGATATTATCCTAAACAAGACTACTTTGATATGGATTATTTGATGTCAAATGAACCCCATACGGGCATGGAACCACGGCTGGCTGAATTCGATGCAGCGCGTTAACCCAATTGAATCCTGCCGGCAAGCACATTCAGATTCATAGCAACTTTGCCAATCAGAATCATGGAGGTGTAACATGAAATTCTTGTTCGGAAAGTCTGACACGATCAGCAAATCCGCTTTTGTGATGATCAAATACATTCTTTCAGTATTGTCTATTGTGCTCACCTCAGCTTTCGTGATTGCACTGGAGACTTAGGCATAACAGAACGCGATAGGCTAGCGTAAATCCGGAACCATTCTGTACCCCGTAATGTCGGAGTAATTAGCCAGGTATTTGATGTTTAGGGATGAGCCCAGCGCCACCACAAGAGGAGACATCGTTATGCCACAGAAATGGTTACAGGTTAAAGGAGACCCCTCGGTCAGAGCATTTCTGTTCCAGCAGTCGCGGGTAGAGAGCCTGTTTGACACCGAGCTGGATCAGATTCACGGTATTGTGAGTAAGCTGCTGACCCACAAAGGTGCCTTCCACGTGAAGATCCATTATTCGTCGAGTCAGCTCACCTGTTGGTTCTGTGACGATGCCTATCGTTACCGGGTCTTTGTCCGCGAAGAAGTCCTCGCCCCGGGCTTCATCGACCAGTTCCGTGATGCACGTCTGGATCACTTACTACCTGTCATCACTGAGGAAGATACCGAGGCCATCCTCGCGGAATTCAAGCGGCTGCGTACCACCGATGAAACGATCTACTTGCGCAACGGTTCCATCAACCGTATCAACGGTATCATCGGCATGACGTTCTCATGCGACGGCGCTCACTATATCGATCACAAGGAATTTTTTGACAGGCTTGAATCATTTTCTACTCCGAGTAGTGACGATCCACTGCCTGTTGTGTCCAGCGAATAAAAAAATAATTTATGCCGTTGCATGCCCCACCAACAGCGCGTGAGCTTGAGGCCCACATTGCCATGACGGGCAGGATCTGGGCAGTCGGTGGACAGTAGTTATCGATCAATCAGGGTTGTTGATGCGATATAGACACTCAAATTGAGTGTGAACGCAATGCCGCAGTCCCTGGCTTTCCAGTATCTTGTCTTCCTCCAGGATTTTCATGCGGATGGCGCTCATGGATTCCTCCTTCGAGTGGATGTGTCGTCTAGCTTTCAGCGCCTGCAGCCTGCGCATAGGCCCGAGTAGCAGCCAGGGCGTCCTCCAGACTCCGGGGATCAAAGTCAGCAGAGGTTTCGGGCCAGCCCGCGGCATGCTGCAGGATCCGCTCTGCCTGCAAATCCACGTGCGCTGTATCAGCGTTCAATGCCGGAACGTAGTCAAAACGTTCGCCACCGGCCTGCATGAAACTGTCTCTCCCCTGTAGGGCAATTTCTTCCAGGGTCTCGAGACAATCACTGGCAAACCCCGGACAAACAACTGTCAGTTGTCGAACCCCTTCGGCCGGCAGGGCTTTCACGCGATCTACCACGTAAGGTTGTAACCAGGCCGCCGCGCCGAAACGCGACTGAAAAGCCATTTCCCATTGAGCCTCGCCGAGATTCAGCGCTTCGGCAATCAGTCGCGCTGTTTTATGACAATGGCAGAAGTACGGATCACCCGCAATGAGTGTGGCTTTGGGCATTCCGTGGAAGGAGATGAGTAATTTGTCACCCTGCCCGTGGTTTCCCCAGTGGGTGCGAATGGAGTCTGCAATCGCCCGAATGTAGCGCGGGTCGTCATGGTAGGCCCCCATAATGCGCAGCTCGGGCACCCAACGCCAGCGACTCAGGCTGGCGAACACGGCATCGGTAACGGAACCGATAGTCGCACCGGAATACTGCGGATACAGAGGCAGCACCAGTAGGCGTTCCATACCCTGTGCCTGCAGTTGCCTGAGCACCGCGTCGATGGCGGGCTTGCCGTAGCGCATGGCCAACACAACAGAAACCGGACCCGGTGCACGCTGCGCCAGCGCTTCCCGCACCTTCTGCGTCAACGCCTGAGATACCGCTCTCAGCGGCGAGCCCTGGTCTGTCCATACGCTGGCATAGGCGTGAGCGGATTTTCTCGGGCGCACCCGCAGAATGATCCCGTGGAGAATGACTTTCCAAATCAGCCGGGGTATTTCAACGACACGGGGATCGGAGAGAAACTCGGCCAGGTATCGGCGCACCGCCGCGGGCGTGGGTGATTCCGGCGTGCCGAGATTCACAAGTATGATCCCCAGTCGCGGTGTGCGGCCGTGTTCAAATTTGCTCAATCCCTGATATCGAGGGTTCAAAAGGCCTCTCCTGACGGGGTGGTTAACTCAGCTATAATTATACAAAATACTTGTACATGTCAAATTTATGTGTATAATCTTTGTATAGTATTCATTGAGGTGTTCGCACCTTAATCCAGCAATTCTGACAATGAGGTCACTTCATATGCACGCGCTACTTCTGATCGCCCATGGCAGCCGAAGGGAAGCCTCTAACCAGGAGATACGGGACCTGGCCAGCAGACTTGAGCGAATTGTCGGCGATCGCTTCGATCGCGTTTTACCCGCATTCCTCGAGCTGGCAGAACCGGATATTACGACCGGTGTTGACCACTGCGTGGAAACCGGTGCAACCAGCGTCACCGTGGTGCCCTACTTCCTCTCGGCAGGCCGTCACGTGGCGAGCGACATCCCTGCTGAACTGGAAAAAGCCGCGCGCAAGCATCAGGCGCTAACGATACAGTTGAGTGACTACCTGGGTAAACATGATTCCATACCCGAATTGCTGTTGATGCTTGCGCTTGATAAGTCTGCCCATGGTGCGAAACATGAACCTGTACAGGCCACAGGCTGAGTCAAGCCGGAAACGCAAGTGAAGACACGGGCGGGTTTTCTGCTTTTGGCATACGCGAAGACTGGCCAGACAGAAAGGATCAGGCGCGCGTGTGGCACAACTATAGACTGGACCGCGCATGCAATTCTCACACTGCCCTACCTCAATGATGTCCAACGTGCCCGGCTTGAATCCAGCCTTTCACGCCAGGCGGTCAGCATGAGTATTGCCGGCGGCTGTACCCAAAGGTACTGGACCCAACGAAACTCACCGCTGCCCGCGTTCAGGAACTCACAAACCAGCAAAGGCCGGTCCACTTCCTGTGAAGCTAACTGACGCAGGAAAGAAAGCCATTGAAACCTAACTCCAAGATCCGTTTTCTTGCGCTTCCGTTGGCGCCTGTTGCCAAGGAAGAACAGTGGCAACAACTCAAAACCTGGATTGTTAGTCAACCCGATTGGGAAATCCTGTTTGACGACAAGTATTTTATTCAGGCCATCGTCAAGATACCCCCTGATGAGATTTCGCGACGACGTGCAGTTGCAGAATGATTCAAAATGCTGACGAATATAGTACAATTTTTGTATAATTTTTGGGGGGCAACCCATGCCGCAATCACAACAGGCTAAAAAATCCATCGAACCGGGCAGTATGTTACCGATTCGCACGGTGGCACATCTGACCGGGATTAACCCGGTCACCCTGCGTGCCTGGGAGCGGCGCTACAACCTGATCACACCGCAGCGCACACCCAAGGGGCACCGTCTCTATACAGAAGATGATGTTGAGCTGATCAGACAGGTGCTCGAGCTGCTCGATCAGGGCATTTCCATCAGTCAGGTCAAACCCCTGCTCGAACAGACCCCCGGTCAGCAAAAAGCGACTTCACCTGCCAGAGTTGGAGACGTCTGGAAAGGCTACCAGGGAAAGATGCTCCATGCGGTCGAAACGTTTGACGAGCATGTACTGGATAGTACCTATAACGACGCGCTGTCCCTGTACCCAGTCGATGTGGTAAATCAGCGCCTGGTAACCCCGCTACTGAGGATCATCGGCGAACGTTGGAAGCAGCGTGAAACGGGGATAATCGAAGAGCATTTCTTTTCCGTTTATCTACGCAATAAGCTGGGAGCCCGCATACATCACTTGAATCAACGCAGCAATGGCCCGCTTCTAATCCTCGCCTGCCTGCCGGGGGAATATCATGAGATCGGCTTACTACTGTTTGCATTGGCGACTGTGAACTTCGGCTACCGGGTATTGATACTGGGTTCAAACACGCCACTGGATCAATTACCCAAAGTCCTGCAGCAACGGCCATGTGCCGGTATCGTCCTGTCAGGCTCATCCCGACCGTCGCGCGGCCTGTTTGAAAGCGAATTGCCTGAACTGGTGAAAAATAGCGCTATACCGGTTTTTGTCGGTGGCAAAACCGCAGCCAGACATCAACAGAAAATTGAAGCTGGCGGTGCTATCTGCCTGGGGGAATCCATCAGTGCGGGACTAAGATCAATGAGTCAGCGACTCAAACCGGGCAAGTAAGCCTAAATCCATGTCCGCAGCAATACTCTGGTTTCGCAGGGATTTGCGTGTCTCTGATAATCCGGCTTTACAGGCATTACTGCAGGATGGCTACCTTCCTGTACCTGTCTTCATCCATGACGAGCCCGACCCGGACTGGCCACTGGGCAGTGCCAGTGCCTGGTGGTTGCACCATAGCCTGGTTGCGCTCAAAAAATCGCTGCAAAAACTCGGCAGTGACCTGTTGATACTCGGTGGGGATTCTCAACAGCAGTTATCGCAACTCATTAGACAAACCGGCGCCGAAGCTGTCTACTGGAATCGCTGTTACGAGCCGGCATTTGTTAAACGTGATGAAGCGTTAAGAAAACAACTCAAGTCACAGGGAATCAGTGTCTGCAGCTACAGTGCCAATTTGTTACGCGAACCCTGGCAAAACCTGAAAAAAGATGACACGCCCTACCGCGTGTTTACCCCCTTCTGGAAATCGTTGCATAAAACCGGCCCATCGCGTGATGTCGTGACAACACCTGACCGCTGCCCGGCACTCGAAGGTAAACTGCCTAAGAGCCCGCCCATCGAGTCACTTGGACTATTACCTGCCATTCACTGGGACAAAGCCTTTTATACACACTGGCAACCCGGGGAAGACGGAGCCTGGAAGATCTTGAATAGCTTTTGTGAAACCCGATTGAAAAATTACAGAACCGATCGCGATATCCCGGAATTGTCCGCCACATCCCGGTTGTCGGCACACCTGCATTTCGGAGAAATCAGTCCATTGCAGCTGTGGCACTATTTTTTACATTGGGCAACGACCGATACATCGCCCGGCACACTGACTGCAGTCGAGGCCTGGTTGCGTCAACTGGGTTGGCGTGAATTCAGCTATCACCTGCTCTATCACTTTCCTCACACCTCCCTGCAACCACTCGATACACGTTTTGAATGTTTTCCCTGGCATACTGACTATGCAGAGTCACTGGCGAGCTGGCAGAAAGGCCGGACCGGAATTCCGATCGTGGATGCCGGCATGCGTGAATTATGGGCAACCGGTTACATGCATAATCGGGTACGCATGATCGTAGCGTCTTTTCTGACGAAAAATCTGCGCATACCCTGGCAGGAAGGCGCACGCTGGTTCTGGGATACGCTGGTGGATGCCGACCTGGCGAACAACACCATGGGCTGGCAATGGACGGCTGGCAGCGGTGCGGATGCCGCACCTTTTTTCCGTATTTTCAACCCGGTGTTACAGGGCGAAAAGTTCGATAAGGCGGGACTGTATGTTCGTCGCTGGGTACCTGAACTGGCAAACCTGGGGAATAAATTCATTCATCAACCCTGGTCCGCCGACCCGAATACAAGGGCGGATGCAGGCATCTGTCTTGGCAAGGAATACCCCGAGCCAGTGGTCGATCTGAAAACCAGCCGTCAACAGGCGCTGGCCGCGTGGGACTACGTTAAACAGCAGTCTGCCTGAATGCGTTTGTAGCCACTCCCTGATGCATGCATTCAAATTCCAGGGCACGCGTTGTCAATGCTGTCACAAGGTCTGAAAACGCCTCATCAACCGCAGCCTGTTCACCGCGAAAACCAAGCTCTATAAAATTGATTTCCGCCATATGCGGCAGGCTGAATAATTTTGCCCGGATATGGCCGGTGGACAATTCATTCATTAGCTGAACCAGATCTGATTCACGAACATGAAATACCCGGACTGATTTCTCTGCTTCCATTGGAGCATGTTGCGGATAGTAACGATCCAGAACCCAGTCAAGCATAGGCCACGCCATGGACGGAAATCCGGGGAAAAAATGATGATCGTACAGGGTAAAACCCGGAATCCGGTTACGTGGATTAGGTATTAGCAGGCAGTCTTCGGGCAGGTCTGCCATCCGTATGCGGTTCGGGTAGGCGTCGTTGCCAAACTGGTCTTCGATCATGATAACGGCGTCCGGGTGTCTGACCAGACGGGTACCGAATGCACCAGCGGCAGCTTGCCGGGTCTGGTCGTCAGGCGTGGCGCCGATACCGCCAAAGCAAAACACAGGCAATGCATCCTGTTGTGTCATCTTCAATTCATGGATCAGCTTCTTCCGATGATCGCTTACTATTCTCGACCAGGCTACCTGCATACCACGCGCTTGCAGGACTTCGATAACATGGGGCAGATGTTTGTCTGTGCGTTTGCCACATAGTATTTCGTCACCGACGACAACTACACCAAACTGTCTGTCGCCAATCATGTACCAGAGCCTATAAATTGTTTCTTAACAACAACGCCTGTGGATGTGGATTCAGATACACCTGCTCATTAATATAGGGATGAGGATGCATGCTGAAATGGTGTTGCAGCAAGCGGATCGGTACAACCAAAGGAAACTCACCGCGCCGATATGCATGAATGGTTTCGTCAAGATCGGTACGGTGGGCGGAATCCAGGTTATTTTTCAAATAACCGAGCAAATGCTGCATAACATTGGTATGACGCTTGCGCGTCGCCGGCTTGCTGAGTGTCTGCATAAGCCTGGCAATGTAGCT
>JAJDNN010000009.1 GCA_022340685.1 Pseudomonadota bacterium
TCAAGAAAAGGACCGGCAAGGCACCAGAACTGCTGAAGGGCGTCAAGGTTGTACCCGGAGGCGTGGTACGGGTAATGGAACTCGAGGAGCAAGGCTGCTCCTACATTCGTATCTGAACAGTCCCATAGCCCAATCATAGGAACCTGCCCCGCCTTCGTGGCGGGGCTTGATTAGACATGTACCCGGACTTGCCTCGGAACGCCGGGTACTGCGTTGAACCAGTCACTCACCCTTGATTATATCCGGTGGCTTACCGGTAACGTCATACACAACCCGGGACAGACCCTTGACTTCACTGTTTTGCCATCTTTTGGGGAAAGATAAGGATAAACATCAGAATTAACACAACAAGGGTCGCCGAGGCTGAGTAGAAGAGCATTGCGATTCCCTATTCCTGCATCACGGGATAGTCGGTATAACCCTCGGGCCCCGGTGTATAAAAGGTATCCATATTCAGTTCATTCTCGGTCGCACCGCTTTTCCAGCGAGCCACCAGATCGGGATTGGAAAGAAAAGGACGTCCTACGGCGATGAGATCGCATTTACCTGCGGCGAGATCGCTTTCGGCGCGCCTGGCATCATAACCTCCGGAAAGAATCAGTGTGCGACTGAACAGCTTGCGGAAGGTCTCCTTGATATTGTCCGGTACTTCCGGGGCACCCCGGGCTGAGTGATCAACCAGGTGGATATACATCAGCCCGGTTTTATTGAGTTGCTCGGAAAGATAAGTGTAATCCGCCGCCATCTCGTCGTAGATCGGCATATCGTTGAAGACGCCGTAGGGTGAAAGCCGGATGCCTACCCGGTCCTTGCCGATGGCATCACACACAGCCTCGGCCACCTCCAGCACAAACCGAGCCCTGTTCTCGATCGTGCCGCCATAACCATCCGTGCGCTGATTCGTGTTGGGACGGATAAACTGCTCCAGCAGATACCCGTTTGCACTGTGCAGCTCTACGCCGTCAAATCCTGCTTCAATGGCATTCCTGGCAGCCTGGACATACTCAGCAATTGTCGTCTGGATGTCCTCCTCAGTCATAGCCTCCGGCACCGTATGCGGCTGCATACCCTTCGCATCTGTATACATCTCGCCGGACGCCACCACGGCAGAAGGCGCAACCACGCGCGCGCCCTCAGGTAGATTCAACTGATGAGCAACACGCCCGCAATGCATAAACTGGATGAATATCTTCGCCCCTCCGGCATGCGCCGCATCCGTAGCAAGCTTCCAGCCCTCGGTCTGGGCCGGTGAGAATATACCGGGTATCCGCGGATACCCCAGCCCGTTCGGCGAAGGCGACACCCCTTCCGTAACAATCAGCCCTGCCGAAGCCCGCTGACCGTAATACTCCGCCATCAGGGCATTGGGAATATTATCCAGCGCCCGACAGCGAGTCATCGGCGCCATTACCAGACGGTTCTGCAAGGTCAAAGGGCCAAGAGCGATTTCAGAGAAAAGGAGTGACATGATTTATGACTCCATGAAGAGGTTTGTGAGGTGTGTATCTAATAGTTGCTTGACAGTGGCGTATGCTAATTGGTTCCACAGTCAGTTTACGAAAGTAAAAAGAACAATTGATCGATTGGACTACATGGATCCTTGCGTACGCAACAGTCGATAGGTCAACAACTTTACCACATCATTGACCACGAACCAGACCAGTGCATAGGCCCACATCCACAGCGCGTACTCCAAGTTCATATCCGCCCATGCTTACTCCTTCTACGATTCTTATGACGCCAATCCAGCTTCAGCTCTGTATTTCCGGCAAGTCCTGGCCGCACCTCCCTCCTTGACGATCTGTGAAGGCATAAACCAGAAGCTTGATCTCAGATTTCCCCAGAGTTGTCTTGACTTATGCATGGGTCGATCTCCAAATCCGGGTGCGAGCATGCACGGTCCAGACCAAACGTACACGCACCCGCTTATAAAGTAGTGCAGCGGTCATACGCTTTACCCTTTCCATCGCCAATTTCGAATCTCAGGCATGTCTTCGCCGTGTTTTTCGATGTAGGCCTTGTGGTCTAATAGCTTATCACGCAGATACTGTTTGGCATAGGCGGCGCGCGAACCCAGACTCGGTACCCGGTCTATGACATCGCTCACCAGATGAAAACGGTCAAGATCGTTTAACACTGCCATATCAAAAGGCGTGGTAGTGGTACCGTTTTCCTTGTAACCGCGTACATGCAAATTGTGGTGATTGGTGCGCCGATAGGTCAGACGATGGATTAACCAGGGATAACCGTGGAAGGCAAAAATAATGGGCTTGTCTTTGGTAAACAGCACATCGAAATCCTTATCGGAAATACCGTGCGGGTGTTCACTCTCTGGTTGCAGGGTCATCAAGTCCACGACATTGATGACGCGAACCTTCAATTCCGGGAATTGCTCCCGCAGAATCTTGACTGCTGCCAGTGTTTCCAGCGTCGGCACATCACCACAACAGGCCATGACCACATCGGGATCACCTCCTTCGTCGTTACTGGCCCATTCCCAGATACCCAGCCCGGCGGTGCAATGTTTTATTGCTGCTTCCATATCCAGCCATTGCAATTCCGGCTGCTTACCCGCGACGATGACATTGATGTCATTGTGACTGCGCAGACAATGATCTGTTACTGACAATAAGGTGTTGGCATCGGGCGGCAAATAGACGCGAATGATCTCGGCCTTCTTATTAACGACCAGGTCGACGAAACCTGGATCCTGATGACTGAAGCCATTGTGATCCTGTCGCCACACGTGCGATGACAATAAATAATTCAACGAGGCAATCGGCCGACGCCATTCGATGTCTCGTGCAACATCCAGCCACTTGGCGTGCTGGTTAAACATCGAATCAACAATATGGATAAAGGCCTCATAGCAGGAAAAAAAACCGTGCCGGCCGGTCAGCAGATAACCTTCGAGCCAACCCTGGCACTGATGTTCACTCAACATCTCCATCACTCTACCATCAGGCGCAATGTTCTCGTCGCCAGGGAGAATCTCTGCGGTCGAGCAACGTTTGGTCACATCAAACAACGCAGCCCAGCGATTCGACGCTGTTTCATCCGGGCTGAAAATACGAAAATTACGCGACCTGGTATTGAGCTTCATGACATCGCGCATGTAATCACCCTGGGTACGCGTTGCTTCAGCCTTGACCTCGCCGGGATGTGGTACCTCGACCGCATAGTCGCGAAAGTCCGGCAGGCGCAGATCACGCATCAACAAACCGCCATTGGTATGCGGGTTCGCGCCCATCCGCTGCTCACCTTGGGGCGCCAGTTCAGCCAGTTCAGGAATAAGTTTGCCAGACTCATCAAATAACTCTTCTGGTCGGTAAGACTTCATCCACTGCTCGAGGATCTTTAAATGCTTGGGCTCCTTGATGAAATTCGTCACCGGCACCTGGTGTGCGCGAAACGTCCCTTCGATTTGTTTACCATCGACAATTTCCGGTCCGGTCCAGCCCTTCGGCGAACGCAGAATAATCATGGGCCAGCGCGGCCGCTCACTGTATCCGTTTTCCCGCGCATCGCGCTGTATCAGTTTGATGTTAGCAATCACCTGATCCAGGGTTGCAGCCATCAGCTTATGCATCTGTTCGGGATCATCGCCTTCGACAAAATAGGGTGTGTAACCATAGCCACGGAACAGAGCCTCCAGTTCCTCATGTGAAATTCGCGCCAACACAGTGGGACCGGCAATCTTGTAACCGTTCAAATGCAGAATGGGTAGTACCGCACCGTCGTGGATTGGGTTAAGAAATTTG
The DNA here is from genome assembly GCA_022340685.1 of Pseudomonadota bacterium. GTDB lineage: Bacteria > Pseudomonadota > Gammaproteobacteria > UBA6429 > Thiohalophilaceae > JAJDNN01. The sequence goes on from JAJDNN010000009.1 coordinate 3,762, forward strand.
TTTGAGTGCCAACTGGTCGCCATTGGACCGGTTTCCGCTTCGCCATCACCCACCACGCAGGCGACCAGCAAATCGGGATTATCAAACGCAGCACCATAGGCGTGGGACAGCGCATAACCGAGTTCACCGCCTTCGTTAATCGAGCCCGGCGTTTCCGGTGCAACGTGACTGGGAATGCCACCAGGAAAGGAAAACTGGGTGAATAATTTCTTCATGCCCTGTTCATCTTCGGAAATATTTGGATACACCTCGCTGTAAGTCCCTTCCAGATAGGTGTTGGCGACCAGGCCTGGTCCACCATGTCCGGGACCAGTGACATTAATGATATTTAGATTATATTGCTTGATGATCCGATTGAGATGGACGTAAATAAAGTTAAGACCCGGTGTGGTACCCCAGTGCCCAAGCAAACGTGGTTTTACGTGTTCAATCGTCAAGGGCTTTTTAAGTAGCGGGTTGTCGTATAAATAGATTTGGCCGACAGAAAGATAGTTGGCCGCACGCCAGTAGGCGTCCATTTTACGTAGCAACTCAGGCGACAGCGGAGTGTCTTCTAAGATTGGTTTTTGTGTCTTTCTTACTATGTTCATATTTATTTCCTTTTAATTTGTCAGACCCAACAATTGAACAACTATTGCTGCGATCATTTGTTCTTCGTCGGTGCAAATAACACGCACCGTTACCCGTCCGGCTTGTGAAGAAATCACATCTTCATTTTTGGCATTACGATCTAGTTCAAGTTCAATACCGAGAAACTCCAGTCCGTCGCAAATTCGAGCGCGGATTGTCGGCGCATTCTCACCAATGCCGCCGGTAAACACCAGTGTATCCAGCCCACCCAACGCCGCGGCGTAAGCACCGATTGATTTTTTCACCTGATAACAAAATAGTGCGACCGCTTCCGCCGCACGCTCGTCAGTTGTTTTCTGTTTAATTAAATCGCGCATATCTGAACTGGTCTCTGATATGCCGAGTAACCCGGATTCATGGTTGATGAGATGTTTGAACTGTTCCGTTGTCAGATTCTCACTCTGCATCATGTACCATGCAACACCAGGATCAAGGTCACCGCTTCGCGTACCCATTGGCAAACCGCCGCTCGGTGTAAATCCCATCGTGGTATCAATGCTGCGACCGTCACGCACGGCCGCCAGACTTGCGCCGTTACCCAGGTGCGC
>JAJDNN010000028.1 GCA_022340685.1 Pseudomonadota bacterium
GCAATATTCCAGACCCTGGTAATAACAGGCTTCGAAATGGAGGCTATGAAACTCATGACTGCAACCCCAATGTCTTCCATAGAGCGTTTCACTACCGCGCACATTGAACGCCCCGGCCACGTATTCATCCTGATGTTTTGCCAACACCAGCACAATATTACGCGGCATGGTTCGGGCGATTTCCAGAAAGAAGCCTTGCGAGAAGGTGGCATAGCCGTACTTGCGATCAAAGGTGCTGTTGTAGAAGCGATGAAAGATCGCCCATTGCTCGTCACTCGCCTCATCACCGTGCAAAACTTCGAGCGTGATGCCCTGATCTTTCACCCGGCGGCGTTCCTGGCGGATTTTCTTGCGCTTGCTGGAACTAAAATGGCTGAGATAGTCGTCAAAACTTTGATAGTCCTTGTTATGCCAGTGAAACTGGCAACCGAGGCGCAGCATGTAATCGGGTTGGGCTTTGAATAATGCGGTGTCCTGTTCATTGGTAAACAACCAGTGCAGTGACGAGACTTGCAGGTTCCGTGCATGTTCCGTGGCGGCGTTAATCATTGCCTGGGCAACGGTTTGGTAGTCAGACTTCGGATGCACTAACAGACGCTGGCCGGTGGCGGGCGTGTAGGGAATTGCGACGACCAGCTTGGGATAATAGGGTACACCGCTACGTTCATAGGCCTCGGCCCAGGCCCAGTCAAACACCAGTTCGCCATAAGAGTTGTCTTTCAGGTACATCGGCGCGGCGCCGACCAATTCGTTGTTATCGCGCACAATCAGATATTGCGGGTACCAGCCAAAGGTTTTCCCCACCGAATCATGCCGTTCCATGGCAATCAGAAACTCGTATCGCGCAAACGGATTGTCGGCATGGACGAGGGCGTTCCACTCCTCGACGCCAACTTCCGACAGGCTGCCTATGATAGAAAGTTGCATGAGTAATAAAAAAGGCGCACCTCAGTGATAACTGCGGTACGCCTTGTGTATTGGTAATAAATAATCAGGACTTTGTGTCAAGGTTATCCAGGTAGCGTTCCGCATCCAGTGCGGCCATGCAACCGGAACCGGCGGATGTAATCGCCTGGCGATAAATATGATCCGCTACATCGCCGGCGGCAAATACGCCTTCCACGCTGGTGGCGGTGGCATTGCCTGCGGTGCCGCTTTTGACTGTGAGGTAGCCATGATCCATCTCAAGCTGCCCTTCAAAGATCGCGGTGTTGGGCTTATGGCCGATGGCGATGAATACGCCGGTCAGTGCAATTTCCTTGGTGCTGCCATCCTGCGTATTTTTGATGCGTACCCCGGTAACGCCGGAGTTGTCGCCGAGCACTTCGTCGACTTCGTGGTTCCATTCGATTGTAACGTTGCCACTTTTTGATTTTTCGATCAGCTGGTTGGAAAGGATTTTCTCGGAACGGAACTTGTCGCGGCGATGAATGACCGTTACATGTGAGGCAATATTGGACAGGTACAGGGCCTCCTCAACCGCGGTGTTGCCACCACCAACAACCGCAACGGCCTGATTCTTGTAAAAGAAGCCATCACAGGTAGCGCAACCAGACACGCCCTTGCCCTTGAATTTGTCTTCCGATTCCATCCCAAGATACATGGCCGAGGCGCCGGTGGCGATAATCAGTGCATCACAGGTATAGGTGCCGGCATCACCGGTGAGGGAGTAGGGCTTCTGGCTGAAATCAACCTTGTTTATCATGTCGAACACAATTTCCGTGTCGAAGCGTTCGGCGTGCTGGCGCATCTGCTCCATCAGTTCCGGACCGGTCAGGCCTTCCGCACCACCCGTCCAGTTATCCACTTCCGTGGTTGTCATGAGCTGGCCGCCCTGTTCCAGGCCGGTGATGAGTACCGGTTTCAGGTTGGCACGGGCCGCATAGACTGCTGCAGTGTAACCAGCCGGTCCTGAGCCGAGGATCAGCAAGCGGCAATGTTTGGTATCACTCATGATAAACTCCAGATAATGTATTTAATTGATGAAAAGTCGTAACTCGCACCGGGAAGGTCGCTCAGGACGCGCACCTTTACCCGCAAAATTCAATCTCGCACCGCCTTTGCCCGGTCACCCGCGATGCTACGTTTCATTGACAGGGGAACCGCGTAACGGTTCATTCAGTCGTATGAACAAACGCGGGAAATGGTACGCAATGGAACATAAGGGGTAAAGCATTCCATGAAAATAGGCATTCCACGGGAAATCAAAACCCTCGAAGGGCGTGTCGCGCTGGTGCCTGAAGCCGCCGCCGAGCTGGTACGGGCTGGCCATGAAATTTATATCGAGCAGGGTGCAGGCCGACTCAGTGGGTATGATGATGACGCCTACCGGCGGGAGGGCGTCACCGTTCTGCCGGATGCGAAGCGCCTGTACGCCGCAGCGCAGATGATCGTCAAGGTCAAGGAACCCCAACCGGAGATCTATCCGTTGCTGAGACCGGATCACCTGGTGTTTTCCTACCTGCATCTGGCCGCCAACCCGGACCTGACCCGCGCCTTGCAGGATATCGGCCTGACCGCGGTGGCCTTTGAAACTGTCGAATCCGGGCAGGAACTGCCCCTGTTGGCCCCGATGAGTGACATCGCGGGTCGCATTGCGGTGCAACTTGGCGCGACCCTGCTGCACCAGCCCCAGGGCGGACGAGGTCTGTTGCTTGGCGGGGTCCCGGCTGCACCACGCGGCAAGGTGGTCATTCTTGGTGCCGGGCACGCGGGTGGCAACGCAGCCGCGGTGGCGGCGGCTCTGGGCGCGAATGTTACCGTGTTCGACCGCAACCGCCACAAACAGTCTGCCATGCGTGCCCTGGGCCCGAACGTCACCGCACTGCATCCCTTTGCCACGGCGATCCACGACAGCGTCGTCGATGCCGACCTGTTAATTGGCGCGGTCCTGATCCCGGGCGCAAAGGCCCCGCATCTGGTCAGCGCCGACACGGTGCGGCAGATGCGGGAGGGTAGCGTAATCATCGACATATCGGTGGACCAGGGCGGATGTATAGAGACGACAAGGCCGACGGACTACAAGCAACCCACCTTTGTCTGGGAAGGGGTGGTGCATTTTGGCGTTACCAATATGCCGGGTGCGGTTCCCAGAACGGCGTCCCAGGCGTTGTCGGCCGCACTGGTTCCCTATATTCTTCGCCTCACGGAGCCGGACTGGCAGACTCATGCCGACCTTGCCGCGGGAATCAACGTTATGGGTGGAAAAGTCGTTCTGCCGGCGCTCCTGGAAACGTGAACAAGCACTTGTAATATTCCTTTAAATATAATAAGTTACATCACTTTCTTTACAAAAAAGATTAGTCTGTGGCCCAAGCCCGTCAAAAAACTGTCGAACAGAGTGCCATCGCCAGCCATCGAGTGCGGCGTGGTCTGAAAGAGGCCGCCCTGTTTATTTTTGGTTTCGGGGCGATTTATTTCCTGCTCGCCCTGGTCAGCTATCACCCGGCCGATCCGGGCTGGTCCCACAGCGGCATGCAGTCCGGCCGGGTGGCGAATCTGGGCGGTCCGGCCGGAGCCTGGTTTGCAGACGTACTGCTGACCCTGTTCGGTTATCTGGCCTATCTGTTTCCCCTTATGGTTGCCTATGTCGGCTGGTTACTGTTTCAGGACCGGCGTAATGAAGGCCCTTTTGATCTGCGCGCCTTTTCCTTACGAGCCGCGGGTTTTGTCCTGACCCTCGCGGCCGGCTGCGGTCTGGCCAGTTTGCACGACACCAGCCTGGTCAATCTCCTGCCAGTCAACGCCGGGGGCATTCTGGGCGATTTGGTGGGGAGCGCTATGCAAGGAGCGTTCAGTTTCCTCGGAGCCACCTTGCTGTTACTGGCGCTGTTTTTCAGCGGTTTCACCCTGTTTACCCACCTGTCCTGGCTGAAACTGATGGATCTGACCGGGGCGCTGACGTTGCAGGTCATCGCCTGGCTGCGGGT
>JAJDNN010000060.1 GCA_022340685.1 Pseudomonadota bacterium
ATAATCACCATGCCGGGAGTATCGACGTGGAATATTACCGCATTTTCAAGCTGGGAGGAAAAAAATATCAGTTAATAACAAGCGATTACAAATTGGCACGATCAATGCTTTTGTAATTTCGAGTTTAAACTGAAAGGAGAGAGACAATGAAGACAAACACACGAGTCATGCCAGCCATGATTGTCATGATCGCAGCACTGGCTACGGGTATGGTGACAACCACGGCCTATGCAACTGGCAAGAGCGACACTGATACACTCAGTATAAGTGAGTATGCCAACTGGGGAGATCCAGCGATGGCGAAAATTGCGGTCGATTCCGGCCGGGCCCTTGTCAACCATCTGAATACCACCCGCGCACTGCTTGATACGGATAAAATCACACAAGCCCGCAGCGCTCTTGTTGCAAGCCGCGAATTCGCCAACACGATTCAACGGATCATGCCCTATCTGACGGTTGTGGAACAATTGCAGGATGCCAGCAACAAGATCGTTGAAGAAAATATCACTGCCTTCAAGGATGACATGCTACCGATATATGCCAATCTTGACGAGTTGCAGGTATACGCACCCGAGGTAGCACACCGCACGCGTGGCATGGTCAAGCAGGCTGAAAAAAATGCGGAGGGAGGGAATAAACAGCGTGCCGCAAAAGAGCTGACAGAAACCGCAACTGAAATTTCCCAGCATACGGTATACTTGCCCGTCGATTTCGTGAATGGTCAGGTACATGTTGCCTTGCAAGCCCTTAACCAGAAAAAGCCGGACGTCACTGTTGCCAAGCGCGCAGTCAATCGGGCATTGGATAGCCTGACCATGGTAATTGAGGAAGTGACAGCAACCAATACTTGAAAACGGGGTGCAAATATCTGTTCACAAGTCAGTTAACCTGGTACATCTTGTTCGCCATTGGCGCTCCCCGCGCCGATGGCGTTGGTGATCTCGAATATCTATGTAGATAGGATAGACAACTCTGTTTGAAGGGACCCGGTTGAAGTTTTTCACTTTACCCGAGTCCCTTTCTTACGTAACGGGTAATACATTCCCAATATACATTCATGGTAAGTGGATCAAAGGAACGACAAATGACAAAAATCCGATGGATGTTGTTACTGGCAGTACTGTTGCTGGCAGCCGGTGGAATATATTTATACTGGCAACATGAAATGAACTTCCCAAACACGTCGGACGCTTACATAACGGCCCACGTGGTTCATATCGTGCCACAGATCGGTGGGCAGGTAATTGATATACCAGTCAAAGATCATCAACACGTAAATCTTGACCAGTTACTGGTAAAAATTGACAGCCACGCCTACCAGATTGCCGTACAGAAAGCCCAGGCGGAACTCGCACTTGCGCACCAGGAGAAACTGGCAGCCGATGCCGCAGTGATAGCAGCAAATGCATTGATAAACCAGCGGCAGGCGCAATTTAAAGATGCTCAACGGACTTACAACCGCGATACCCGCTTATTAGAGGGCAAGGCGTTATCCCGTGCGCAAGCAGAGTCGGACAAAGACAAGTTTAATGAGATGCAGGCCGCTGTACAGGCCGCACAGGCAGGCTATCAACAATCAATAGGACAACAGGCACAAGCTCGCGCACACATCAACGTCGCCATGCAGGTACTCGACAAGGCACAACTTGACCTGTCCTACACCACTATCAGGGCACCGGTTGCCGGTATCCTGGGCAAGATTGGAATACGACCAGGTGACGTATTACAGGTCGGTCAACAGCTTTTCCCGCTGGTAGAGGACAAGACGTTCTGGGTAGTCGCAAACTATAAGGAGACTGACTTGGAACGCATCCGGCCCGGGCAGCCGGCAACGATCAACGTGGACATGTACCCAAGTCAGAGTTTTCACGGAGTGGTCGAGTCGCTCAGTCCGGCCAGCGGTGTGGCATTTTCCCTGTTGCCGCCAGAGAATGCCACCGGCAACTGGGTCAAGGTGACACAGCGCTTTCCGGTACGCATCCGCGTGATCGACAGCAACAAAGACTGGCCTCTGCGCATCGGGGCCAGTTGTTCGGTAACAATCGACACCAGGCATTTTCGATCCAAAGATCATGTCGACCGCCCAGGCCCACCGGTTGACGCAGTACCTGCATTGCCGAGTAAAAAGTGATTCCGAATTTAACGATGCCTACTGCTGACGCTCCACGTTGGCTATTGAGCATAGCGGTCATGCTGGCCACGGTCATGGTCATTCTCGATATGACCATTGTCAATGTAGCGCTACCACACATGATGGGATCGCTGGGTGCAACCGCTGACCAGATCACCTGGGTATTAACTGCCTACATTGTGATGGAGGCCATTTTTATCCCGATGAGCGGATATCTGGCCATACGCCTGGGACGCCGTCGGCTGATGTTGATCAGCATTACCGGGTTTGTCATTGCCTCCGCATTGTGCGGTCAGGCGGAATCACTATCTGAAATGGTCGTGTTTCGGCTTTTGCAGGGTGCCTTCGGCGCCGCAGTGATTCCCCTGTCGCAGTCGATCATGGTCGACAGCTTTCCCGGTGATGAGCGAGGCAAAGCAATGGCGTTGTGGGGGGTAGGTATCATGCTGGGTCCGATTCTTGGTCCAACGCTGGGTGGTTACATCACCCAACACCTCGAGTGGCGCTGGGTATTTTATATCAATGTACCGATCGGTGCGATCAATCTATTAATGATAGCCCGCCTGGTAAAGCCAGAGGCGTCGCATACTCAGCCATTCGATTGGTTTGGCGCCCTGTTGCTCGCGTTAGGGATTGGCAGTTTGCAGACAATGCTGGACCGTGGCAATCAGGAGAACTGGTTCGAGTCAGGCATGATAGTAACCCTGACCATTATCAGTGCAACGGGATTAATTGCCTTTGTATTGCGCAGTTATTCGCGTACAGATAGCGTACTGCAATTGCACCTGTTGAAAGATCGCAACCTTGCATTGGCATCTTTCATGATGGCCGTATTTGGTATGGGGCTGTTCGGTACCATTGCATTGCAGCCGCTAATGCTGGAACGTCTGTTCGACTATCCGGCGCAGACTACCGGACTGGTGATGGCGCCACGTGGACTGGCGTCAGCGGTAGGCATGTTCGGAGTGTCACGGCTAATAAACCGGTTAGGTGCCCCGCGGTTGGTACTGGTTGGCCTGGTACTGGCAGCGAGCGGCACCTGGATTATGACGCGCTACAATCTGGATCTTTCAATTGGCTGGTTTATCTGGCCAAGTGTCCTGCAGGGGCTCGGCATGGGTATGATTTTCGTGCCGTTATCGACGCTGGTCTACGAAACACTACCCAGTTCAGCGACCGACCAGGGCTCGGCCATTTTTAATCTGGCGCGCACTGTGGGCAGCGCGATGGGAATATCAATCGCAGCGACGGTGCTGACACGGATGACACAAGTCAACTGGAATAGCCTCAGCGGTCACATAAATCCGTATAGTCAGCAGTTACAGGCTTGGCTGTCGGCAAAAAATCTGAACATGGCAGACCCGTTGGCGCCGAAGTTGCTGGCCAGTGAACTGAACAGACAGGCCAGCATGCTAGGTTTTGTCGATGCATTTTGGTTTATAACAATAGGTTTTGTGTTGATGGCGCCATTGTTACTGTTATTACGCCGTCCAACAGGCGTACCCAATGGATAAGGGTGCTACGATGTATTATTGAGCATCTCTAGAAATGGCTGGGAGTGAGCCAGGCACGACCGTCCCGGGCAATCAGCCGCTCGGCGGCTTCCGGCCCCCAACTGCCGGCAGTATAATTGGGAAAATCAGGCGCAGGATTCGCCGCCCAAGCGTCTAGTACCGGAGTTAGCAACTGCCAGGCGGCTTCCACCTGGTCACTACGCATGAACAGGGTGGCATCGCCGAGTATCAGATCGCGTATCAGGGTTTCGTAGGCATCGGGGCTGGCTTTGCCAAAGGCATCGGCATAACAGAAGCGCATATCTACGGGTTGCAGGCGCAATGGGCTGCCCGGTTCTTTAGCCATGAACTTAAGAATCATTCCTTCCCGGGGTTGAATCTGAATCACGAGCCTTACCGGCTGGGTGTTAAGTCCGGTGGTAGCGGGAAAGGCATTGTGCGGTACATCACGAAAGCGTATTGAAATCTCCGAAACATTCTCGGTCATACGCTTGCCGGTGCGAAGATAGAAGGGCACATCCTGCCAGCGCCAATTGTCTACCAGCAACTTGACAGCAGCATAAGTCTCAATATTTGATTCCGGATCGATATCCGGTTCTTGTCGGTAGGCCGACACATGTTTACCCTCAATCCAACCAGTATTGTACTGCCCGCGTACAGCAAACGCGGTGATGTTATCCGTCGGAATAGGACGGCAGGCGCGCAATACATCAAGCTTTTTGTTGCGGATATCGTCAGCGTCGTAGGCTACTGGTGCCTCCATAGCAACCAGGCACATTATTTGAAACAGATGGTTCTGCACCATGTCGCGCAGGGCGCCGGCATGTTCATAATAGCCAGCGCGATGACCAACGCCGATACGTTCCGCGACAGTGATCGTGATATGGTCGATGTAGCGCCGGTTCCACACTGGTTCAAAAATCGGGTTAGCAAAGCGCAGAGCCAGAATGTTTTGCACGGTCTCCTTCCCGAGAAAATGATCTATACGGTAGATCTGCTTTTCTTCAAAATGAACGGAGAGGGTCCGATCAATCGCCTTAAATGTGGCCAGACTGTCACCCAATGGTTTTTCCACGACAATTCGCACACCATCCCGGTCAAGGTGCAGATCCGAGGCGGCCAGGCCGTCGGCTACCGGGCCAAACAGGAAAGGGGGGATCGCAAGATAAAACACCCGTGCGGTGGTATTTTTTTGAATGCTCTCCAAATGCTGTTTTAACTGCTGATAACTCTGTGCATTGGATAGATCTATAGCGTAGGAATCAAGTCGTGCGGCGAAGGCATTCCATGTCTTTTCGTCTGGTGCGCCATTGCGAGAAAATCGCTTGATGCCATCGCGCAGGCGCTCACTCAACACCTCAGTACTGATTTCTCGGTCCACCCCCACCAATCGGAAGTCGTCGGGTAACTGGCCATCTAGATGCAAATTGAACAACGCCGGGCCGACCAGCCGCCATGTCAGGTCACCCATGGCGCCGAATAGTACAAATTGTGTACTGTCAGCCTGAGAAAGGTGTCGCTCACTGACCATGCATTAACTCCTTGTCTATCTGAATTTGCTATGTCACATCAAGGCTAGGTTTTGACGTCCAATTATACTGGTACGTTATATTAGTACGCAGAAAACCGTTTTGGTTTCAAAGTCATACACGATTACAAGCTA
>JAJDNN010000078.1 GCA_022340685.1 Pseudomonadota bacterium
GCGGTCTGGAACAGGCGCAGCAGGACCTGGCCGAACGAGATTTCCTTGATGGGCTTGTCAAAGAAGGGCTCGCAAACCGTGCGTACTGCGGCCTCAAATTCATCGATCCGGGTATCGGCCGCAACCCAGCCAGAATCCACGTGTAGCTGGGCGACTCGCCGATAATCGCGGTTGAAAAAGGCCAGGAAATTTTCCGCCAGATAACGTTGGTCCGTATCGCTCAGACTGCCCATGATGCCGAAGTCCACCGCTATATACTGGCCGTTGTCGGCGACAAAAATATTCCCGGGGTGCATGTCGGCGTGGAAGAAACTATCGCGGAATACCTGGGTGAAGAAAATTTCCACACCGTGCTCCGCCAGCGCTTTAAGGCTGATTCCGGCCGTGCGTATTCGATCAATCTGGCTGATGGGAATGCCATGGATGCGTTCCATGACCAGCACGCTACGACGCGTATAGTCCCAGTAGACATCGGGCACATACAGCAGTGGTGAATCCTTGAAGTTGCGTCGTAACTGGCTGGCATTGGCCGCTTCGCGCATCAGGTCCAGTTCGTCGAGGAGGGTCTTCTCAAATTCCTGCACGACTTCCCGGGGGTGTAACTGCTTGCCGAGAGACCAGTATCGTTCGATCTTGTCGGCCACCACATACAGCAGGCTGATGTCACGACGGATGACCGGCAGGATGCCGGGGCGTAAAACCTTGACTACGACCTTGTGGCCATCCTTGAGCGTGGCGCCATGAACCTGTGCGATGGAGGCTGAGGCAAAGGGTGTTGCTTCGAAGTCATCGAATACGGACTCAATGCTACAGCCCAGGCTGGTCTCGATGATTCGACGGGCCTGGCTATCGGGAAATGGGGGCACCTGATCTTGCAGGCGGGCCAGTTCATCGGCAATGTCATCGGGTAACAGGTCTCGGCGAGTGGAAAGGATCTGGCCGAATTTAACGAAAATTGGGCCCAGCTCCTCGAGTGCGCGCCGAATCCGCGCACCCCGACTGGCGCGTCGCGAGACCCAGGTCCAGGGCATGAAAAATTTGAGAAATCGCACCGGGCGGAACAGGTGGCTGGCGAGCACCAGTTCGTCCAGGCCATTGCGCCCCAGCACCCAGCTGATATAGACAAGACGCAAAAACTGGTCAAAGGGTTGCATGTGTTGGAAATCAACGGGTTATATCGGAGCCCTGATTGTAAGGGCTGGCATGAAAAGATGCGAGCGCTCGGATCAGGCGATGCCGGATACGGCAAATAATCAGCGGGCGGTCAGCAGATGCTGGCTGAGGAATCGGCGCTGCTCAGCATGTCCGGCCGGAACAGATCCAGATCAAAGTCAGCGTCGAGCGAGGCGTCATTGCTGAGCCGGCGATTCAGGTTTTCGACAAGTTTGCGCAAATCCCGAATGGACTGGCTCAGCTTGTAGGCATCGGGGAATTCTTCGCTGGGTACGTCGCGCTTCAGAAGCAGCGAGGTTTCATAGGAGGTGAGCAGCAGCTTACGCAGTTCGGCCAGGGCTTCGGTGGTGGCGAGGCTATCCGGTTTGTCCTGATGTGTCATGGGCGATGACCTTTGGGGTCTGGTTATTATTTGTTATTGGCCCACAGTATAAAAAAATTGCCTGCAGATTTAAATAGGTATTTAAATTTTATGGATTTGTAATGGTCCTTGAATATCAACGACTTGCCCTGTAATTGCCGGCCCGATATACCGGGCCGGTACTCTGGTTTTACCCGGCTTGTTGTTCAAGCGCCAGCTCAGCCTCGGTTTTAAGGCCAAATTTTTTCATCAGCCAGGCCGGCGGACAAAAGCCGGTAAAGGAACTTTGCAGGCAGTTGAAACCCACGAACAGGGTGCCCCAGCTCCAGTAGGGGTGAACAAACAACGCCAGCAGGGACATGAGAATGACCATGCTGCCACCAAAAGCGAACAGGACGCGCTCCACAGACATAACAACTCCTTAAGAGATCAGATGATTAATTCACGTACGGGGAGTATACCCGAGCAAGGTTGAATGGTGTGTTTATACGACGAGGGTGCCCGGTTGCCAGACTGTGCCCAGGTGGTCAGGCGCCGGTAGACGTCTGATACTATGAGTGGTAGCTGACGAACCTCGTCGATCACCGTATAGGTGGCCGGGTCGCATAGGTGGCCGGGTCGCATAGATGGGGCAGGTAGTCGCGCGCCATGTCGATGGGCATGAAAATTTAATCCGGGTGACGATTTGATCAGCGTGGCACGGCGGGTCTGGCCGGTAAAGGGGTTGGTACCGGGCGCATCGGCGGTTTCGGTTTTATGGGTGGTCTGGGCCGCGGTGGGCGAGGATGGATGCCCGGCCAGCCATAATACCAGCCTGAATCCTGGGCCGGTTGCTGATAGTATTCCTCAAGTTTTTGTTGTTGCTCGGCTGCGGCGGCTTCTTGCCTGCGACGGGCGGCTTCTTCTTTTCGTTGTGCGTTGAGTTTTGCGTTTTGTTCGGCAAGGGTATTGCCGGATTGGCGAATTTTTTCATCGGCCTGACGGGCTTCCTCAACCTGCTGCGGGGTGGGGCCGGGCTGCAGGGTGACAGTTTGACTGTCTTGTTGTGGGCCCGGCTGATCGGAAAAATGTACTGTGCCATTCTTGTCGATCCATTTGTAAATTTGTTCGGCGCCGGCAGTCACTGTCAGGGTCAGGGCAAACAGAAAAAAAGCCAGGATATAGTGATTAAGCGGCATAAGACTGTTTATTTAAGTAATCCGAACACGCCCAGTGAGTAGGCGCGCTTGTCATCGGCGCCGTACAGTGAAGATGGACTGATACTGCTCCCCAGTGGCAAGTCGTTGGCCAGATAACGGGTATTGCCGGTCCCCTTGTCAAAGGTGACATTGCCGCTCTTCGAAAACCAGTAACCGAGCACGTCCCCCTTCTCAACGCCGACAGAAACAGTGAAATTCCCTTTTACCAGCCCACTTTTTTTGATGTCTCGCGGACTGCTTTCCCAGATGACGACCAGCCTGCCCTTGATGGGTCGCAACACCTTGACCACGATGGTTGTGGGTTTGACAAAGTAACCACCAAAGCCGGTAAGGATGCCGGGGCGGGGCACCTTGTGGTCCAGATCGATCATCAGAATGGGTTTTTGGTCGTAAAGCTTGCGCCTGACCAACTCGCCACCCACATAGTCGAGCAGATCGCTGTTGACCAGAAAGGCCTTCAGTTCATCGATCTCGAGCTGGACGAAGCGGCGTACCTGGCCGCGCAGGGAGGAAGATTCGCTGACACGCGCAGATTTTTCGGAACTCAGCACGGCAATGACATTGCGAGATTCATCCAACTGGTCCTGCAATTGCTTGCGCTGGATTTCAATGTTGGCGAGCTGTTGTTGGGTCAGGTCGAGTTCGTGTTGCAGTGCCTGTTTTTCATCACTCAGCTGCTTGACGTCGGGCGGTGTCTGGCAGCCGGCCATAAGCAGCAGGGTCAATACTATAATCGTGAAACGCATTGGTTCGGGCCCGTATAAATAATACCGCTTTAGCGTACCAGAAACGTACCGCTGACAAGAGGCGAATTTCCCAATAACAATTCCAGTTTATAGCCGCCTTCGGCAAATCCTTCCACCGGCATCTGGATATCAAAGGTGGTCTGTCCCGCTTCGCCGGAGACGACTACCGGTTTCTGGGCGATTGTTACAGAACCGGTCCCATCCATCAGCACTGCCTGCAGCAGGGTGTTTTCCGGGTCAAAGTTGGCATATTCAAAACCGACATAGAGCGAGCGCAACAACTTGAGCTTGTCCTGCGGGGGAACATCGAAATTCTCAATAGGTGTGGCGCTAAACAGCAGGCGGGTTATTTTGGGGCCCTGGGTCACGATAGCCTGATTAAGCTCCGCCTGGGTCTTGCTCACGGCTTTGCTGTCGCCAAAATGACTGCGTACTGTCGCCAGACGAGCTTCGGCCAGTTCCAGATCGTGGTCGGTAATAGCCTTGGTTACGTCGCTGAGTAGCTGTTGCTCAATTTTCTTCAGACTCTTACGCGCCACCGGGTTATCAGGCGACGTCTTCAGGACTTTCTGGTACAGGTCCCAGGCACTGGTGCCTTTTGGCTCAAGCAAGTGATGCTGACGCATCTGGACATCGGCCTTTCGTAACAAGGCATCGCGTTGCGTCTGCTGGTTAATCTGGTTGTTGAGTTTCTGCTGCAGGTCGAGTAAGGCGGGGTCGTCGACGACGGCTTTCAGGCCCCGCCCGACGGTTAGCAAAGCGTGCTTGTAGTTGTGGCTGGCCTGAAGTTCGAGGGCCTGTGCCAGATAGGAGTCGGCTATTTGCTGACGCGCGGCGAGGGCCGGCTTGCTGTCAGGATCAATCGTCAGAGCGGCCTGTATTTGCTCCAGGGCATTGGCACCTTCCGGTTCGGTCAGCGCCAGTTGCGCAGAATAATCCCGGGCCTTGCGCAAGTGCGCTTCAACGGATTCGGCGCGGCGCAGCGTTTCTTCGAGCCGGATTATTTTTTCGTTGCCGGCGGCGCGCGGAAAGGTCTGGGTCAGATTATCCACCAGGCTGCGTGCCCGGGGCAGATCCTGTTCTGCCATAGCAGTGCGTATTTGCCGGGTATACCAGTCACGCAGGTCGAGCAGGCCCTGGCGCGCCAATGCATTCTGCTTCTGGGTGAGTAGTATCTGCCGATACAGCCTGGCCAGTTCCACCGCGTTTTCGGGGTGCGCGTCCAGGCTGTTGCGCAAGCGCATAATCTGTTCACGGCGGGTCAGCGCCGGGGTGCTGTTTCCGGCTGGAGGAGATTGCTTTGTTGCCGGGCTTTCCAGTGTGTTGGGTTGCGGTGTTTCAGACGGGATTTGCTCTGGCGGGCGGGTTAATAAACCATCAAGCTTGGCGCCCAGTACAGGTTGCCAGGTGTGCCAAAATTCCAGCAGCGGATCGCGCTGCAAAAAGAGGGCAGCACCCGTAACCGTGACGAGCAGCAGGAACAGTAGACGGCGCCGACGCCGGGGCAGCGGGGCGCTGACGGCATGGGTACTGGGTGCGGTGATGGCGGTCCGGTTTGGTGCGATGATGGGGGGGTAGTCGTCGCCAGTTTGTAGCGGGGTTTCCAGCGTGATGGCAGCATGATCCTTGCCAGCAAGACGAAAGGCGGCGGCACTGGCATCCAGGGCGGCAAGATCTTCATCTGAAATTTTATCAAGTGCTTCGATCATTTGGCCGGCCGTCTGGTACCGGTGATCCGGATCCTTGGCCATGGCGGTATTAATGATTGGTTGTAAACGGCGGAGACTGTCCGGTAGCAATGGTATGGGTGCGGTCAGGTGTTTGATTCCTACCGCGACAGCGGAGTCGGCATCGTACGGCACATAGCCGGCCAGCATCTGATAAAGCACCACGCCCAGGCTGTAGATATCCGAGCGGTGATCCACGCTCTGGCCCCTGGTTTGCTCCGGGCTCATATAATAAGGAGTGCCAATCGCCTTGCCTGCACGGGTCATGTTGAGCGTAGTGCTGTTGCCGCGCGCGATGCCGAAATCCATGAGCACCACCCGCCCGTCCTCTTCACGGATCATGATATTTTCCGGCTTCACATCGCGATGAACATAGCCTTTGCTGGCGGCGTAATCGAGAGCCCGTGCAACGTCCTTGATGGCGCGCAGGATATCGCGGCGTGACAGGGAGGCGTGGGCCTGCTTCAGGTCCAGGCCGTGGATATATTCCATGGACAGATAGCGGTAGCCTTCATGGATGCCGACGTCATACACCGTGACAATGTTGGGATGCACCAGTTTGCTGACGATGCGCGCCTCGCGTAGAAAGCGCTCGGCAAAATCGGCATCATCGGCCTGTTCCCGTGGCAGAATCTTGAGCGCCACTTCGCGGTCGAAGCTTTGCTGGATGGCGAGGTACACAACTGCCATACCGCCACGTCCCAACTCGCGTTTGATGTCAAAACCGGGGATCTGAAATTCTGCAGTCATGGGTAGGCGGAGTAAATCTTGGCACTCTGTGAAGATAGCGCATTATTGCAACATTAATCGGCACAACGATATGCCATTCGGTCAGTCACATAGTCCAGACTGGGTACTAACTTTTATTATACGGATATTGGTTATGCGATGCCCACTGATTATTATCGGCCTGGCATGCCGGATATGAGGGGTGAGGGCGGCAATAAATGGGGCATAGTGCACAAATTGGCCCGGCCCCGGGGTGAGATATGGCGTCCCACAGGGCGCCTTGAAGCGAAAAATGTTACTGCCGGCGGCGTCATCCGGGTCGGATTTTATAACCGGAAACGGCCGGGAATCAGGCGGCGTGTTGCGTATCGCCGCTCACTTTACGGATCAGCGGATACAGATGCTCGGTTTCATCCTGGATGCGATTCAGTACGAGATCAAAAAGTTCGTTGGTCTCCTTGTAGAAGTCGGCATGATTAGCGACATGTAACTCATGTTTGTTTTTTTCACACCACTTTTTCGAATATTGCGCCAGGATACGTTTTATTTCCTGCGACCCGCCCATGAATTTACTGGCCGCGTTGTTGGCGTTCTTGTCCGAACTCGAGAGCAGGCCTGTATAGGTATGATCAACCAGTTCAAGATGTGACTTTATTTGGTCAACGTAGCGATAGAAAAGATCACAACAGGTGCTCGTGTCGCACATTTCCCTGTTGGCCAGAAGATATGACAGAACTTTGGACAGCTCGGAAATTTCGTGGTTTTGTGTATGCAGTTCATCATAAGTAATCATTGTTTTACTCCACCCAGTACAGTCAGGTATAACCGTGGTTATAGTTCTGTTGTTGGTTATTCAGTTTTAACGATTGGCGCTCTCCACGAGACAATTTTGTGTAACGGTTATTAGAATATTCGAGGTAACCGGACGGGTTGTCTACAAATCAGATTAAGACCAGCCGCCTGTTCTGTCAATGAATAGAAGAATATCATGAACTGCTTACAGTATGGGTTTAGTAAAGCCAGTGGGTTGTAATTTGAATATGTCACAAATGTCATATCGTGTGTTTGCTAATACAAACAAAATAATTATTTACATAGATAGTCTGTAAAATTGTTCTAGGCGTACTTGAGTCGGTCGGGTTAAGGCGCATTAGCTGATAAGCAGGGAACGATTTGCTGTTCCGTCACCGGGTGAACCAGAACCGCGTGTAATGGAAAGATATCATTCAATTTCGCAACGTACTGCCGCTCGGCTTTTTCGACCAGAACAATGACCTTTGCGGCAGGAGCATATTTTTGCAGGCTGAACAGCAGGACGTCAAGATTGCTAATATTCACACCGGCGTAGTTATTACCCCAGCCATAAAAAAATTCAGCAACAATAAAATCCGGTGTCCGGGTCTTGAGTGCACTAATCGCCTTGCGCATGGAACTATGATGTAGTTCATTGATATGCAGGCGGCGATACAGGGATGAAAAATCGGGGTGAGTCGGTGATTCATGAATAGAATAAAGAATCGGTGTGGTCATGGCAGGCGCGCTCGGTATCGAATGGATCAAGACGGACAATCAATAATACTTGTTTAAGTTAAAATAATAGATCAGTTGTCAGGATAATCATCAAGGCAAGCATCACTCAGAAAGTTCCGGGACGCAAACAGATGCACCATGTTAGTCAACATGGCGGCGGATCCAAAGAAAAAAATAAAGTGGAATAAAAAAGAGAAAAAATTAGTTTGTAGTCGGTATCCCAGGCCAGATAAATTCAATCCGGATGCCGCCGGGTTCATAACACATCATGTGGTGGGCGGGACCATTCCGTAACAGTTCCGGTGCGAACTCGATGCTGACGTTTTTGGCGTTTTTCAGTTGATGATAGAGGGCGTCCAGCGCCTGCGCTGAATCGACCTGCAGGGCAAGGTGGTGCAGACCAATGACATTATCCTTGTCAAACGGAGTGAAGTTATCTGTCTGCGCCTGCCACAGTGTAACCATGATTTTACTGTCCGTAACAAAAATAGCTGGATACGCATCATCGCGCCCCGCAACTTGCCAACCAAGCAGGTCAGTAAAAAACGCGGCACTATCTTCAAGGCGAGGGACGGTCAGGCCGATATGATGGCTGCCATGGGTGATCGGTTGAGTCATTGTTCGGTGGCGTGTTTCTTTTTCACCATTTCGCGCAGGGACGCTTCATTATTACAAAACCCGATATTGTCAACATCGACCACGTCGGCCAGCGTATCATCACAGGTCTCGATATTCTGACATTCGCCGCAGCGGGTCATTTGTTCATGAATATCGACGGCCCGTTCACGGTGTAAATATTCGGCGGTGTCGATACCCAGTGCAGTCAGCATTCTGTTCAGGCGCAAGTGGTGAATATTCTCTGCCAGCTGTTTTCGGTACTTGCGGCCCGCCTTGACATTAAAAATAATTGCCAGCGGCAACAGCACCACCAATGCGACCGTTATACCAATGAGAATGATTTCCAGAATGGTTGAGATAATTGCCATTTAATTTTGATCCCGCGGGTAGAGAGTTTTGTTCAGTGTTACCAGGCAGAAATTGCCCGGGTAAAGCTGCAATTGCGACATGACCGTATTTATATTTGGTGCAAGTATAGGCCATACGCCCGACCGGGAACTTGACGAGAATCAAGCATATTGGGAAAAGGGTGAGAAAAAATTTATGGGTAATAATCATAATCTTTTGTGAATAGGTTTGACCGGCCGGGAAAGTCGCGACATAAAAAGGGCGGCAAAGCCGCCCTTTTGTGGGAGCAAGGCCGGTTAAAGCTTGAAGGTCTTGAGCTTTTTCTTCACCGCCACGTTCTTGAGCCGGACATAGTTTGGCAGGCCATCCTTGAAGGGTGGATAGTCTTCGCCCTTGATCAATGGCTGCAAATATTCGCGGCACTTGTTGGTGATGCCATACCCGTCACTGGTGATGAAGTTCTTGGGCATCATCTTCTCCACGTTGGCAACCTTGGACAACGGTGCCATGCCGACTTTCCACTTGAACGGCTTATTGGAGATACGCTCCACGGTCGGCATGATGGAGTTGTGGCCCTTGAGCGCGAACTGCACTGCTGCCTTGCCCATGGCGTAGGCCATATCCACATCGGTCTTGGAGGCGATGTGGCGCGCGGCGCGCTGCAGGTAGTCGGCTACGGCCCAGTGGTTCTTAAGGCCCAGTTCACCCTGGATCATGCCGGCGATAACGGTAGCAGCGCCGCCCAGTTGGGCGTGACCGAAAGCGTCCTTGAGGCCGGTATCGGCCAGGAAGCGGCCATCCGGCCAGTGCACACCCTCTGAGACCACCACGGTGCAGTAACCGTGCTTCTTCACCATCGCATTTACCTTGGCGAGGAATTTCTTCTGGTTGAACTCCACTTCCGGGAACAGAATGAGGATTGGGATCGGTGTGTCCTCGGTGGAGGCCAGCCCGCCGGCGGCGGCTATCCAGCCCGCATGGCGGCCCATCACCTCAACGATAAACACCTTGGTGGAGGTTTTTGCCATCGAGGCGACGTCGAAGCTTGCTTCGCGAGTCGAGACCGCGATGTACTTGGCCACCGAGCCGAAGCCGGGGCAGTTATCGGTAATCGGCAGATCGTTATCCACCGTCTTGGGCACATGGATCGCCTGGATGGGGTAGCCCATTGCCTCTGAGAGTTGGGAGACCTTGTAGCAGGTATCAGCCGAGTCACCGCCGCCGTTGTAAAAGAAATAGCCAATGTTATGTGCCTCGAATACTTCAATCAGACGTTCGTATTCGCGCTTGTTGGCTTCCAGGCTTTTCAGCTTGAAGCGGCAGGAGCCGAAGGCACCTGACGGGGTGTGGCGCAGGGCGCGGATGGCGCTGGCGGATTCCTTGCTGGTGTCGATGAGATCCTCGGTCAGGGCGCCGATAATGCCATTGCGGCCGGCGTAGACCTTGCCGATTTTACCCTTGTTGGCACGAGCTGTTTCGATCACGCCGCAGGCACTGGCATTGATAACAGCCGTCACCCCACCTGACTGGGCATAAAACGCGTTCTTTGGTGCCTCCTTAGGGCGGCGTACCGCCGTCTTTTTCTTTGCTTTCTTTTTACTGGCCATGATGTTTCCCCTTGCTGGAAAGTGATTAAAAAATAAAATGCCCGCTGATCCGCAGGCACAGGAATCAGGTTACGGGTTCAGATCCTTCCCCTTGTCGCGCTTCAATATGTGATCGACTTCGACGGGCATGTCATAGCGCTCGCAGAGCGTGTCATTTACAACCTTGATCTTTTCTGGCATGAAGTCGGGTATGTTTAGCATGAGGTGAGGAACCGGATTAAAAATGGGCCTGAAAGGATACCACCAAACTGGTATCAGGGCGCTATTCTGCAAGCTTCACGACAGGATGCAAGTATTGTTTTTTATGTGAAGAAAAACCGTATTTATGAAGACGAGATTGTGCGACGAAACACAACACGATTCGGCGTTGTTCTGGCAGAGGCATGCAACAAGTCGACTGATATGTGGCCAGTCCATCACTTCACGGGTAAGTTAATTTTTCGGAAGAGCTATTCCTCGCCACTGTCCCGCCGGAGTCGGGACAGACGGGCTTCCAGTCGCGCAACATCATCGCGCAGGCAATCCACATCCTGCAGGAACTCCCGGGTAGCTTCCGGGGTAGGTAAATCGTAGGCTTCCTGCTGCAGATATTCAGCCGTGTTGTCGCCCAGAATTCCGAGCGCGTCCTGCCCCCAGTCCGCGGTGGAGCGGAGCAGGTTACCGAGCTTGTGGGCAACAACGTCTCCCGTCAGGCGAGACAGCAGTTCCTCCCAGTCAATGTCGAGTTGGTCGAGCAGGTGTTTGAAGCGCTGGCCGGTTTCCACGTCGCCGCGGATCGTGACATCCCCACTGAACAGGACCTGGCTGGCATCCGGGCCGAGCGCCATGCGCGCCATGGCCAGTGGCGTGCCGGCCATGACTGTGTCGGGCTGACCCGCATAGCGGGTCATCAGATTTATGCCGTCCGGGCCAGGCAGTAGGTACAGGGTCAGGTCGAAACCGTGCAGTTCAATGGCAATGACCTTGCCAGAGAAGTCCCCGAGTCGGGCGAAGGTGTCCGGATCGAGACGGAGTGTTTTATTTAGCGCTGTTTCCAGCGCGGCAGTGATCCCGGTGGCGGTTTCAGCGGCCAGGCTCATTTTATGTGCGCAGTCAACTTGGCGAGCGAGTCGTTGGCATAGTCATCGCCGCGGTGCAGCACCAGGGTTTTGGCCAGCTTGTCATGCAGCCCTTGCTTGCGCTTGTCGAATGCAATCCACAAAAAACCAAGATACAGCAGCACTGCGGAAATGGCATAGGCAAAGCAGCGTAGCGTGGCCTGCTTCCAGCCCGGTGGCTGGAGGGTCGCGGCGTCGACGACCTGGCAATCCATTAACAGCTTGCCGGGGGTGGCGCCGAGCTTGACCCAGAAAGTAATGATCAACACCAGCGGCAATACCAGGGTCAACAGACTATCCGCCACACCATAAAAAGCGAACAAATCCGTGTTTTGTTCATGCCAGTAAAAATAGTTGCGACCATAGAGGATTACCAGCAGTGGTGTAATGCCGGCACCGAACAGGAAACTGTCAAGGATGAAAGCAGTCAGGCGGCGCCAGAAACCGGCATAGGCAATGTCAGGCTGCGGAGTCAAAACTTGTAGCTGCGGTGTAATGCCACAATCCCGCCGCTAAGGTTGAAATACTCAACCTTGTCGAAACCGGCGTCCAGTATCATGGTTTTCAAGGTTTCCTGGTCCGGGTGCTTACGGATCGACTCGGCAAGATAGCGGTAGCTGTTGGCATCGTTGGTAATAAGCTTGCCCAAAAACGGCAAGACCTTGAAGGAATACGTGTCATAAAAAGGGGTCAGGGGTTTGACGACCGGCCTGGAAAACTCCAGCACCAGTAACGGACTGCCGGGTTTTAGCACGCGGTACATGGAGCGAAGTGCGGCGTCCTTGTCGGTGACATTGCGCAGGCCGAAGGCGATGGTAATGGCATCAAAATGGTTGTCGGGAAACGGCAAATGCTCGGCGTTGGCCTGGACATAATTGATATTACCGACCAGCCCCTTGTCAACCAGCCGTTCCCGCCCGACCCTGAGCATGGACTCATTAATGTCGGCCAGGGTGACCGAACCGCCCGGGCCGACCAGGTGAGCAAATTTGGCTGCCAGATCCCCGGTGCCACCGGCCAGGTCCAGCACATGGTCGTCGGCCTTCACGCCACTCATTTCGATGGTATAGCGCTTCCAGAGGCGATGAATACCGAGCGACATCAGGTCGTTCATCACGTCATACTTGTCCGCTACCGAGTGGAAGACGCCCGCGACCTTGCGCACCTTTTCTTCGTAGGGGACTTCCTGGAATCCGAAATGAGTGGTCTTTTTCATGGTATGGACAACGCCAGAGGTTGAGTGACAAAAACCGGCAAAATAACTGTCTATGTATTATAGGCAGGTGATCGTGATAAGGGGTAGGCCGGAACCGGCGGTAGCTGCCCAGGGTATTCGACTATTGAAGATGACTCCGCGCATTGCGCCGCTCTCGGCAGTCGTTGATTCTTGGTTACTGCTTGATATGCTTCGGTTCGGGCCGTTCATGGCCGGCGGCCTTGAGTTTATCCAGGTATTCCTGCCAGAGCTGGTCGTAGTTCTTGCCCAGGTTGTAGAGGGTGTCCCAGGAATAAATGCCGGTGTCGTGGTTGTCGTCAAAGGACAGCTGAACGGCGTAATTGCCGACCTGCTCGATCTTCTCGATATTAACGTCCTGTTTGCCGATTTGCAGCACACCCTGACCCGGGCCGTGGCCCTGCACTTCGGCGGAGGGGGAATAGACGCGCAGGTATTCAACCGGTAGTTCGAAACGGCTGCCGTCATTAAAGGTGATTTCCAGCACGCGGGAAGCCTGGTGCAGGTTGATATCAGTCGGTTTGGGGTTGTTGCTCATGGTGTCTCCGGATGCTTCGTGTTTGTACGGGTAGGGAGGGTCGTCTTATGCCCCCCAACCACGCCCTCCCTCCAAAAGGGGAGAGGGGGTAATTAGAAATCAGAGGATATAGCGACTCAAGTCCTCGTCCGTGGCCAGTTCGGCCAGATTGTCGTCCACATACTGCCGGGTGATGCTAATAGCCGCGCCTGACATGTCGGCGGCCTCAAACGAGATGTCTTCCAACAGCCGCTCCAGAATGGTATGCAGTCGCCGGGCGCCAATGTTTTCGGTGCTTTCGTTGACCAGAAAAGCGATTTCCGCCAGTCGAAGTACACCTTCTTTGGTGAATTCCAGTTTTACATCCTCGGTTTCCAGCAGGGCGGTGTATTGCTGGGTGAGCGAGGCATCGGGTTCGGTGAGGATGCGCACAAAATCGTCGGTGGTGAGAGCGTCCAGCTCGACCCGGATCGGGAAGCGGCCCTGCAGTTCAGGGATGAGATCCGAAGGCTTGGCGACATGAAAAGCGCCGGAGGCAATAAACAGGATATGATCGGTCTTGACCATGCCGTATTTGGTGGTCACCGTGGAGCCTTCCACCAGTGGTAGCAGATCCCGTTGCACACCTTCGCGGGATACATCGGCGCCGCTGGTTTCGCCGCGTTTGGCGATTTTATCCATTTCGTCCAGGAAGACGATGCCGTGCTGCTCCACGGTTTCGCGGGCCTGCTCCTTGATTTCGTCGTCGTTGACGAGGCGCGCGGCTTCATCGTCGATGAGCAGTTTGCGCGCCTGGTGGATGGGTAGTTTGCGGCTGCGGGTACGGCCACCACCCATGTTCTGGAACATACCCTGTAACTGGCTGGTCATTTCTTCCATGCCGGGCGGCGCCATGATTTCCACGCCGATCGCCGGGCTGCTGACCTCAATTTCAATCTCCTTGTCGTCCAGTTCGCCCTCGCGCAATTTCTTGCGAAACTTCTGGCGCGTAGCGCTTTCCTGATCGGCCACGGATTCATTTTCGTCGTTGAACCCGAAGCCGCTACGGGCAGAAGGAAGCAGGGCATCTAGAATACGCTCCTCGGCAGCGTCTTCGGCGCGGTGGCGATATTTTGCCATTGCCTGCTCGCGTTGCTGCTTAATGGCGATTTCCATCAGATCGCGGACGATGGATTCAACGTCCCGACCGACATAGCCGACCTCGGTAAATTTCGTCGCTTCGATCTTGAGGAACGGCGCATTGGCCAGTTTGGCCAGGCGGCGGGCGATCTCGGTTTTACCCACGCCGGTGGGTCCGATCATCAGGATATTCTTGGGCGTGATTTCATTGCGCAGCGCTTCTTCGACACAGCTGCGGCGCCAGCGGTTGCGCAGGGCAATCGCCACGGCACGTTTGGCCTCGGTCTGGCCGACAATATGCTTGTCCAGTTCATGGACGATTTCTCGGGGTGTTTTGTTGGACATGCAACAGGGTCCTGATTAGATATCCAGCGCTTCGATGACCAGATTGTGATTTGTATAGATGCAGGTGTCGGCGGCGATATTCAAGGCCTTCTCGGTAATTGCCAGCGCATCGAGAGAGGAATTTTCCAGCAGGGCACGGGCGGCGGCCTGGGCATACGGACCGCCGGAACCGATCGCGATCAGGCCATGCTCCGGTTCAATCACGTCCCCGTTACCGGATATGATCAGCGAGGCATCCTTGTCGGCCACGGCCAGTAGGGCTTCGAGGCGGCGCAGGGTGCGGTCGGTACGCCAGTCCTTGGCCATTTCGACTGCGGCGCGTACCAGCTGACCGGAGTGCTTTTCCAGTTTACCTTCGAAGTATTCGAACAGGGTGAAGGCATCGGCGGTGCCGCCGGCGAAGCCGGCAATGACTTTGCCATTGTACAGGCGGCGTACCTTGCGGGCGTTGCCCTTCATGACGGTATCGCCAAACGTTACCTGGCCATCGGCGCCGATGACAACCCTGTTGTCGCGTCGCACACACAACACGGTGGTGCCTCGATACTGCTTCACAAAATGCCTCCGGTTTAAAGGGGCACCGATTGTACACTACAAATCAGCCCCACGGGACCGGTGGGTGGGTGACGTGGAAAAGCCGGGTAATCTGGATATTGTAAGGTTTAATGGGGCAGACGTCGGGCGGGCATAACAGGATGGATGGCATGCACAGTGATGGCCGGCAAATTGAAAAACCTGCCGCCATCCCTGGCTGCACGGTAGGGGAAACAGAATCAGGTCGCCAGTAACTGCTTGTTCTTTTCAGCCAGCCGCTCGATCAGGCCGTCCAGTCCGTGCTGGTGTATCTCGCTGGCGAACACGGAACGGTAGGCGGTGACCAGGCTGATACCGCCGACCCGGATGTCGTATACCTTCCATGCGTTATCCACCCGGTGGACGGCGTAGTCCACGTCCACGGCCTGGTGATGGGGGATATTGACCCGGCTGTGTACCTGGTAGCGGGTGGCGAGCTGTGGGCCGGGTAGAAATTCGATCACGTTGACCGGCAGGTCCTGCATATCCAGTTGCGTCATCAGGGTCAGCGAGTAATAGCGCACCAGCAGGTTGCGAAACTCGGTAGTAAAGCGGCGGCGCTGTTCGGATGTGGCGCTGCGCCAGTGCTTGCCCAATGCCAGCCGGGACGCGGTTTCCATGTCCACACGGGGAGCAAGGATTTCATTCACCAGGATAAAGACATAACGTGGTTTGTTCTGCAATATGGCGCGGTAGGTGTGCAGCGCGGTGAGCATTTCAGTTGACGTTTGTTTGAGGATCCGGGTGGGTGGATCCTCAGACTGGGCAATGGCCGGCAGGGTCACCGTCAGGATGACAACCAGCAGCACCAGATGCCACAGGGAGAAACGGGCATGGTAACTGTGCTTCAACATGTGGGGCTCCGGATTTAATCAATTTGGGGATAATAAGCATAGTGGCCGAAATGACTTATTTCTAAGTCAAAAGTATTAATATATTCTCGGTTTGGGAGCTGTGTCACACAGTGGGCGAAATCAGGCGACAGGATGGCTCGCTGGAGATTTTACTAACGGGCTTCCTGCTCTGCGAGATACCCGGGCGTTCGGGTTGGCGTCACAACAGGCTGGTGGGTGGCACAAGCCAGGAATGGCTGGTTCAGTTCACCTGTATGCGCTGTCCGGCCAGGAGTCGCTGATTTTTTTCGGCCAGGCTGGCGATCAGGCCATCGATGCCCTGTTGACTGATGACAGTGGCGAAGCTGTTGCGGTAGGTCGTGGCCAGGCTGATGCCTTCCACGGCAACGTCATAGACTTTCCAGCCGTCGCGGGACAAATGCATACTGTACTTGACCGGGACTACCTTGCCACCCGGAGTATGCACCTTCATGTGCACCGTGGCGCGTTTGTCACCGAGCGGGGTGCGAAGCGGCAGAAACTCGAACATCTCGACGTCGATGGTGTTATTGGATAGGTATTCCGCCAGGCCTGAGGAATAGAAGTGCAGCAACAGGGTGCGAAACTGGCGAACAAAATCCAGCTTCTGCTCCTGGCTGGCACGGCGCCAGTGTTTGCCCAGCACCCACTTTGAGGCGGAGATGAAATCGATATGTGGCAGGATATATTCTTCAACCAGTTGATTAACAACCTGTGGGTTGCGCCTGATCTCATCCTGATTGGCGTTCAGTTGGGCGACCATCAGCCGGGAGGAGGATTCAAGGAGCTCGCGGGGATCGGCGGTGTTTTCCGCCTGGGCCAGGCCTAGCCAGGCGGTCATGCTTATGAACAGCGCTAGCCAGGCCTGACGGCCTGAAAAGTGGTGTATGGATATGGAGCTCCGTTTCATTCTGTTGTCTCCCGCTCTGGATCCGCGTATTTGGCCATTGTGCTGTGACACTGTCAACATACGTGCCTCAGGCATGTGACGCTATTTGCTATTATCGTGTCGGCCAGAGTATCGGTTATCTTTACAAGCCGTATTCCTGTTACCGCCAGGGTTGGTATGATTTGAAACCTGCGACGGGTATTAGTTCCTGTCATCCCCGCCATTACGAGGAGAACATAGTGGCTGCCATTGAAACTGACCGGGGCGTATTTCCCCGGGTCCGCATGCGACGCATGCGCCGTGACGATTTTTCCCGTCGCCTGATGCGCGAGTCACGCCTCAGTTGCGACGACCTGATTTATCCCATGTTCGTTCTGGACGGCGAAGGTCAGCGAGAGGCCGTGGCCTCCATGCCGGGCATCGAGCGGCTAAGTATCGATCTGTTATTGAAAGAAGCGGAGGCATTGGTGGCACTGGGTATACCTGCCGTGGCCCTGTTTCCGGTCACGCCGGTGGAACAGAAAACAGAAGATGCCCGTGAGGCCTGGAATCCGGACGGTCTGGCACAGCGCGCGGTGCGGGCTCTGAAAGCGGCGTTTCCCGAGCTGGGTGTTATCACCGATGTGGCGCTGGATCCCTTTACCACGCACGGGCAGGACGGTCTTATTGACGCCAGCGGCTATGTCCTGAACGATGAGACTGTCGCTGTGCTGGTCAAGCAAGCGCTCTCGCATGCCGAGGCCGGGGCCGATGTGGTGGCCCCGTCGGACATGATGGACGGGCGCATCGGGCAAATCCGGGAGGCACTGGAGGCAGCCGGTCACATCCATACCCGTATTCTTGCCTATGCCGCCAAATATGCCTCCAGTTTCTACGGTCCATTCCGTGATGCGGTCGGTTCCGCGGCTAATCTGGGCGCGGGTAACAAGTTCACTTACCAGATGGATCCGGCTAACTCCGACGAAGCATTGTGGGAAGTGGCGCTGGATCTGGAAGAAGGCGCCGACATGGTCATGGTCAAGCCCGGTATGCCTTATCTCGACATCGTACGCCGCATCAAGGAGCAGTTCGCCGCACCCACCCTGGTTTATCAGGTGAGTGGCGAATACGCCATGCTAATGGCCGCGGCGCAGAACGGCTGGCTGGATGAACGGGCAGTGGTAATGGAGTCACTGCTTGGCTTCAAGCGCGCCGGAGCTGACGCCATTCTGACCTATTTTGCCAAACGGGTGGCCGGCTGGTTACAGGAACCGGCCTGAACCATGGTGGATATTTTCGATTTCGGCCCCACACTGGATGAATACGCCGTGATGGGCAACCCCATTGCACACAGCAAATCGCCCCGTATTCACGGCCTGTTTGCCGAGCAGACCGG
>JAJDNN010000082.1 GCA_022340685.1 Pseudomonadota bacterium
AACCCGCAGGCCTTCTTCACACACGCGGCATTGCTGGATCAGGCTTTCGCCCATTGTCCAATATTCCCCACTGCTGCCTCCCGTAGGAGTCTGGGCCGTGTCTCAGTCCCAGTGTGGCTGATCGTCCTCTCAGACCAGCTACTGATCGTCGCCTTGGTAGGCCGTTACCCTACCAACAAGCTAATCAGACATAGGCTCATCCAATAGCGCAAGGTCCGAAGATCCCCTGCTTTCCCCCGTAGGGCGTATGCGGTATTAGCCTGAGTTTCCCCAGGTTGTCCCCCACTACTGGGCAGATTCCTATGCATTACTCACCCGTCCGCCACTCGTCAGCCGGAAGCAAGCTTCCGCTGTTACCGTTCGACTTGCATGTGTTAGGCATGCCGCCAGCGTTCAATCTGAGCCAGGATCAAACTCTTCAGTTCAATCATTTCGGTTGCTAAGGTGCAACCAAGCCTTTTGCGATGAAGAGTAATCCCTTATCAAAAACGCTTTGGAATTTGACTTAGGTTACTTACATCGACATCTCTTCGCAGAGCGTTCATCGACGCAAGCACCCACACAAATTACCTGATCAAATTTTTAAAGAGCGTGCCGGACATTTCCCGGCGCAGACCGACCATTATAGTCACTGGAGGATTTTCGTCAATACCTAATGGCTGAAAAATCCTTGTGAGCCGGGGCTTTTAGGCCCAAGGGTCGTCTACAAGAGGCGCGCATTATACGCACCTTTGTTACGTCGTCAACACTCTGTTGAAATTAATTTAAGGCTTTCCTGATATACCTGCCTGGAAAGGATTTTCGGCGCCTGATATCGGGTCTTATGCCAAGGTAACCCGGGCAAACCGACGCTTACCGACCTGGTAGACATGTGTCGTCCCCGCAGCAACTTCAAGCTGGGGATCGGATACTTTTTCCCCGTCAATTCTGGCCGCACCTTGCCTAATCATGCGTAGCGCTTCAGAGGTGCTGCCAGTCAACCCGGCCTCCTTCAACAAATTGGCGAGGGGCAGCTTGCCTGCCGGTGCCGGCAGGATTTTTTCGGGCATGTCATCGGGCATGGCCCCCTTCTGAAAACGGGCGATGAAGTTCTGTTGCGCCTGACGGGCGGCCGCTTCGGAATGAAATCGCGCCACGATTTCCTCACCCAGCAAGAATTTGACGTCACGCGGATTCTTGCCGGCCGCGATCTCTTGCTGGAATACCGCAATCTCGCCCAGCGGCCGGGAACTCAACAACTCGAAATAGCGCCACATCAACTCATCCGATATGGACATGATCTTGCCAAACATCTCGTCCGGAGACTCATTGATACCAATATAGTTATTCAGCGATTTCGACATTTTCTGTACCCCGTCCAACCCTTCCAGAATGGGCAGTGTAATGATGGTCTGGGGGGCCTGGCCGTAATGCTTCTGCAGCTCCCGCCCCACCAGCAGGTTGAATTTCTGATCGGTCCCGCCCAGCTCAACGTCGGCTTTCATGGCTACCGAGTCATAGCCCTGAATCAGAGGATAAAGAAACTCATGAATGGCAATGGGCTGACCGGACTGGTAGCGCTTTGAAAAATCGTCGCGTTCCAGCATGCGCGCCACGGTATGCCGGGCCGCGAGCCGGATCAGTTCGGCAGAGTTCATTTCATTCATCCAGCTGGAATTGAACATCACCAGGGTCTTTTCCGGATCAAGGATCTTGAAGATCTGCTGCTCGTAGGTGCGGGCGTTCTCAATCACCTCATCGCGGGTTAACGGGGGTCGGGTGGCGCTCTTGCCGGTAGGATCACCAATCATGCCAGTGAAGTCACCGATCAGAAACAGCACCTCATGGCCCAATTCCTGAAAGGTGTGTAGCTTGTTAATGAGTACCGTATGGCCCAGGTGCAGGTCAGGCGCGGTCGGGTCAAAGCCGGCCTTGATGCGTAGCGTGCGGCCTGATTTGAGCTTGTCTACCAGCTCGTCCTCAACCAGGATCTCCTCGGTTCCTCGCTTGATTTGCGCCAGCGCTTCGGTAACCCCACTCATACAAGCATTCTCCCGCCCTACGAAAAAGGGGCGTAGGGTACCACAAATTACGAAAAACCCGATTTCGCCCGGCAGACTGACTAATACGTCAGGATTTGACGCTTGACGCATTTCAGGCTATTTTAACAAGACTACAAAAAATCAAGAAATTCCGTGGATTATCATTCATTTCTTACAAGGGACTATAAGTCTCTACTCGACAGACCGCTACCGCGCAAACGCCGCTGGACGGGGCTGCATACCCTGCTCCTGATCAGCGCAATCGTGGTGGTGGCGACTATGCTTACTTTTATCTCCAACGACGCCTCGGCGACCCGGAGTGTCCCGAGCGCCGTGGCAGCAACCGGACCGACATCGCTAAATGACCGTATCACTCTTCCACTGGAATTCCCGGTACTGAAAGGTGCCACGCACGATACTGCTGACGATCCGGACAACCTCGCGTCACAATCAGAATTACCGACCGAATTACACTGGGCCTCAGACAAGGTGCGCTCCGGTGACTCGCTGGCGAGTATTTTCAAACGCCAGCAGCTCGATCCCACCGATCTTCACAACATCATGCGGCTGGGCAAAATTACCCGTACCCTGTCGGCCCTGCAGCCGGGTCAGATGTTCCGTTTCCAGGTGAATGAGGCTGGCAAGCTAGAAGCCATGGAATACGAAATCAACCAGCTGGAGTCCCTGCTGGTTTCCCGCCAGCCTGACGAGCAGTTTGAAGCCCGGGCCATTCAACACACCCTGGACAATCGCCTTGCCTATACGGCCGGCAAGATTTCTACATCCCTGTTCGAGGCCGGCAAGCAGGCCGGTATGACCGACAACCTGATCATGGAACTGGTGGGGATTTTCGGCTGGGACATTGATTTCGCGATGGACATCCGCGCTGGCGATCACTTCTCGGTACTGTATGAAGAACAGTTCCTCGAAGGCGAAAAGGTCAAGGATGGTCCTGTCGTCGCGGCTGAATTTACCAGCCAGGGCCGCACTTATCGCGCCGTCCGATACACTGATGCCAACGGCCGCACCAACTATTACACCCCCGACGGTCACTCGATGCGCAAGGCCTTCCTGCGCACCCCGGTGGATTTCCGCCGCATCAGTTCCCGCTTCGGTGTTCGCCACCACCCCACCCTGAATCGCATGAAAATGCACAAGGGTGTGGACTATGCCGCCAAGAGCGGCACCCCCATCAAGGCAGCCGGAGATGGCAAGATCGTTTTCCGCGGCCGCAAGGGCGGTTACGGGCGGGTGATTATTATCCAGCATGGTGGGCACTACAGCACCCTGTATGCCCATATGCGCGGCTTCAAGCGGGGCCAGTACGTCGGCAAACGCGTCAAACAGGGCCAGATTATTGGCTATGTTGGCAGTTCTGGCCGAGCCACCGGGCCGCATCTGCATTACGAGTTCCGGGTCAACGGCGTGCACCGCAACCCACTGACGATCAAACTACCCAACGCCGCGCCCATCAAAACAGCCTATCGGCAGGATTTTGAGCTCAAGACCTCCGGTCTGTTGAGCCAGCTCGACCTCTACAAACGCACCCAGATCGCGCTTGGCAAGCAGTAACCCGGACATCCCTTTCCGGCCAATCCGATGACAACGCGCTATGTCGGTCTCATGTCAGGCTCCAGTCTGGATGCCATCGATGCGGTACTGGTGGAATTCGAACATGACACGCCCAGGCTGCTCGGTCAGCTGGCGTATCCTCTCAACCCAGAGTTGAAGCAAATCCTTGATGACCTGACCCGCACCGGCCCTGACGAGCTGGCGCAAGCCTGCCATGCCGATGTCCTGCTCGGACACCAGCTTGCTGCCGCGGTACTCACCCTACTAGACCAGACCGGTATACCACCCGAATCTGTCCGTGCTATCGGCAGTCATGGCCAGACGGTTCGCCACTACCCCGACACGGACACACCGACAACATTACAGATTGGCGATCCAAATATCATCGTCGAACAGACTGGCATCACCACCGTAGCGGATTTTCGCCGTCGTGACATGGCGGCTGGCGGCCAGGGTGCACCGCTGGTGTCCGCCTTTCATCAGGCCATGTTCCAGCTCCCGGACAAAGATCGGGTCATCCTGAATATTGGCGGGATTGCCAACCTAACCCTGTTACCCAATATTGCCAACGCACCGGTAAGCGGGTTTGATACGGGGCCAGGTAATGCCTTGCTTGATGCCTGGATAACCCGGCACCGCGATGAACCATATGATAACGGTGGTAATTGGGCAGTCCGCGGACAGTTGCAGAAGGAGTTGCTTACCGCCTTGCTGGGCGAACCGTATTTCTACCTGGCGGCCCCAAAAAGCACCGGTCGGGATCGATTCAATCTGGAGTGGGTGGAAAGCTGCTGGCCGTCGCTGGCAAGCCTGCCACCCGCCGATGTCCAGGCCACCCTGCTGGAGCTGACAGCAATAACCATTGTCGATGCCTTGCGCGAAGCACGCCTGACTGACTGGGAGTTGCTGGTCTGCGGCGGCGGTGTCCACAACACGGCATTGATGCAGCGGCTGGCAACCTTGCTCCCGGGTACGCGAATCGAAACAACCGCCAATTCAGGTGTCGATCCGGACTGGGTGGAAGCGATGGCCTTCGCCTGGCTGGCCCATCAGACCCTGGAAAACAGGCCCGGCAATCTGCCGGCCGTAACCGGGGCGGGCCATCCGGTTGTACTTGGCGGTATCTATCCGGGCCGTGCCGGAATCTAAGCCGGCAGACAGGTTAACCAGCCTGTTGCGTTTCCACCAGCATAGTCTGTTGATCCTCATCGTAGTGCGCAAAGCCGAGACGGTTCTTCTTGGCGAAATACATGGCCACATCGGCCTTGCGCATCAGGGTATGCATATCCTCGCCATCCGCGGGGTAACTAACGATTCCGATGCTGACCCCGACATTTAGGCGATGGCTATCGATATCGAAAGGCTTTTTAAAAGCCTGGATGATTTTTCTGGCCACGATCTCGGCCTGTTCCGGGCTTGGTGCATCCGGCAGAATCACCGCAAATTCATCCCCGCCCAGTCGTGCGACCATATCATGTTCAAACTCAGCTCTGGATGCAGGGTCGATGCGTGTTACCACATCTGAATCCCGTAACACATTGGGAAGACGCAGACCCACCTCCTGCAGTAGTTGATCCCCGATGTGGTGCCCGAGTGAATCATTCACCTGTTTGAAGCGGTCCAGGTCCATCAGAAACAGACTAAACCGGCTTTGGTTACGCCGATTACCATTGGTAAAACCTTCCAACCGCTGGTTCAGCTGATACCGGTTTGGTAAACGCGTCAGCGCATCAGTAAAAGCCAGGTCCTCTAGCTTGTCGTACATGCCATTCAGCTCGGCCGTCATGTCGTTGAAACCACGGGCCAGCTCTGTAATTTCACGCGTTCCCCTGACCTCGACAGGCCGGCCGATCTCACTGCGGTTACCCTGTAGACGGTGCAGTTGTCGGGTCAGATTCTGCAAAGGATGGATCGTTGTGCGACGCACGAGCCAGAATGCGATGAGCATGGCCACCAGTGTCGTCACGGCTGCCGCCAGCATGACCACCACACGGGTGCGCGCCAGTTGCTCGGTCAGACTGCCAGCATTTTGTTGCACCGAAATCAACAGACCGTCCTGATCACCGATAGCGGAAAGCTGGTATTCGATTACCGGTTCTTCCAGCAATATACCCTGCGCTGTTTTCCACTCTGGGTCACGATACATTTCCTGCTGTCGATCGATACTCTGAATGCGCACCGGCAGGCCGAGGGTTTCACGGATTGGTAGCAGGACATGGATTGGATTGGTCGTGACCACCAGGTAACCCGTCAGGTTGTAACCGCCGATGGGCATTAGCACGGAATAGTAGATCTGCGTGCCTACCTTGCACAGTCCACTCATAACCTGCATGCGGTCCAGGCCCGTTCTGCGCCTGGCTGCGTTGAGTTGGTCTACGCAAATCAGCGGGACATCCGCCTTGCGAACATCACCAATCAATTCCGCCATGTGATTGAAGCTACGCCCGTAGACAGCCAGATTCACCACATCAAGATCAGCCGCGGACAACGGTGGGTGCCGCACCGAATCCTGCAACAGTTTCTTGAGTTTCTTAAGATTATGGCGCTGAATCGCCTCGATAAAGTCAGGCTGACCCAGTAAATGACTGCCCAGGTTCCGCGAACCGATATCCACTCCTTTTATGAGATCGGCACTGCGCAGGCGCACAAGTTCTTGCAGTGCTTGCTGCTGACTATTCAGGGTCAGTTGGCGATATGTGGATCCGGTCAACAGGGCCAACACCAGTCCAACTGCGCCCATAAACAGAATGGTCGTACCAAGCAGTTGGGTAATGGAGGGATGAAATGGCTTCACAAGGACATCCGCGGACAGTAAATTTCTTGCAAGAACAGCACGGTAATAATGGCATGCCGCTCTTCTTGCCAACAATAAAACAACAGCTTAACTGAACCTATCGGTCAATACCGGGGAGGACTTGATAAACCGTGTAAAAATGGAGAATTCGATCACTTTTTCGTTGTGATCTCAAAAGATTGCAACCGCCCGGCAAGGCTAGCGCTTTTCGATTGGAACGTACTTGCGTCGCGGTTCGCCCGTATAGATCTGGGTTGGTCGAAAAATCCGATTGTCCGCCAGTTGTTCACGCCAGTGGGCCAGCCAACCGGCGGTGCGGGATATGGCGAAAATTGTGGTGAACTGATCGGGGGGGATGCCCATTTCCGTATAGAGTAGACCGGAATAGAAATCCACATTGGCGTAAACGCCTTTTTTAGCCAATCGATCTTCACACACAGACTCGACAGTCTTGGCAACTTCGAACAGGGGATTGATGTCACCACCTTTTTGCTCGATAAACTGATCCATCAGCCGTTGAAGAATCGTGGCGCGCGGGTCCTTGGTCTTGTATTCGCGATGACCCATACCCCAGATTACTTCCTTTTTAGCCAGGCGTTTGTCAACGTATTCCTCAACCTTGTCGGGGGTTCCAATTTCCCGCAGCATTTCCAGCACTTTCTGGTTGGCACCACCGTGCAATGGACCTGACAGGGCGCCGATGGCCGCGGTGATGACACTGTAGGGATTAGCCAGGGTCGAGGCGTTCACCAATACCGCAAAAGTGGAGGCATTGATGGTATGTTCTGCATGCAAGATAAGGCAAACATCCATAATCCGGGCCAATAACGGATCAGGTTTTTTACCCGTAAACATGTAAAGGAAGTTTTCTGCGTAGTTGAGATTCTCACGCGGCTTGACCGGATCATAACCGTTGCGAATGTGCTCCCACATGGCCACGATGGGACTCATGCGGGCCAGGATCTTGACAGTGGTATTGTGAATATAATTAAGGTCATTACAGGCCGTATCGCCAGTCAGGCACTCGCTGCCCGGATAAAACATGGCGAGACTGGACACCACCGTCTGAAGCATTTCCATCGGGTGCCCATTTGCGGGCAGGTTTTTCATCAGGCCGCGGGTATGGAACTTGATGCGCCGGTTTTCGACCAATTGGAGACTAAAGTTCTCCAGTTCAATGCGATTTGGCAGCCGACCGTCCATCAACAACATGGCCGTTTCTTCAAAGGTGCTATTGGCGGCAAGATCCTCGATGGAGTAGCCCCGATAGGCGAGGATGCCTTTCTCGCCATCGATATCCGAAATGTTCGACTTGGTGGCAGGAACGCCGGCCAGGCCAGGAAGGTATTCACTCATCACATGGCTCCCAGTACCCAGTTGCCCGGTACCGCTTGTCGGGACCGGATAGATTTATGACCTTTTATACGGGAATGAAATTCGCTCGCGCTTAAGCGAACAAGGATGACACATCGTGTCATCCCTCGATCAGAGTTTACTCGAAATTGGTGGATTCAGACAGAGAAGGAGGAACCGCAACCGCAGGTGGTCGTTGCATTGGGATTGCGGATCACGAATTGGGAGCCGGACAAATCTTCCTTGTAGTCGATTTCGGCGCCGGTAAGGTACTGAAAACTCATGGGATCCACCAGCAACGTGACCCCTCCGTTTTCCACCCGATTGTCACCCTCTTGTTCATTTTCGTCAAAGGTAAAACCATACTGGAAGCCGGAACAGCCACCGCCAGTGACGAAGACTCGCAGTTTCAGCTTGTCATTCCCCTCTTCCTCGATCAATTGCCGCACCTTTCGTGCGGCATTGTCGGTAAATTGCAGGGGGGATGTCGTTTCAGTAGCCGTATTCATCTTGATTTAACTCCGGTATCGATACATCAATGCAGCCAGCGGGGCGACATTATCTTAATCTTGAGTAATATAGTCAAGAATCACCTGCCACCAAGCTAGTATCCTTTTCCTTGTTCAGTGACACCACCTTTTCATCCGGCTGGTGCACCAGGTTCCCATTGACTTCAGCGCCCATGGCCATTTCAATCAGGCTGTAATAGACATTTCCGTCAACCCGGGCGTGTGCCGCCAGTTCAACGTGGCCCGTCGCATAAACGTCGCCAACAATTGTTCCATTAATGACTACATTGGGGACTTTTACCTCACCTTCAATGGTCCCCCGCTCACTCAGGGTCAGGACCGACTCTTTGTCCTTTTCTGCAAGAACACAACCTTTCACAGTGCCATCCACATGCAGACCGCCGCTGAACACGATGTCACCGTGAATTTCGGTATTCTGACCGATCAGCGAATCTATCTGCGCAGTCTGTATCGGTTTTTTTCTGTTACCCCACATTGTTTTGCTCCTCTGTCGGCCAGTCGATGGTTTTTTCAATCATGTCATTGGTACGGCCCCCCGGCTGGATTTGCACCATCGCCCGTAGGGGCTGAAAGCCCTTGGGCAGCACCAGATCACCTTCCAGACTCTGAAAGTATTTGAAACGGTAATTCAATTCCTTGACCGACTTCTCGCTAATCGCATCGAGATTCAGTGTTCTGGGCTGTCCGTTCATCAAACCTTCGATCTTCAACTTCACTTGCCCTACCGCCATCCGATCGTTTTTCAGCACCTGGGTCAGGACCACCGTATACCGGTAGGTGCGCTGACTATGCGGCTCGATGCTGAAGCGTTGCAACCTCAGGCCACGCGATGCATCGCGTGGCGACACGATGCCACGGTAAAAGGCCAGTTCCTTTTTCAGCTCAAGGACCTCTCCCTGCAAGATTTTCAATCGCTGATCGAGAACCTCGCTGGCCTCTCTTTCCACCTGCTTGGCCCGCTGCAGTCGGGCTTTTTCTTCCCGCAAGTCGCTGACATCCTGTTGCAGATCTTCAATGGTTACCATCAGGGCAAGCCGTTCCTGATCCGCCTCGAGACTGCTGTACCCTGCTTGATATCGGCCGTAATCGAACAAACTCCAGCCGCCCACGATTAATCCAACCAGCCCCAGTATGATCAGGGCACGGGATTTCAGCGGGTTATGACGTTTGACCTTGAGACGCATGGATTGTTCTCGTTGATTGTTCTAGGGTAATAACGCAATACCGTCCAGACCGGCCGTTTCGTCCAGACCAAACATAACGTTCATATTCTGAACCGCCTGACCTGCAGCGCCCTTCACCAGATTATCGATCACCGACAGGACCACAAGCGTGTCGCCGCCCTGCGGCCGATGTAGTGCAATACGGCAGGAATTGGCGCCACGGACGCTGCGCGTTTCCGGATGGCTGCCCGCGGGTAATATATCGACGAATGGCTCATTCCGGTAACGTGCTTCATACAGTGCCTGCAGATCACCGGCCGTCTCGTTCAACGTGGCGTAAAGGGTCGCGTGGATGCCCCGAATCATTGGCGTCAGATGCGGAACAAAGGTCAGGCCCAATTTGGCATCTGTGGTCTGTTGCAGACCCTGACGGATTTCAGGTAAATGCCGGTGACCGGACACGGCATACGCCTTGAAATTTTCGCCCGCTTCACCCAACAAGTTTGCCACAGAGGCCTTGCGGCCGGCACCACTCACCCCCGATTTGGCATCGGCGATCAAATGACTGACATCGACTAGGCCGTTTTCCACCAGGGGCAGGAATCCAAGCTGCACGGCGGTGGGATAACAGCCGGGATTTGCCACCAAGCTAGCGGTGGCAATGTGTTCCCGATTGACCTCCGGCAAGCCATACACTGCCTGCTCCAGTAATTCCGGGCAGGCGTGGGGCTGGCCGTACCACTGAGCCCATTCAGCTGCGTCACGCAGCCGAAAATCCGCTGCCAGGTCGATAACCCGCACCCCGGCTTCCAGCAAGGCCGGTACCTGCTGCATGGCAACCCCGTTGGGCGTGGCAAAGAACACCAGATCACATTGTCCGAGTCCTGCCCCCGCCGGCTCCACAAATTCCAGATCCACATGCCCGCGCAGGTTGGGAAACATATCGGCCACTGCCATTCCTGCCTCGGAACGCGAGGTGATCGCTGTCAGTTCTACCTCCGGATGCGTTGCCAGCAGACGCAGCAATTCAACACCGGTATAACCCGTACCGCCCACGATTGCTGTTTTGATCATCGTCGCCAACCCGTTGCGCCCATAAAAGGCGCCAATGATAATTGCTTAGTAAACAGTAGGAAAGAGAAAGGTTTTCAGAATGTGTCAAACATACCCATCAGGCCTGAAAAAATTCGCCACCTGGCTGACTGAGTTTGCACGATTTTTCAAGGACCGTATTGACGATTGTCGTTTGTCCCCTGCCGACACTATGAAGATATGTCCCATTAAATCAAGGACCTGGGCCGATCTCATTTCAGGTCGAGGCGAAAAAAAACGGCTGGAAAACATACCCGGACCTTCGTGATAGACTTTCCGCCATGACGTACCGCCGCCATCTGAAACGTACCCGTCGCCGCCTGGCGTCACCTCGCTCCTGGCGTCTGCGTCTGGTTTTCTGGGCCAGTGCCCTGATCATAGGCCTGGTTGCGGCCGGCTTCGCACTCATCGCCCGATATGCCGACGGGTTTTACCATCAATTGCACACCTCTGATCCCTGGCTGGCTTATGCGCTGACTCCGCTGGGACTGGCTGCAGTTGTTTTTATGACCCAACGGTTTTTTTCCGGCACCGAAGGCAGCGGGATCCCCCAGGCCATTGCCGCCTTGTCCATGAACAACAGTACCCTGCAATCCCGCGTACTGTCACTGAAAGTAGCGATCGCCAAGATTGTCCTTACCGGGCTGGGTTTGCTATGTGGGGCCTCGATCGGCCGCGAAGGTCCGACTGTGCATGTGGGGGCTTCCATCATGTATTCGCTGCGACATATTGCGCCGTTTCGTGGCAGGGACATGACCCGAGGCCTGATCCTGGCCGGCGGTGCCGCTGGCATCTCGGCGGCTTTCAATACACCCCTGGCCGGGGTGATGTTTGCCATCGAGGAAATGAGCCGCAGCTATGAACAACGCACCACTGGCACCCTGGTCATCAGTGTGGTGCTGGCCGGCCTCACCGCGCTGGTCGTTCTGGGGAATTACACCTATTTCGGTTCTACCGGAGCGGTCTTGCCTCTGTCCAGCGCCTGGCTGGCGGTATTGTTGTGCGGTGTGGTGGGTGGCCTGCTGGGCGGCCTGTTTGCCACAGGCCTGATTGAGGGGACGCGCCGGATTGCCCCACTGATGCGGCGCTACCCCGTCAGGGTGGCGTTCGGCTGCGGTCTTATCCTGAGCCTGATCGGCTACCTGTCCGGTGGCGCGACATATGGCACCGGCTACGATGAAGCCAAACAGCTGGTCACGGGTGGTGAAGCCGAACTGGCCTTCCCGGTGTTGAAATTGCTGGCAACCACCGTATCTTACCTGAGCGGCATCCCCGGTGGTATTTTCGCACCCTCGTTGTCGGTCGGCGCCGGCCTCGGTGCGGATCTGGCCACACTGGTGCCGGCAGCGCCCTTCGGTGCGGTAGTGATACTCGGTATGGTGGGTTACTTTACCGGTGTCGTGCAGACGCCAATTACCGCGTTCGTCATCGTGATGGAAATGACCGACCACTCTTCCATGCTGCTACCCCTGATGGCCACGGCCCTGATCGCCAAGGGGGTCTCGCACCTTGTCTGTCCACGCCCCATATATGGTGCCCTGGCAGATGCCTATCTAGTAAAGGGCGCCAGCAAGGAACCCGTGCAGGCAAACCCATGATTCGGAAGATCGTCTTTGGTGCCCTGGTTCTACTGCTGTTTTCGGTGGGCGGCTGGCTTGGTTATTCCCAGTACGGCCAGTCGCGCTTCGCACCCTCAGCCAGTTTTCAGCTCGTCGACGGTCGACGCCTTACGCTGGCCGAACTACGTGGCCAGCCAGTCCTGATCACATTCTGGGCCACCAGCTGCAGAAGCTGTGTGGAAAAAATTCCCGCCTTGATTGAGCTTTACCGGACATTGTCACCACGCGGGCTTGAGATCATCGCTGTCGCCATGGCCTATGATCCGCCGAACCGGGTGATGATGCTGCGCCAGCAACTGCGTATTCCCTACCCCATTGCCCTGGATTTGGATGGCAGTCGGGCCCGCCTCTTTGATGACGTCAGCCTGACGCCAACAACCGTCCTCATCGATCCCGAAGGCCGGATCGTCGCATACCGGCTAGGTGAACTGGACATTGCTGCATTGCGGAAGCAACTGGAACCCATGCTTACAGCAGCTACTGGATAAGTCACTATGCTCTGGATCAAGGCCTTGCACATCGTTTTCATGGTGACCTGGTTTGCCGGGCTGTTTTACCTGCCACGCCTGTTCGTGTACCACGCCATGACCGGCGATGAGGCCACCCGTAACCAGTTACACATCATGGAACGTAAGCTGTACCGTTTCATCACACCGCTAATGTGGCTGACACTGGGTTTCGGGATCTGGCTTATTGCGCTGTACGGCTGGTCCTGGTTCATCGCCAGCCACTGGCTGCAAGCAAAACTGGTGCTGGTAGTGGTATTAATGATCTACCATTTCTACTGCGGAAAACTGGTGAACGACTTCCATCAAGGGCGCAATGTCCGTAGCCATGTTTTCTTCCGATGGTTCAACGAAATCCCCGTGCTGTTCCTGTTTGCCATCGTCATCCTCGCTGTCGTCAAACCCTTCTGAAAGACTTTTTCGATGATCCACGCCGGGCGCCAATGCGCATGGCGCGGCGGGCAGTATGACCTAAAACAAAATGATTATCATCGCCCTGTACAGGGTTACCCTAGCTCACGCCCGAGGGGGGAGAGCGATGGAGCGGCTCAGTGGTTTGGACGGCATACCCACCGGACTGTCCGTCATCGGTATCACAGATGACGGCAAGGTGGCGGCGAGGGCCGCCCACGGTATCTAGACTACAGACAAAGACCGACTGATCTGGCTGGATGATTCCGCTGCCATGATCATCTGGTTCCGTTGCCAGTCCCTGCCCGCTTGTTTGCCGACGTCCGGCTAGCGCTTCATCTGGTCAAACATTTCTTTTACCGCATATTTAAGCCGTGCCTTAACGTCTTTGCTCGGCAGCTTTTTCTGGACGTTCGCTAACGCCTCACCGACCCACACCGGCTGGCGGGTCTTGGGATCCACAAGCATGACAACCAGTGCCCCCTTGGGAACATTCTCCAGAGTCTGCATCTTGTTATCGGGATTTTCCTTGATTTCCAGCGTAGCCATATCGATACCAGCCGCAAAACCCACCAGTACATCCGGGTTGGCAGCGACTTCGGTCATTCCCTTGTCACGTAAGGCCGCGTTAATCAGATAACGAATTTCCGCGTCGGCATCAAACTCTGGAGGCTCCCATTGCCCCTTCGGATCATTTACGATCTCGGCCGAACCCAGCCAGGCATAGGTTTTATAGGCTTTAAGATTGGCTTTCGACGCAGTTTCAGTTTTAACCTCGATGTCCGAGGTCAGAGTCGAAGCGCAGGCTGCGGTAAACAGCAGTGCGACGACAAGGAGAATGGCGTGGCGAACGTGCATGGTAGTGCTCCTTGATAAATAAGGGTCATCATGAACCGATTTAGGCAAAGGTATGCTGTTAATCACAACATGACAAAATGGTACACCGCCCCACC
Organism: Pseudomonadota bacterium; assembly: GCA_022340685.1. Lineage (GTDB taxonomy): Bacteria > Pseudomonadota > Gammaproteobacteria > UBA6429 > Thiohalophilaceae > JAJDNN01. The sequence continues at coordinate 14,015 of JAJDNN010000082.1, forward strand.
GCCAAATCACAATGAATACGATTACCGGTTGAGAATATATTCAACCCGTTCCATGATAGATGCCGAATAACGTGGATTCCCGGCCCCGGTGAAAGCACCATGGATGAAAAACACGATCTGGTTCGCCACTACCACTGGTTGCGCCAGTACGGCATTAATGACTCGCATAGCGGCAACGCCTCGATCCGGGTTGATGATGATGTCTGGGTTACCCCGACCGGCGCCTGTGCCGACACTCTGCACGCCGACGACCTGAGGGCCTGTCCACTAGCCGGCCCGCCCATTGCCGGCGCCTCGCTGGATGCCCCGCTGCATCTGGCCGTCTATGCCAGGAACCCCAGTGCCCGCGCCGTATTACACAGTCATGGTCCCTACACCGTAGCATTGACCATGAATGGTGAGGACTTCATTCCACCCGATTTTGAAGGTCACTATTATTTTCCGCGGGTACCAGTCATCAGTATCAGCTATGCCCGATATCTGGAAGAAGCACCACAAAAAGTGGCCGAAATCCTGGCTGAATATCCACTTACCGTGGTGCGTGGACACGGTGTCTATGCCCAGGCCGAATCGGTAAACCTGGCCTACAAGTGGACTTGTTCACTTGAGTTGTCCGCAAAGACCGACTTTATCGCCCGCCAGGCCGGCATCTTGCCTGGCGCAAGTAGAAAATAATATGAGTACCTGTTATTCAGGCCGTTGCAAACGCCTTGGCTGAACACCATTTAACACAGACCTCTACGGAGAAACCTGACCACCATGCCAGTCCTGTTATTAAAATTGCGCGGCGTCCCCGATGATGAAGCGAATGAGATTCGCACGGTCCTGCGCGAAAACGGGATTAAGTACTATGAAACCTCAGCCGGAAATTGGGGCATTTCCCTGCCGGCCATCTGGCTCAGGGACAAAACACAGTTGCCCGAGGCGAACGCCCTCCTCGAACGCTATGAAGCACAGCGGCTGAGCAATGCCAAACAGGAATATGTCCGACTCAAACGGGAAGGCAATTCCCGCAGCTTGCTTGATGTTATTCAACAAGAACCGATTCGGGTTGTGATTTATATAGGTATCATTGCCGTCATTCTTTATTTTTCGACGGTACCGTTTCTCAACTTCGCAGAATAAAGTCATCGCTACCAACCGGGTCGAGGTGGTGGTTATTGCCGGATGAATTACATCGTGAACCCGCCGGTATGCTGCCAAGCAACGACTGTCCCATGAAGCGCCGCGTTGGGAGTGATACACTCACCGAACTGAACCGGGTGTATTAAAGTATGCCGCAAATCCCCAACATTCCCGTTGTTATCTGCTTTTCAGGTCTGGACAGCACCGGCGGCGCCGGCTTGCAGGCCGACATCGAGGCTGTTGCCAGCATGGGCTGCCATGCGGCACCCGTGGCGACCGCGCTCACCGTGCAAGACACCCGCACTGTCATCGATTACACGCCTGTAAAAGTCACCCTGCTCATCGAACAGGCCCGGGCTATTCTGGAAGACATGCCAATCGCCGCGATCAAAATAGGCATGACCGCCAATGCCGAGATAATCGGAGCGATCCATTCCATCCTGATCGACTATCCGGACATCCCAGTGGTGCTCGATCCGGTATTTGCCTCTGGCCATGGCGACAGCCTCTCCGAGGACAGCGTAATCAATGCCATGCGGGAATTGCTATTGCCACAAACAACCATCCTGACGCCCAACAGCATTGAAGCCCGTATTCTGGCTCCCAATGCCGATACGCTGGATGCCTGCGGCCAGGAACTGCTGGATGCCGGCAGTGAGTTTGTCCTGCTCACCGGCACACACGAAGATACGGAACACGTGGAAAACCGTCTGTTCGGTAATCACCGCCTGCTGGAAACATTCACATGGGAACGTCTGCCACACAGTTACCACGGCTCTGGCTGTACCTTGGCGTCGGCAATTGCCGGCTTGCTGGCGCAAGGTCTGGAACCGTTCTCTGCCATGCACG
>JAJDNN010000087.1 GCA_022340685.1 Pseudomonadota bacterium
ACGGATGCCATAATATCGCTGGCATCCTCACCCCGGGCCTTGGCCTGGCCGATAGCCTTGGAGCTGGCATTGCGTTCCTGTTGTAACTCCTGGGTTTTAACTTGCAACGCCTTGCGCTGTTCTTCCAGCGCATTGAAGCGGTTAACGTCCAGCGTAAAACCACGCCGTACGAGTTTTTGCTGAACCCGGTCGAGGTCGGTGCGTAACAGTTTTGGATCAAGCATGCCTAACCTTTCTTGTCGTCATGTTGCCTAGCCGTTCACCCGGGCTGGCCAGGTGATGATATGTCCGGGTTTGATGGTTTCACTGAGGTGGTCAACGATGGCTGTGACCTTGTCCGGGGCATCGAAAAACTCGACGACCAACGGCAAATCCAGTGACAGGTCGATGATACTGGCATCGTGAATGACGCCGGAATCACCAAAACCGGAAATACCGCGAAACACGGTAACACCCCGGACCTTTTCCCAGTTACGCAAACGCTTCAACAAGCCTTTCAATTGCGACTCACCTTCGGTGAGATAAACCCGTACCACGGTCACTTCATTGTCGCTCATAATTGTCTCCCCACTAACACACCGGACCAGACGGCCAGTAAACATAACGTCACACTTAACAGCACATTGATCCCCGCTTTGATCACTTCACCATTCTCGATGAGGTTGAGCGTTTCAATGGAAAAGGTCGAGAAAGTCGTAAACGCGCCCAGAAACCCAACCAGCAATACGGCACGCCATTCCGAACCCAGGCTGCCGCGTTCAATAAGGAGGATGTACAAAAATCCCATCAACAGTGAGCCGAGCACATTGACACTCAGGGTACCATAGGGGAAATCACGCCCCGCCAGGCGATGGACGCCGGTCGACATGATGAACCGCAGTACGGCCCCGGTAGCTCCGCCAAGAGCAATTGCCAGTAACTGGCTCACCGCCCTGCCCCGTAAGTCCGATTGAATTTCGTTTCGGTCATTTGCCCTGTTTCTTGTCCAGGTCCCGTAAGTGCGCCAGTTTTTCAGCAATCTTGATTTCCAGACCACGGGCAACCGGTTCGTAATAACGCCGTTCCCCGATTTCGTCGGGAAAGTAGGACTCCCCGGCCGCATAACCTTCACCCTCGTCGTGTGCGTAGCGGTAGCCCTTGCCATAGTCGAGCTCTTTCATCAGCCGGGTTGGCGCATTGCGCAGGTGCAGCGGAACTTCCAGTGAGCCGGACGCCTTTGCATCTGACATGGCCTGACCGAAGGCGCGATAGACAGCATTACTCTTGGCCGCGCAGGCGAGATACACCACGGCCTGGGCAATAGCCAGTTCGCCTTCCGGGCTGCCCAGCCGATCCTGGACGTCCCAGGCCTCCAGCGCCAGGGTCAGGCCGCGCGGATCGGCATTGCCAATATCCTCGCTCGCCATGCGTACCACGCGACGCGCAATATAGAGTGGATCGCAGCCACCGTCGAGCATCCGTGCCAGCCAGTACAGTGCCGCATCCGGGGAAGAGCCGCGCACCGATTTGTGCAGGGCCGAAATTTGATCGTAAAAGGCTTCACCCTGCTTGTCGAAGCGGCGCACACCGGTGCTGAAGACTTCTTCCAGGGTCTCTGCCGATATGACGGTCTTCGCCCCCGTCTCCTCGCCGAGATCGGCAGCGATTTCCAGCAAATTAAGCGCGCGTCGGGCGTCCCCGTCGGCGATCATGGCGAGGCGCTGTTTTTGCGCCTCCGGCAGGTCGATGGCCCGCTGCCCCAGACCCAGTGTGGCATCGGCCAGGGCGCGGTCGATAACCTGACAGAGATCCGCCGGCTGCAGGGCCTTCAGCACATAGACCCGGGCGCGGGACAACAGGGCGTTATTGAGTTCGAAGGACGGATTTTCGGTAGTGGCGCCAATGAATGTGACAGTGCCGTCTTCCACGAAAGGCAGGAAAGCGTCCTGTTGCGACTTGTTGAAGCGATGCACCTCATCCACGAACAGGACGCTGGGCCGTCCACTGGCGTCACGTAAGGTCCGGGCCCGGTCGACCGCGGCACGAATGTCCTTCACACCTGACAGTACCGCCGAGATGCTGATGAATTCGGCCTCGCAGTAGCGCGCAATCATGCGTGCCAAGGTGGTCTTGCCGGTACCCGGTGGACCCCAGAAGATCATGGAGTGCAGCTTGCCCGACTCGATGGCTAGACGCAGCGGTTTGTCAGGTCCCAACAGGTGGGCCTGGCCCGCGATATCGTCCAGGGTCTGGGGCCGCATGCGATCCGCCAGTGGCTGCCAGGCAGCCTGAACGGGCTCAACCGGGACGGGGGTTTCGAACAGATCGTCGCCCGCAACCATGATCTTATTGCTGGATAACGTCGATCCCCGCTGGCGGGGTGAAACGGAACAGCGCCGGGTCGAGATCCGGGTTCTGCCGTAGATTTTGAAATGTCAGGCGTGTGGTCTGCCCAAAACTGTCCTGCAATTCCATGATGCGCAGCTCCTTGCCGGCAAAGGCCAGTTTGATAGTGTCAAAGCTACTACCGGGCTGCCGGGGTGTCAGTGCGTACCAGGCCAGGCCATCCGTCTCCCCCTGCGGATTGACGATATAGAGGTCGTTGAGACGGGCCGGGTTACTGAGCAACATCGCCGGACTCCTGTCGAGTATGTCCTTTTGCGCCGTGACGGTCACCTGTTCCAGGTCCTTGTCATAGAAGTAGAGGTTCTGGCCGTCGGCGACATAGAGCTGGTAATAAGGGTCGCGATATTCGAGGTTGAACCGATCCGGCCGTTGTATCCGCAGGATGCCCTTGCTGGTTTCCAGCAGCTTCCGGTCGGCGTCGAACAGTTCCTGGGTAAATTCTGTACTGGAGCTGTCCAGGCCGGCAAAACGATCCTGCAACGAAGCGGCCTGGAGCACCGACATGACCAGGAATAAACAAACGGAAAATACGAATCGCATGTGGATTACTCTTTGGGTGGCGGGGGCGCCAGCACTTCGCGGCTGCCGTTGGATTCCAGCGGGCTAACGATACCGGCCAGTTCCATGGCTTCCACCATGCGTGCAGCGCGATTATAGCCAATCTTGAGTCGCCGCTGGATGCCGGAAATCGAGGCGCGACGGCTCTCGGTGACGATCCGTACTGCCTCATCGTAGAGCGGATCAGATTCGCTGTCTGCACCGATGCCCGGCATGCCGGCTTCGGACTCCGGCGGGCCGGACAGGACCTCCTCCAGATACTGCGGCCGGGCGTTCATCTTGAGGTTCGCAACCACATTGTTGACCTCGTGGTCATCCACGAAAGCGCCATGGATCCGGATCGGCACCGCCGTACCCGGTGGCAGATAGAGCATGTCGCCGTGCCCCAGCAGTTGTTCGGCGCCCATCTGGTCGAGAATGGTACGCGAATCGATCCGCGAGGAGACCTGGAAGGCGATACGGGTTGGGATATTGGCTTTGATCAGGCCGGTCAGCACATCCACCGAGGGCCGTTGGGTGGCAAGGATCAGGTGAATACCCGACGCGCGGGCTTTCTGGGCCAGACGGGCAATCAGCTCCTCCACCTTCTTGCCCACCACCATCATCATGTCAGCCAGCTCGTCGACCACCACCACAATGTAGGGCAAGGGTTGAAGTTCCTGGGCCGGCAATTCCGAGTCAGCCGGGTGGAGCGGGTCTAGAATGGGCTGTTTGGCCGCCCTGGCCTCGGTCACCTTGCGATTGAAGCCGCTAATGTTGCGCACCTTGAGCGCCGCCATCAACCGGTAGCGCTGGTCCATCTCGTGCACGCACCAGCGGAGCGCATTGGCCGCTTCCTTCATATCGGTCACCACCGGTGCCAGCAGGTGAGGAATGCCGTCATACACCGAGAGTTCCAGCATCTTGGGATCGATCAAAATCAGCCGCACGTCCTTCGGTGTGGCGTTGTAAAGCAGGCTCAGAATCATGGCGTTGAGCGCCACCGACTTGCCCGCCCCGGTAGTGCCTGCGACCAGCAAGTGAGGCATTTTGGCCAGATCCGCCACCGACGGATGGCCGCTGATATCCTTGCCCAGCGCCAGGGTGAGTGGCGATTTGGCGTCGGCGAAGGCGCTGGATTTAAGGTTTTCACTCAGTCGAACGATTTCGCGCTGCTCATTGGGAATTTCCAGGCCTACGGTGGTCTTGCCGGGGATCACCTCGACGATACGCACGCTGATGGCTGACAGGGAACGCGCCAGATCCTTGGCCAGGTTGGTGATCTGGTTGACCTTGACGCCGGGGGCCGGCTGGATTTCATACCGGGTGATCACCGGGCCGGGATGGACTTCGACCACCTGGGCCTCGATGCCGAAATCCTTAAGTTTGCTTTCCACCAGACGCGACATGGCCTGCAGGGCTTCTTCCGACATGCGGTACTTGCCGGGCGTGGCTTCATCCAGCAGGGACAGTGGCGGCAGTTCCGAATTTCCGTCGATGGCAAACAGGGGCACCTGCTTCTCTCGTTCCACCCGCTCGCTTTGCGGAGCTGGTTTTTCCGGACTTTTGATCACTGGCGGGCTTCGTTGTGCCTTCTGCTCGACTTCACGGTGGACCTTGACCTGGTAGGTGCTTTCTTTCTCTTTCTTCGCGCGATGCGCGCGGATGGCCTCTCGCAGGGCCTTGACGCGCACCCGCAGCCAGGCGATGACCTGCAACGTCAGCGCCCCGGTCAGATCCATCAGTTTCAGCCAGGACAGGTGGGTAAACAGGGTGAAACCGCTGAAAAACAGCGCCAGTAACAGCAAGGTGGCTCCGAGGAAACTGAACGCCCCTTGCATAGCGCTCCCCACCAAATCGCCCAGAATGCCCCCGGCGTTGACCGGCAGGAGATTGACCAGGCTGGTGTCGTGCAAACTGGCCAGACCGCAGCCGGCCGCGAGGGTCAGGACAAAACCCGCGGCTCGTAAGGAAAAGGCGCGCAGATCAAAAGGG
>JAJDNN010000090.1 GCA_022340685.1 Pseudomonadota bacterium
CCGCGGCTGGAACGGGACGAGCAGGGTCGGCCGGTACGGGTCTGGGTGTCTGCCGTCACCGGTGCGGGCATGGATCAGTTACTGGGTGCGATTGATGAAATCCTGAACGCAGACATTCACAGCTATACCCTCAGATTGCCACCCCAAGCCGGTCGTCTGCACGCCCGTCTTTACCAGTTAGGCGGTGTGCAGGATGAAGCTACTACGGCGGAAGGACACTGGTTGATTCAGGTGGATCTGCGGGACAGTGACTGGCAGATTCTCGACAATACTGAACGCGTATCGCAATACCTGGTCGAAAATGAAACGGCACCATGCCTTGCGGTTGCCAGCGAAGCCCCATAGAATTCGGCAATCGTGCAAGACCGACAAGCATTCATACCGCTTCATAACACGTACACAATCCACGGAGTTAGTCATGGCCTGGAATGAACCCGGTGGCTCAGGGGACAAGGATCCCTGGGGTAACCGCAAGAATGAGCAGGGTCCACCGGATCTTGATGAACTGTTCAAACAGCTGCAGAAAAAGTTCGCAGGACTGTTTGGCGGAAAAAAAATGGGTGGAAGCGGCCGCAGTGGAAGCGGGGGCGGGATTGGCCTTGGCTTTATCGCCGCCATCGTGCTGGTCATCTGGGCGCTGTCCGGAATTTATATTGTGGATACAGGCACCAAGGGCGTCGTTCTGCAGTTCGGCGCCTTCAAGCAAATCATTGAACCGGGGCCACACTGGTATCCCCGTTTTATCCAGACCGTCGACATCGTGAATGTCGATCAGTCGCGCAGTGAACGCATCGGGACCACACCCAGCGAGGCTCTGATGTTAACCAAGGACGAGAACATCGTTGATATCCTGATGGAAGTCCAATTCAAGGTGCGGGACCCCAAAAATTATCTGTTTGCCGTGCAGGACCCGGTTGCCACCCTACGTCAGGCGGCCGAAAGTGCGCTGCGTGAAGTGGTCGGCACGAGCACTATGGACTTCGTCCTGACCACGGGCCGCAGCCAAGTGGCGAACGAGACAGAAAGCCTGACCCAAAAAATCCTGGATCGCTACAAGACCGGCTTGCTGGTTACCCAGGTCAACCTGCAGCACTCCGATCCGCCCGAGCAGGTCAAGGCTGCTTTCCTTGATGCCAGTAGTGCGCGGGAAGACAAGGTGCGCTTTATCAATGAGGCCCAAGCTTATTCCAATGACATTTTGCCCAAGGCCAGGGGCCAGGCAGTTCGGTTGATTCAGGAGGCCGAAGCGTACCGGGCCCAGGTTGTGCAACGGGCCGAGGGTGAAACGGTTCGCTTCAAGAAGGTACTGACGGAATATCGCAAGGCACCGGATGTTACACGCAATCGTATGTATCTAGACACTATTGAAGAAGTTTTGGGCAATACCAACAAGGTATTACTGGATACCAAACAGGGCAACAGCCTGATGTATTTGCCAATCGATAAGCTGATTCAAAAGAACGCGGGTAGCCAGACAATCCAGACTGCGCCCAACACATCCTCCTTCGGCAGCAAGCAATCGGAAACTGCGTCGAAACGAGATCGGAGTCGTGATCGCAACAGAGGGGAGCGCTAATGAACCCCAAACAAATCCTAATTCCACTCGTACTGGTGCTGGTAATAGGCGCCGGACTGGCATCGATGTTTACGGTTAATGAGCGTGAGCTTGCCATCAAGTTCCGACTGGGTGAAATCGTCAATGCGGATTACAAGCCGGGCCTGCATTTCAAACTGCCGCTCGTCAACAATGTGCGCTTTTTCGATTCGCGTATCCTGACCCTCGATGCGCGTCCTACCGAGTATTTGACGGCCGAGAAAAAGAAAGTGGTGGTGGATTTCTTCGCCAAGTGGCGCATTAATGATGTTGAAAAGTATTACCGGACCATGTCGGGCGGTGATCAACGTACTGCAGCAATGCGTTTGTATAACATAATCAACGATGGTCTAAAGACCGAATTCAGTCGCCGCACAGTGCATGAAGTGGTGTCTGGTGACTATCCGGAAGACGAAGAGCAGCCAAAGGCAGCCGTTAAGCCGGGACCCAAGATCGACGCCCGCACCGAAATCATGGCTAACATGACCAAGCTGGCCAACTCGCAAGTTGAAAAATTTGGCATCCTGATTGTTGATGTTCGTATCAAGCGAATCGATTTTCCGCCTGAAATAAGCAAGGATGTGTTCCGCCGAATGGAATCGGAACGTGCGCGAATTGCCGCTGAAATCCGTGCTCAGGGTGCAGAAAAGGGAGAGACAATTCGTGCCAACGCGGATCGGGAACGCACCGTATTGCTGGCTGAATCCCATCGCAAGGGACTGGAAATCCGTGGTGCCGGTGATGGTGCGGCGGCAGAAATCTACGCCCGAGCCTATAGCCAGGATCCGGAGTTCTACTCATTTTACCGCAGCCTGGATGCCTACCGGACGGCATTCCAGACCGGGGCCGACGTCCTGGTGCTGGAACCGGATTCCGAGTTCTTTAAATACTTCAATCAGGCCAAGCCGGCTCGCAAGTAAGAATTAATTTGCTGGCCGAGATTACCAGTCCGGACGGGAACCATGTGGAAGACATTACTTCTGGCTTTCGCCCTGATGCTGGTCATCGAAGGGCTGCTGCCGACAGTGAATCCTGACAGCTACCGGCGTACCGTGAAGATGATTTCTGCGTTAGACAATCGAACCCTGCGCATCTGGGGTCTCGTCAGCATGATCACCGGGGCTCTCCTGGTCTATTTATTTACGCACTGAAATTCAACCATTCGTTCCGGTTCATTATGAAAAACAACCGTTGGCTGTTACCAGAGGGGATTGAGGAAGCCCTGCCGGACAAGGCGTGGCAACTGGAGTTGTTACGGCGCCAGCTGCTGGATCTGTTCGACAGTTGGGGATATGACCTGGTCATGCCGCCATTTATCGAATACCTCGAATCCCTGCTGGTGGCGACAGGAAACGATCTGGATTTGCAAACTTTCAAGCTCACTGACCAGTTGACCGGACGCATGATGGGTGTACGGGCCGACATGACACCGCAAGTGGCCCGCATTGATGCCCGCCATCTGGATTCAACCGCACCGTCCCGGTTGTGTTACCTGGGTACGGTGCTGCACACCCGCCCGGATGGTTTTGCCGGATCCCGCAGCCTGCTGCAAGTCGGGGCGGAACTATATGGCCATGCGGGCATTGAAAGCGACGTCGAAGTGCTGAGCCTGATGCTGGATACGCTGGGCCAGGTCGGGATTGAACAACCGTATCTGGATCTGGGACACGTGGGTATCTACCGCGCCCTGGTGGCACAGGCCGGACTGACTCGGTTGCAGGAGGAGGACCTGTTCGATGCCCTGCAACGCAAGGCCCGTCCGGAATTGACCGCCTTGCTGGACAGCATGGCCCTGGATGATGCCGTGGCTGAAATGCTCAACGCCCTGGCCGAGCTGAACGGATCCACGGAGGTGATGGCAGCGGCCCGGTCCGCCTTTCGCGCCGCCAGCGACGAGTTAAATGCGGCACTGGAGAATCTTGACGCCATTGCCAGGCTGTTACAACAACAGCGTCCTGACCTTCGGCTGCACTACGATCTGGCGGAACTACGAGGCTACAATTATCACACCGGTGCGGTATTTGCTGCCTATGTGCCGGGGCATGGCCAGGCGATTGCCCAGGGTGGCCGCTATGATGGTATTGGCGAGGCGTTTGGAAAATCGCGACCGGCCACGGGTTTTAGTACCGACTTGCGCACACTCGCCCTGCTGGGTGGGGTGGTTAACAGGAAACAGGCCGGCATCCTGGCGCCGGCAGGGGACGATACTGATTTGCAGAACAAGATCCGCAGCCTGCGGGCGAGCGGTGAACGGGTTATCGTTGCCCTGCCAGGGCAGCAGGGAAAAGCGAGGGACATGCAGTGTGATCGGCAGTTGATAAAAACAGAACAAGGCTGGATCGTTGAAACGGCCTGATTATTAAATTTGGGGTTTGAATATGGGCAAGAATGTAGTCGTCATCGGTACCCAGTGGGGCGATGAAGGGAAGGGCAAGGTCGTCGATCTGCTGACCGATCGCGCCGGCGTCGTGGTGCGTTTTCAGGGTGGGCATAACGCCGGTCATACGCTGGTGATTGGTGATCACAAGACCGTCCTGCATCTGATTCCATCCGGTATCCTGCACGACAATGTCCAGTGCCTGATCGGCAATGGTGTCGTACTGTCTCCCGAGGCACTGCAGACGGAACTGGCCATGTTGGAAGAAAACGGCGTACCGGCCCGGGAACGCTTGCGCATCAGTGAGGCCTGCCCGCTGATCCTGTCCTACCATGTTGCGCTGGATCACGCGCGTGAAAAAGCGCGCGGGAATAAAGCCATTGGTACTACCGGGCGTGGTATCGGTCCGGCCTATGAGGACAAAGTATCACGGCGTGGCCTGCGCCTTGGTGATCTGTTTCATCGCGAGCGTTTTGCGGCCAAGCTGGGAGAAGTGCTCGACTACCACAATTTTACACTGCAACATTACTTCAAGGCCGAGCCGGTTGATTTTAATCGGGTCCTGGATCAGGCACTGGCGATGCAGGACGAACTGCAACCCCTGGTTGCCGATATTCCCGAATTGTTGCACCAACACCAACTGGCGGGACGCAGTATCATGTTCGAGGGCGCGCAGGGTGCCTTGCTGGATATCGATCATGGCACCTATCCGTTTGTGACATCCTCAAACACCACGGCCGGTGGCGCCGCCACCGGCAGCGGCGTCGGGCCGTGTAACCTTGACTATGTGCTTGGCATCACCAAGGCCTATACCACCCGGGTCGGATCCGGACCGTTTCCCACCGAGCTGTATGACGGGAACCAGCTGCTGGATATAGTGGGCGAACATATGGCCCGGCAAGGCCACGAATTCGGTTCCACCACCGGCCGGCCGCGTCGATGCGGCTGGTTTGATGCCGTAGCCCTGCGTCGTTCCGCTATGATCAACAGCGTCAGTGGCATGTGTATCACCAAACTGGACGTACTGGACGGGCTCGATACGATTCGTTTGTGCGTCGGTTACAAATATGATGGCGAGACGCACCTGACGCCACCAGTCGGCGCCGAGGCGTTCGACTCAGTGGAACCGGTGTACGAAGACATGCCTGGCTGGAAAGAGTCCACCTTTGGTGTGACTGACTACGACAAGCTACCGGCACCGGCCCGGGCTTATCTGAAACGGATCGAGGAAGTCACCGGGATTCCTGTCGACATCATTTCCACCGGACCGGAGCGGAATGAAACCATCGTGTTACGACATCCGTTCGATGCCTGACGGGGCACCGTTCCGGATCTCGCGCTTTGTGCACGTTAGCAACTTTTGAGCGTTTTGCTCACAGCATAGTGGTATGTCAGCCTGGTTGTGACATCTGAATTCGACCCAAAGCAAACATTCATAATAAGAGGGGGCTTTGTAGCACCCCCGTCCTTCAAAACAATCACAATGAATCAAGTGGACTGCGTGTCTTACGCGTATTCTGATTCACAATGTGAGTGTACTTCATGGTGGTTTATACCGACCCATGGCCCAGGAGCTCCTGAAAGGGGACTCCTTTTGCTAACTAATTGAAATTATTAAGAATAAAAAGGCCTATTATAGAGCGGCGGACTGTTAGGTGGAATTAATTCCACTTTACGTGAGTTGGATAATACCCCCCAAAAAAAAGGCTACCTTTTTGATATAGTGAGAAAAACACCCACAACAGGTTGGTACGTTATGTGGAATAATTTCCACCTAATCAAATGTTATGTGTAAAAGGGGGTATATGAGAAACATCAACGGAGTATTAATTGCATTAGTATTTTCCCTGCCTGCACTAGCAAATTCCGGATGGATCGATAAACAGGGCAATGCAGTCCCCGACTCTGACCACATGAAATCTTCTAAGGATTTTATAGCGCAACTGGTATTAACAGACAATGAGGCTGAAGCCTTAAAAACTGGAACACCCCATCTGAGAGCGTCTACTTTCCCACTACAGATAAGATCGAAAAAAGCAAAATTATTACTGCATTTATTGTCTTCGGTGGCTGTGCCGTTGATAAGAAAGGTAATTGTGATTTAAGGATGCAAATTACCGTATATCAACCTGATGGCAGCGTATATTCAAAATTACCTATCATGGAAGTATGGTCAGGAAAACCGGTTCCTCCTAATCGTAGCCTTGGTCTAAGTGCTGACTACATGCGTGTCATAATTGAAAATGATGAGCCATTAGGAAAATATCGAATTGAAACAAAAGTCATGGATATGAATAGTGGCAGTAACATGCTGCTTTCATCGAGTTTTACCGCAGTGGAAACGAAATGACCGAATCACATAACAAGGCGCTCCAGCCGACCGCTAACGCGGCGGCTAAGCTCACACGTTATAAATTAAGGAGATATTAGTGTCAGGACAAACAAGAATAGCTCTTCTTATTGATTGCGATAATGTAAGTCATAATTCTATTGAAGGAGTGCTTGAAGAGCTTTCCAAATTAGGAATGGTTAATGTTAGGCATGCTCATGGAGATTGGAATAGTTCATCTTTGTCCGGTTGGATCGACAGACTACATCCTCATGCAATTAGACCAATGCAGCAATTTGCCTACACGAAAGGAAAAAATGCAACTGATGCAGCGATGATAATTGATGCAATGGATCTTTTATATTCTAAATCCATTGATGCTTTTGCTCTTATGACGAGTGATAGTGACTTTACACCTTTGGTTATGAGAATTTTAGAAAGTGGGCTGCCGGTATATGGATTTGGAGAGAAAAAGACTCCGCAACCATTTGTAGACGCCTGTTCTACATTTATTTACACAGAGAATTTAATTCAGGATAAAGAAGATAAATCGAAGCAAAAAACCTCAGAAAAAAAGAGTCGCGCTGATCTGAGAAAAGATACAGCCTTGGTTAAATTGCTACGAACTGCCGTTGAACAAACATCAGACGATGATAACTGGGCTCATATGAGCAAAGTAGGTCTATATATATCAAACAATAGTTCATTTTCTCCCATTAATTATGGTTATAAGAAGCTTGGAGACCTAATTCGGGCAAGTGAATTATTTGATATAGAGATGAGAAATGACGGAAATGCTATGTATATCAAAGATGCCCGAAAATAAATTTATAACAATCGCGCTAATCTGGACGCTCGCATGCTCGCGCCTATTACGCGAGCGTTATGTGTAAGACTCGACAATGAAACCTATAGAAATAATCGACTTTTGGTATTCTGATCCAATGCGGAAATGTTGGTTTTCCTCGACACCGGAATTGGATCAACAGATCAGAGATCGATACGAGCAGGTATGGATAAAATCATCTAAGGGGGAATATGATGAATGGGAAAATACCCCAGAAGGAAGTTTGGCATTGGTAATAGTACTAGATCAATTTCCTCTTAATATGTTTAGAGGGGAAGCGAAGAGCTTTCAAACCGAAAAAAAGGCTGTTGAGGTTGCATTATCGGCTATCAATCGAGGTTTTGATAAAAAGCTTGAAAGAGATCGTCTATCTTTTTTGTTTATGCCGCTGATGCATAGTGAAAATATTGATCATCAGGAGCTGTCGGTTAAATTGTTCAAGAAGTATGAGTTAATAAACAATATAAGATTTGCAGAGCATCATAGAGATATTGTGAAAAAATATGGACGTTTTCCGCATAGAAATCAAATACTCGGCCGAGAAAGTAGTGAAGCAGAAATGGAATATTTAAGTTCCGAAAATGTATTTAAGGGTTAAAATACATAACAATCACATCCAGTCGACCCAAAAACCGCCACGCGTTTTTCGGTCGGCTGATGTATGGCGTTAGTTGAGTACAACATTCTGCTCAGCAGTCTTGGTCTGGTAACGGGTGATATCGGCCTGAAATGGTCCATGACCTGCGCCAACGATTCTATCGAAGGGGCAGTGGACGTGCCGGAACCCTATGCACTATTGTTGTTCAGTGTCGGATTGCTGGGGCTGGGTGCTGTGGCTCGCAAGAAGAAAAGCTGAGACGGCTGGCTTATGCCAGGCTATTGTAGAAGGCGCACCTTGGTGCGCCTTTTCTTTGGTTGGCGAATCAACCCATGTAACATACTGTGGTGGCTCAAAGTTGAGCCACCATAAGTGTGCCCTTAGGATAATTGAGTGAGGGCTGAGTAAATGGTCAGGCAACTTTATCTTTCACCATGTATTTTTCCAGATCTTCTGAACCACCAATGCGATTACCATTAATGAACACTTGAGGTACCGTCGACATACCGGATATCGCACGAATAGTCGCCTCGGTATAGTCACGATTCAGTACCAGTTCTTCGTACTGGATACCCGCATCATTCAACAGACCTTTGGCACGCACACAGTATTCACATCCTTCGCGAGTGAAGATGGTGACATCCAATGGCTTGGCTGCATTTGGGGCAATGTAGGTCAGCATGGTGTCGGCATCAGAAACCTCAAAGGGGTCGCCGGGCTTGTTCGGTTCGATGAACATTTTTTCAATCACACCATCCTTTACCAGCATGGAGTAACGCCATGAACGTTCACCAAAGCCAAGATCATTCTTCGGCACCAGCATGCCCATACCGCGACTGAAATCACCATTACCATCCGGCATGAAGGTGACGTTGTTGGCGTTCTGTTCCTTCTGCCATTCGTTCATTACAAAGGCATCGTTGACAGAGACACAAATTACGTCATCAATACCGTGTTGTTTGAACGTTGGTGTCAGCTGGTTGTAACGCGGTACGTGTGTTGATGAACACGTCGGGGTAAAGGCGCCGGGTAATGAAAACACCACCACAGTTTTGCCTTTAAAAACTTCATCGCTGCTCACATCGACCCACTCGTGATTACGACGGGTACGGAAAGTGACTTGTGGTATGTTTTGACCTTCTCTATTCTCTAACATGGTTTTTCTCCTGTTTAAGTATTAAAAATTTACGTATTAAAAAAGTTGTTACACAGGTTGGACAATGTGATGCGCTGATTGACGCTGCACGTTGCGGATTCGATTCCAAACCTGCTCATGAAAGTGGTAAGCGACGGTGTTAATCGCCGGTTCGACCAGCGCAATCACGCCGCCAACCAGTACGCTGCCAGTCATCAGGTAAGCCACCGTAAAGGCCACGCTGAAGTGCACTGCTGCGAAAGTCACTGTCTTGGTCATGCTTCTATCCTCCTTCATGCCAGGTTGTTTGCTGGCTACGGGGAGGATTATCGGGCAGGACTAGTGATTGATAAAATCGTTTATTACGATTGTATCGATAGGAAATAACAATGAATTGTTCAAGCCCGTCTACGCAGGGCAAACGGTTAGTTTTTCTTGCGGGCTTTTTTCTTCGGGGATTTCTTCTGACCGACAACCTGTACGGTATTGGGCAGACTGCCGAGGATGATCTGCGCAAAGGCCTCCAGGGCAGCGCGGCGTGGGAAGCTGTGACGAAATACCAGGGAGATCCGCCGTGAGGCATTGGCCGTTTTCAGGGGTTGGGCGACAACGCCACTGCCACTGGTCCAGGAACCGCGCATGGCCAGCGCCGGGACCAGGGTAATACCAAAGCCGGCTCCGACCAGTTGAATCAGGGTCTCGAGGCTGGCGGCGCGCAGGTCAGACATCGCACCCTGGGTTTGGCGTTCCTTTAAATGACAAACGTCCATAGCCTGTTTGGCCAGACAGTGGCCCTCGGCCAGCAACAACAGGTTTTCCGCTTCCAGATCGCGTTGGGTAATTTTCTCCTTGGTATAAAAAGGATGCTTGCGCGGATAGGCGACCCAGAAGGGTTCGTCAAATAACGGTATCGCCTCAAGGTCAGGTTCTTCTACCGGTGTTGCCAGTAAGGCGGCATCAATTTCGTGATTATGCAGGCGCGCCAATAACGTATCAGTCATCTCTTCGGACAGCACCAGTTTCATTTGCGGGTGCTGTTTGTTCAAAGGCACCAGGATCAACGGCATTAAATAGGGGCTGAGGGTCGGGATAGCGCCGATACGCAGCGGACCCGCTAGTGGATCCTGGTGAGCGCGGGCCAGTTGTTGAATGACATCAGCCTGTTCCATTATTTGTCGCGCATGGTTGAGTATTTCCTTGCCGGCCGGGGTGATCTCCACCGAGCGATTGGTGCGCTCGAATATCGCGACACCCAGTTCGTCTTCCAGCTTTTTTATTTGGCCACTCAGGGTTGGCTGGCTGACAAAGCAACGCTCGGCTGCCTTGCCAAAGTGGTGGGTTTCAGCCACGGCAATAATGTATTTCAGGTCACGTAAATTCATACTCAGGCCAGCCTGTTTTAGTAATAGGTATTGACGATGATTTCAGTATAAACAAACGATTTTAATTATCAAAGACTGCCAGGAGGTTGCGCGCCTTGCAGTAAAATGTTCTTGAATCATTCACTATCCCAGCCAATAAAGAGCGGTGTTGAGCCCGTTCTTTTGTTTTGTAACTTCACAAGTGCAATACGCACACGTGCCTGATGCCCGGTAAACAATAAAGATGTATATGTTGCCTATGTGCCGGAATTGATGGCGCGCAGGTTTGTCATTGCGACTGCGCTATAAATTGAAGATTATGCCGATATATCAAAGTGAATCGGGGGTATTGAGGGGGAATTCTACGTGTTGTTCAAGTGCAGTTTTTGAGCTTCAACACCACTACCACCAGACACTTTGATATTACTCAATAAATACTACAACTTATTGAAATTAAAGTGGTTATCGGTGTCTGATTGTGAATGCTGGGAGATGAAGAGATGGTGCCGAGGAGAGGACTTGAACCTCCACGGGGTTGCCCCCACTAGCACCTGAAGCTAGCGTGTCTACCAATTTCACCACCTCGGCGTCAGGGCGCGAACTTTACCGGCCCCCCTGGATTTTGTCAAACCTGATCAACCAGATAGCCGCTTTCTGCGGTACACTTGGCCCCCATAAAATTTAGCCAATGTCGGCTATTTTGCGTAATTTACAGGTAGTCCATGAGTCAGAAAAAAAACAGCAACGATCCCTATGCCTCACGTGAGGCGCAAAAGTATGACCATCCCATACCGAGCCGGGAATTTATCCTGCAAATGCTGGAGGAGGAGGGGCGGCCGCTGTCACGGGAAGAAATTGCCGACAAGCTTGGCCTGGTCGATGAGGCAGCGCTGGAGGCCTTACGGCGGCGACTGCGGGCAATGGAACGCGATGGTCAACTGATCTTCAACCGGCGGCGTGAGTACGGGCTGGTCAGTCATATGAATCTGGTGCGCGGCCGGGTGATCGGCCATCCGGATGGGTTTGGTTTCCTGGTGCCGGAGGAAGGGGGGGACGACGTGTTTCTGCCGGCCCGCGAGATGCGCAGCCTGCTGCATGGCGACCGGGCACTGGTCAGCATCACTGGTCTGGACCGGCGCGGCCGGCGTGAAGGCAATCTGGTCGAGATCCTGGAGCGGGCCAACGAAACGGTGGTAGGACGCCTGTTTGTCGAAAGTGGTGTGGCCTTCGTGGTACCCGACAACAAACGCATCCATCTGGATATTCTGGTTCCGTCTGAAAACCTGAACAGTGCCAGCCATGGCCAGATAGTGGTGGTCGCAATCGTGGAGCAGCCCAGTCGCTACCGCCAACCCATCGGCAAGGTGGTGGAGGTGCTGGGTGACCACATGGCGCCGGGAATGGAAATTGATGTGGCTATCCGTGCTCACAGTCTGCCGCAGATCTGGTCAGCCGGGACGGAAGCGCAGATTCGGGCGATTAGCGAGCAGGTCAGTGAGGCAGACAAGCAGGGGCGGGAAGACCTCCGCCAGTTACCGTTGGTAACCATCGATGGCGAGGACGCGCGCGACTTCGACGATGCGGTGTACTGCGAGCCGAATAAAAATGGCTGGCGGCTGCTGGTCGCGATCGCCGATGTTTCCCATTACGTGGCAGTGGATACCGCGCTGGATCAGGATGCACGCGAACGCGGCAACTCGGTCTATTTCCCCGAACGGGTGATCCCGATGTTGCCGGAAATCCTGTCCAACGGCCTCTGTTCCCTCAAACCGCAGGTGGACCGGTTGTGCATGGTGTGTGACATGCAGCTGAGTGCGCATGGCGTGTTGCAGGAGTACCGCTTCTATCCAGCCGTAATGCATTCCCACGCCCGGCTTACCTATACCAAGGTAGCGGCCATGCTGGTGGACCAGGATGCCGCATTACGCCAGCAGTATTCGGTACTGGTGCCGCACCTCGAAGATCTGCATGACCTGTATAAGGTGCTGCACCAACGACGTGCAAAACGCGGCGCTATCGATTTCGATACAACGGAAACGCGCATCGTGTTTGGTGAACACCGCAAGATCGAGCGGATTGTGCCACTGGTACGCAACGATGCGCATCGCATGATCGAGGAATTCATGATCACTGCCAACGTGGCCACGGCCAGGTATCTGCTGGCCAACAAGATCCCGGCCCTGTACCGCATTCACGATGGCCCCACCGCCGAAAAACTGGAAGATCTGCGGGCTTTTCTGTCCGAATTTGGTCTGGACCTTGGCGGGGGCGATGAACCCCAGGCGCAGGATTATGCACGCCTGCTGGGGCAAATCCATGAACGCCCCGATGCCCACCTGATCCAGACAGTGTTACTGCGTAGCCTGCGTCAGGCTGTTTACAGCCCCGATAATATCGGCCATTTCGGTCTGGCCTACGATGCCTATGCGCACTTTACCTCACCGATTCGGCGCTACCCCGACCTGATCGTGCACCGCGCCATTCGCCATGTGCTGGCGAATAAACCGGTCGATCGCTTTCACTACAACCATACCAGCATGCAGGCTCTGGGTGAGCACGCTTCACAAACCGAGCGACGGGCCGATGAGGCAACCCGCGATGCGGTGGACTGGTTGAAATGCGAATACATGCTGGACAAGGTGGGCGAGGAATTTGATGGCACCATTTCCAGTGTCACCAGTTTCGGCCTGTTCGTCGAGCTGGATGACATCTATGTGGAAGGCCTGATCCATGTGACCGGTCTGGGGAACGACTATTTCCAGTTCGACCCGGTCAAGCATCGCATGATGGGTGAGCGCAGCCGGCAAATCTTTCGTTTGGGCGACCGGATCCGGGTCAAGGTGGCGCGAGTCAATCTGGATGATCGCAAGATCGATTTCGACCTGATCAGCGACAGCGGTCAGTATCAGCCCGCCGATACGGACACCACGCCGGTCAGTCGTAAAAAATCAGGTCGTCGCGGTAGCCGCAGTCGCCGCAAGCAGGGCACCGGTGATGCGTCTGCGAAGCAGGGTGAAAA
>JAJDNN010000140.1 GCA_022340685.1 Pseudomonadota bacterium
AACCCGAAGTTCCTTGCCTTGGGAGGCCGGAAAACTCGAGAGATACTGAACCGGAAGCACAAAGGTAATGGTTATCTTTGAACAACCATCCATATTCTCCACTTCTGTATCCTCGATCACACGATTGCCGGCCGGTTGCGCGGCTGCTGGCAGAGTCAGGCAGAACAGGGCGGCAAGCACAACAACCTTGCCAGCCCTGCCTGCACCTTTGTATTTGCTCATCAGATTTATCACTTACCAATCTCCCCTGTTGGAACGATGTTCGCCGCTCCGTGATTTTTCAATACTGGTAAACGAACTGTCCCTGTAAAGGTGGCACGCACCCGTACAATCGCGCAATTCACCAGCTGTATATAGAATCCGTGGGCTGTCCACTTTTTTGTGAGCGTCCGACTTGAAGTCACCCGCATGACAGCCGGCGCAATCTGGTTTATAGGCAGCGTTCGGCCAATTCACGATTTCGTTATTGGCGCTATGACAATCCCTGCACGACACGCCGGAGGAATGTGTGGCATAGGCGGTGGATGTATGGCGATAGGCTGTAGTGGGTATCCAGCTTGTTGTCGTGTGGCAACTGTCACACTGTTGGGTTGTCACAAAATGTCCGCCCGATTTGCCTGTTGCCGTCGAGCCATTGTGGCAAGTCGAACAGGAACCCGTTACATAGGTATGGTCAACACGCGTTACCGGCCTCCAACGTGCCGTCGTATGACATGCCTCACAAGGTCCACTGGTGCTGATATGACTCGAAGACTTTCCGGTCGCCTGGACACCATTGTGACAACTAGCACACGTTCCTGTGACATTGGTGTGACTGAAGCTGGCCGGACGCCATGCGTTGGTTGCGTGGCAGGCATCACACTGCGCCGTGGTCTGGACATGGCCACTGGGTTTACCCGTTGCCTGACTGCCGTTGTGGCAGCTACTGCACGTCCCGATCACATTGGTGTGACTAAAATTGGCCGGGCGCCAGGCGTTGGTTGCGTGGCAGGCATCGCACTGCGCTGTAGTCTGCACATGGCCGCTGGGTTTGCCCGTCGCCTGACTGCCATTGTGACAGGTACTGCATGTGCCGGTTACATTGGTATGACTGAAATTGGCCGGGAGCCAGGCCCTATTCGTATGGCAGGTATCACACTGTGCCGTGGTCTGAATATGACCACTGGGCTTGCCTGTTGCTTGGCTACCGTTGTGGCAACTGCTGCAGGTACCACTAACACCCGAATGATCAAATCTTGCCGCGCGCCATGTCTGGGTCGTGTGGCAGGTATCGCACTGGGCGGTCGTTGCAATATGCGTATTGGGCTTACCCATTGCCTGTGAGCCATTGTGACAACTATTACACGATCCGGTAACAGCAGCATGATCCACCCGCCGCACCCGATTGAACATCAATGTGTTATGACAGGCTTCACAATTATTGATGGTGTTTATGTGGCCGGGATTCTTGCCCATCGCGGTTACATTATTATGGCATTGGGCACAGGGGCCGGTAACGCCGCGGTGATCAAACCGGGCCGGAATCATAGCGACGGTGGTATGGCAATCATCACAGGCATTGGTTGTGTTGAGATGATTTGCGGGCTTGCCAATCGCAACCGTACTGTTATGACAACCAAAACAGTATCGCGGTGTCCCCTTGAATAATCCCTGGCTATGGCAACGCGAACATTCCACAATCTTGTGTGCGCCGGTCAGAACATAACCGGTTGCAAAATGATCAAAGTCACTCCGACCTTGTGCAATAGCCTCACCTTGTATGCTCATTAAAAACAGCAAGACAAGGAGATATTTTCCTTTACGTAAAATTTCCATAACCATTCACCATTCAAGGTTGTATCTGGAATACAAATTACCGCCTGCCAGACATGTCGATTTCACCAAAATCCCGAGTGTTATGGCATTGCTGGCAATTACGCCCGAAACCGCCACTGTGTATATCGTCGCCGCCATGACAACTCGCGCAATTCCTGGCCGTGTTTACACCCTTGTCAATCCTCGTTTTATGGCAGCTGTAGCATCTTAGATCCTCATGCGAACCATCAAGTTTGAAATCGGTCTGTGCGTTGTGGTCGAACAACCACGTCTTCCAGCTGTTCGGATTATGGCAAGATCCACAATCAGGCCCGAAACGACCCTCGTGTTCATCATTCTTTTCATGGCACTCAACACACTGGAGGGGTGCTTCTTTATATACCTGCGTAATATGACACTCCTCGCAAGGAACCACCGCGTGACCTCCAATCAAAGGAAAACGGGTAATGTCGTGCTCAAAAAATACCTTGCCTGCCCAACCTTCTGTGTAATGACATTGATCACATTTCTTGCCCATCTTCCCTTTATGCGGATCATGGAACTTGTGGCAGCTATAGCAATCAGTCGCCAATTTTTTTTCGACCGAGCCACGATGACAGGCCCCGCATCGCACCTTTTCATGTCTGCCAGTGAGGGGAAAATCTGTTTCCTGGTCATGATTGAAACTTGTTTTTCTCCATGCCACTGTTGAATGACAGTTTTGACACTTGCCTCCATTCTTGCCTTTATGATCATCATCATTCCGATGACAACTGATACAGGTGGTTTTCAGTTTCTGTTTATAAAGCTTGCCAGTGTGGCAGCTATCACAGTTCGCTGTTTTATGTTTGCCCGTTAATTTATATTTCGTTTTCACGTTATGATTAAAAATGGATTTCTTCCATTTATCAGGCCGGTGGCACGTGTCGCATTTAGTTCCATACCCGCCGCCATGCGCATCATTAACTTTATGGCAACTGACACACTGTTTGGGTGTGTCCTTATATTTGTTTCCGATATGGCATAGCTGACAGTCGATTTTCGAGTGCTTTCCTCGTAACGGAAAATCTGTTTTACGATCATGATCGAAACCGGATTTTTTCCAGCCCCTTGCGTCATGACAAGTTCCGCATTTCTTTCCCAGACTGCCGGTGTGAATATCCTGTTCTTTGTGGCAGCTGTAACAATCCGATGGTGCATCACGGTATTTTTTATTTGCTTTATGGCATGCCTTGCATCCCAAAATTGTATGTTGACCCTTAAGCACGAAATCCGTCTTACCATGGTCAAATGAACCCGGATTGATGGTGACTATCTTGATCTCACGACCCCGGTGTTCCCGATGGCACTGCTTACATGCATTACCACCCCGCAGGATAATCCGGCCATGAAAGCCTGTTTTGCGACGGATATCCTGCTTTATGTCTTTATGATCGTGGCAATTCATGCACAACTCGTCTTGCCTTCCCTTCTGCGACTTGTCATGACAGGAAGCACATTTTTTTTCCTGTTTCTGATGAGCACTGGAAAGCTCACCCGGGCTGAACAATGATTCTATAGAATCAGCCTGACTGTTAATGGGCTGTAACAAAGCCATCATACAAATCAGCCTCAGGCCATATCGGTACATTTACGTTTTAGCCTGCTTATGGCATGAATTAACTGCAGGATTAGTTCGATCAATATATGTGCACAACAACGACATGCACGATCCCGGCAATCAACATCATGACAAAAAGGGGTAAATGTAAAACATGCCACCATCCAAACAGGCGTTCATGTACCTGCAAGTCGGCCGCCTGTTTCACGGCCAACAGATACTGCTCAATACTGTTCCCGATTACTTTTGCCGCCTCGTTACTTAACCGGTGGCGATTTTTAATATCTTCCCGGATCACCCGGCGCGTACGCTTCCGTACGTTTTTGATTTCCAGGCGGGTTAAACGGCGCATCCGCAGGCTGTGCAGCAGACCTCGCGCCGGTGTTTGACCGATTTTTTCCAGTCGCAGCAGATCATTAATAATGACATCGCCCTGTGACAGATAGCGGGTTAATGCCTCGCGCCGGGAAACCATCAAAGTCTGGTATTCGGCCATTTGGGTCCGGGCACCATACAGGCCGTGATGAATACGGACATACAGATAGCG
>JAJDNN010000141.1 GCA_022340685.1 Pseudomonadota bacterium
ATTTAGCCCGGTAAATCGGGGAATGCTGGAATGGAAAAGGCAGAAACCACCGGCCTGACGTTTTGTCTACGACCAACTATCTATTGGTAATCTGCCGTCTGCTTGCTAGATTGTGTGGCACAATCCGGTATCAGCTTGACAGGTCATGGATATGAAACTGAAGGATACGCTCGACAAACTACGACAGGCCAAAAGTGCGCACCTCGGCTGGGTCATTCGCGCCCAGGCGTTGCTCAATGGCAAGCCGGCGGATGAGGACAAAGAGCCTGTCCAGCATACTCACTGCCTGTTTGCCAGCTGGTATTATGGAGAAGGCAAAAAGCTGGCTGGCCTGAAAAGTTACCAGGCGATTGATGAACCCCACAAGCAATTACATGCGGTTTATGCGGACATCTGCGAACTGCTCACTGAGGACGATAAGGGTACATTGTTAACGCGTTTTACCGGTCAGTATGACAAGCAAAAGCAGCAGCAAATGCACCAGGCCCGCATTCAATTTCGCCGTTTGCAGAACCTGTCCAATATTCTGGGTAACAAGCTCGATATGCTGGAGAAAGATCTGCGCCGGCTGGCAACTGAAGCACCGGCTTCACTCAGACGGACGCATGTCGAACGACGCAAGCAGACCGGGCTGGAAGTCAACGGCGAAGTGATCTTCTAGACCATACACAACCACCCTGTCAGCTTTACCTTGCAACTCCCGGTGCAAGGCAACCACCAGAACGCGCTATTCCTTGCACGCCGCCAGTCCCTGCTGTAAATCCGGGTAGCGCAGTTTTACACCCAGTTCCTCGTTCATCTTTGTCGTGTCCATCCGGCGCGATTCGCGCAGGTAGGACAACATGCCCGGCGTCAGGGTTTGTTCGGCCTGTTCCCAATCAATGGTGGGTGGCCGGGGCAGGCCGAGGAAGTCCGCGACCGTGTTGAAATATTCCGTCATGTTACTGTGGCAGCCGTCACTGACGTTATAGATGGCGTCGGCCTGCCCGCGCCGGCCCGCTGCCAGGCACACTGCTGCCAGGTCCTCGGCATGGATGCGGTTGGTTAGTGGCGCCAGGTGTTCGTGGACCATGGGCACCTGTTGGCGCAAGCGCTCGATTGGCAGGCGGCCGGGGCCGTAGATGCCCCCGACCCGCAGGATAATAACCGCGACATTGTGCTGGCGACCGAATTCTCGCAGCTGCACTTCGGCGTCGAGCCGGCGGTGGGCACGATCAGCCTGGGGGCGGGTCGGGGTGGTTTCATCCACCAGGTTGCCCTGTTGATCGCCATACACCCCGGACGTACTGATCGCAACGATGCGCGCCGGTAAGCAGTCCGGTTTCAGCGCGTCCAGGAAATGGCGCATACGGGTATCGGTGCGGCCACGCAACGGCGGCGGGGCGAAGTAATACACCAGTGCGTCCCTGACCGGCAGCGCCTGTAGACTGGCGGGTTCATCCAGATTGGCCTGGCAGGGTGTGATCCCGGCTTCAGCCAGCGCCGATGTCTGCCGCGTCAGGCCGGTAACGGGTACGCCGCGCTGTTGCCACAGGCGTGCCACGCGCTGGCCGATGTCGCCGCAGCCAACGATAAATACGGAGGGGGGGTCTTTTACTGCCGGGTTCATTGGGGGATAATGCCGCGCCCTGAGGTTATTAGTTGAGTATTTTCATGAGTTTTTCCATCAAAGTCGAGCCCAGCGGACACCAGTTCCAGACCGAACCCGATGAAACCGTCCTGGATGCCGCGCTGCGGCAAGGGATTGTTTTGCCCTACGGTTGCCGCAACGGAGCCTGTGGTTCCTGCGTAGCCAAGCTGGTATCGGGCCAGATTGACTATGAAGACGGCGAGCTGCCACCGGCGGTCCTGCCGGAAGAAGCGGCGGTCGGCATGGTGGTCCTGTGCCAGGCCCGGCCGGTGTCGGATCTGGTTATCGAGTCCCGCGAGATCAAATCGGATGAAGCGATTGAAATCAGGACTTTGCCCTGCCGCATCGCACTGATGGAGCGGCTTAACCATGACGTGATGTTACTCAAGCTTAAATTGCCCACCACCGAGCGACTGGCATTTCGAGCCGGCCAGTATATCCAGATCCTTCTCAAGGACGGCCGTAAACGCAGCTTCTCCCTGGCGAATGCGCCGCATGACGACGCGTTTCTTGAGCTGCATATCCGCCATATCGAGGGCGGTCAATTCACCACCGAAGTGTTTGACAAGATGCACGTCAAGGATTTGTTGCGTATCGAGGGTCCGCTGGGCCAGTTCTATCTACGCGAAGATTCCGACCGGCCAATTATCCTGATGGCCGGCGGCACCGGTTTTGCGCCTATCAAGGGTATCATCGAGCATGCGCTGGCGGCAGGGATCACGCGGCCCATGCACCTCTACTGGGGGGCAGGTGCCAGAGAGGACCTGTACCAGCATGAACTGGCGATGCAGTTTGCTGCCGAGCATGCGCATATAAAGTACACGCCGGTGCTCCATACCCCAAAACCGGAAGACAACTGGCAGGGCGCGACCGGTTTTGTGCATGACATTATCCTGCGCGACTACCCGGATCTGGGCGAATACGAAATCTATGCCGCAGGCCCACCGGCGATGGTCTATGCCGGGCATGATGCGTTTCCCGCCCAGGGCCTCGATCTCGACCATTACTACTCCGACGCCTTCGAGTTTCAAACCAGCAAGACCTGATAGCCGGGCGCTCCTTTGCCAGGCAGGTGGCAGTAACCGTCATTATTCAGGAATGGTTGACGGTCGGGGTTGAGTCGGGATTGTCGGCGGTCGCCAGCAACAGGCCATTGCGATAGCATTCTGCGGCCGCACCCTTATCCTCCAGCTGTTCCAGCAACAAGCCGAGCTCCTTGTAACTGTCAGGCCGGGGGGCGTTGCCAATACTGGCTTCGAGGTAGGCGCGGGCCTTGCCCCATAGCTGGTTATGCAAACTGAGGCGCCCCAGGGTGAGCAACAGCTGGGCGTTGTTCTCATGGCCCTTGAGCCAGCCTTCTGCGGTGGCAAGTTGTTTGTCTGGCAGGGAAGATTTTACCCGGCCATACAGCTTTACCCATTCAGGATTCCACTCGTGGCGTAGCGCTTCGTGCAGTAACTTTTCTGCCACGTCGTGTTGTTCCAGTTTGATCAGGCTGTCCACATAGGCGCTTAGCAGTTCGGGGTTTCTCCGGCAGTCTTTCGGCACACCTTGCCAGTATTGCTGCAGCTTCTCGGCATCGCCCTGGCGTGCGGCAATGACCAGTAGTTTCTGATAGGTCAGCAGGGTCATGGTCTGCAGGGCCGTGTCGTCCAGTACCTTGTATTTGCGCAGCAACGGCAGCAGCTCCTTCAGATCACCCCAGCTTTGCAGTTGCTGATATAACTGGCTGAGTAACAACAGCACGTGAGTGTGGTGCGGCGTCATGCTGCGCAGATGTTCCAGCGTGGCGAGCGACTGTTCAAGCTGGCCATGTGCCAGCTGCAATTCGGCCTGGGTCAACTCAACGGCAACGTCGGCATCGGGCATGCTCTGCATTGCCATGGCCAGATAATGGTCGCGGCGTTCATGTGCATTCTGTTTCTGGGCGGCGCGGGCGGCTGACAGGTAGTTGAGTAACGGCGTGTGGCTGTATTTGACGTAGCGGATCAGGGCCCGTTCCGCCTGTTTCCAGTGGCCTTCGGACAGTTCAATGAGGCCACGCCGCAAGGCGTGGCGCGCCTTGCGGTCCCGGCGATGCTGGCGCCACTGGCGCAAGGTTTCAGGCATGTGCCAGGTGCGTAGAACAAAACGAATCAGCAGATAGAGCAGAACGAAGCCCACGATAAACAGGGTAGTGAACAGCGACAGGCTCATTTCGATGGTGGTGTGCCCGCGCCCGATCAGGACGTAACCCGGATCCTGGTAGGCCAGCAGGCCGACCAGGACCGCCGCCAGCAGGACCAGAAAGAAAGCGACGAGCTGTTTCATAAGGGTACCTGGGGCGTGCTGGTGTCCGGCACGGGTGGGGTCGCTTCGCGCGGGGCGCGAGGCTGCGCCTGTGCTTCCCGGTAGGCCTTCAGGGCCTGATAACTGCCATTGATGCCGGGCAGGGTCGGGTGAATGTTTTGCGCGTCAAGCTCGGCGATGACCGCAAGCATGTGGCGGGTACGGTTATCGCTGACATCGAACCATGTTCTGATCCATTTTTCTGCCGTCGCCAGCCGTTCGTGGTACACGCTGTCTTCACCGCTGAGCAGTGCCAGGCGCGCCTGTTCCAGTTGCAACTTGAGGTTCTGGTCCAGGAAGAAATGCTGTTTGGGCGATAGCAGTGGTTTGATGGGTCCCTGGTGATCGCGAATGATGATCAGTTTCCTGATGTCATTCCACATGGCGGCAGGCAGTTCCTTCCAGTCCTCGACGTTTGGCGCCGTGGCGTTGTCTGTTTGCGTTTCATCAGAGGCCGGCTCGGGTGTCAGCAGCGGCAGTTCATCCACTTTACCTTCCAGCGCGCTCAGCTTTAAGGACAGGCCTGAAATGTCGGGCTGCTTGACGGCTTCCAGCGCGATGATATCGTCGGCCAGCGCTTTGCGCACCGGTAACAGGGATGGGTCACCCGCTTCCCGCAGCCGCACGTCGGCGGCCTGCAGCGCGGCCAGTGCCGTTTTCACATTCTGGTTCAGGGACAGTTGCTCACCGGCCAGGTTGACCAGGTAATTGGCCTCGGCTACCAGCCAGTCTTGCTTGAGATACCGGCGCGAGCGGGTCAGGTCATCAATGGATTCTAACAATACCTGCTGGCGTTCGTTAAGCGTGCCGATTTCGCCGCGGACTGCCTGGCCAAACTGTTCCTGCTGTTCCACGCTCTGGTTCAGGCTGGCGTTGAGCTGTGCCAGTTGCAGACGCAGGCTGGCCAGGTTCTCCTCATTCGCTTGCCACAGGTAAATCACGCCGCCGCTGACAAGTAAGGCACTGAGCAGGGCGAGTTGGGCCAGGTAGAGGGCGAGAGCACCGGGACGACGGCGCTTCCTGCGGGGCTTGTTGGCAGTGGGTGTGTCTTCCACAACGGGGGTTGCGGGTTCCGCTACCTTTTTTTCCGCCCTGTCCGCCTTGGCGGATTTGGACGCTGGCGGAGTGGCGTGGTCAGGTTTTTTGTGGTCAGTCATGCCGGTTCTTCCAGGCTAGCAATGCCTCTATGATAGCGCCATCGCTGCCATCATGGGCAAGTATGGGAGTGGGGACAAAACCATGCCGGCGGACTGCCCCGGCCTGGCGTGGATGAATGACCAGAACCGGGATTTGGCGCACGGGGGTCAACAGTCCTTCGGGTAGCAGGCGCATCAGGTTATCGAGGGCTTCGCGGCTGGTAATGATAATCACATCGATGCCATGTTCACGCAGGGCGGTCTCAAGCGGGCCGCTATCTGTGTCTGGCTGGCAACGTTCGTAGACTTCTGCATAATCAACCCGGGCGCCGCGGTGCCGCAGGCTATCGGCTAATTGCTCCCGGCCGCCCCGGCCACGGAAAATCAGAATGCGTTGGCCTGCCACGTCATGCAGGGCCGGTTCGGCCAGCAGGCCCGCGCTATCGAACTGGCTGTTCGGGCAGATATCGGCCGGGTGCCCGAGTTCGGCTTCCAGCGCCCGGGCCGTGCCCTTGCCGACCGTGGCCAGGTTCAGGCCGGGAGGCAGGGATGTCGTACCCAGTGCACGCAGGCCGAAACGCACTGCGCCAGGACTGATAAAGATCGCCATGGCGTAGTCGGTCAGCTGCGCCAGAACTCTCTTGAGGTCGGGGTCGTGGCATGCGCGCAGGATCAACAGTGGAAAGCCGAGGGGCCGGGCACCGGCCGCGGTGAGCTTCTCGAGTAGCGGCGCAGCCTGCTCAGCAGGGCGCGTAACCAGCACCCGCAAACCGGCCAGGTTATTCGCTGGCATCCCTTGTCCCGACCCTGAATTGCCGGCTAGCCATACAACTGTTCCAGGATCCGATCCGCGCCGCGTGAAAGGAGATCTTCGGCCAGCACCCGGCCCAGGTACTCGGCGTCCTCGGGCGGGCCGGCGATCTCACCGCGGATGATCTCACTCCCGTCCACCTTGCCCACCAGGCCGCGCAGCAGGATGACACCGTGTTCCAGTTCGGCATAACCGGCGATGGGCACCTGGCAGCCGCCCTGCAGGCGGTGGTTGAAGGCGCGCTCGGCCTGCACCCGGATGGCGGTATCCCTGTCGTTCAAGGGCGCCAGCAGGCCATTGACCCACTCGTCGTCGGCCCGGCACTCGATGCCGACGGCGCCCTGGCCGATGGCCGGCAGGCTGAGCTCCGGCGAGAGAAATTCGGTAATGCGCGCGGCCATGTCCAGCCGGATTAGTCCGGCGGCCGCAAGGATGATGGCGTCGTAGTTGCCGTCGTCCAGTTTCTGTAAGCGAGTGTTTACATTTCCGCGCAGGCTGATGATTTCGAGATCGGGCCGCCGGGCGGCGAGCTGACTCTGGCGGCGCAGGCTGGAGGTGCCGAGTCGTGCGCCGGCGGGCAGATCCTCGAACCGTTCATACTGGTTGGAGACGAAGGCGTCGCGAGGATCCTCGCGCGGGCAAATCGCGGCCAGGTGCAGGCCGTCCGGCAGTGCCACCGGCACGTCCTTCATGGAATGCACGGCCAGATCGGCGTCCCCGCCCAGCAGGCCGGTTTCCAGCTCCTTGACGAACAGTCCCTTGCCGCCCACCTTGGCCAACGGCGTGTCGAGAATTTTGTCGCCCTGGGTGGTCATTTTTACCAGCTCCACCTCGAGATCGGGGTTGAGCTGAACGAGCAGGTCGCGCACATAATGGGCCTGCCACAGCGCGAGTTGGCTCTTGCGGGTAGCGATGCGCAGGGTGTCGGTCATAGGGTGGTCGCTGCAAACGGCTTAAGTCGGGTGAACTTTTCGGGGTCAAAAGGATATAGCAAGGTATAATACACGAAATCGTCTATCTCACCGATTATGATGCTGACACGTAACCTTACCAGCAGCGCCTGGCTGCTGTTCATCGCGCTGCTGCTAACTGGCCTGCAACCGAGTCGGGCACGGGCGGAATCCCTGCCGGTGGTCCACGTCCAGGAATCCAGCGACTTGCTGGCGGATGGACAGGTGGCCAAGGCGCGTCAGGTGCCGATCCTGATCATGTTCTCCATGCAACAATGCCCCTATTGCACCGTGGTGCGGGAGGAATTTCTGAAACCCATGTTGCGCAACAAGGACTATGCCGACAAGGTGATTATCCGTGAAGTCCATACCGATAACTACTCCAGCCTGCGCGATTTCAACGGCCAACTTATTAGCCCCGCAGATCTGGGCCAGCGTTACAATGCCTCCCTGGCGCCGACGGTCGTCTTCGTGGATGGGCAGGGGCGGGAACTGGCCAAGCGGCTGGTCGGTATTACCACTGTTGACTACTACGGCGGGTTTCTCGATGACGCCATCGCGACATCGTTACAGCGCTTGCGGCGTGTGGTGCTGAACCAGGTCGTGGAATGACACTGCAAGCGTCAGTCAAAATCCGGTCAAAATCTGAACAGCCGCAACCGCGGCTTTTTTATTGCGCGGGTTCAGGTCCCGTTTTTTTATTTCCACCCGTTTGAAATTGCGTCCCGCAACGCGCGTACCTGTCGGATATGCGACACCTGCAGGCGCATATCCTGCGAAATCCCTCTCCATGTTATGCCAACGGAACGGTAAGGCATTGAAAACATAGCTGTTGTCAGTCTGGCCTCGATCTTGCTCTAGTCAATCCGGTTCATAAAAAACGGTTTGGCTGAAATGCAAAAAACAAGACTGACAACATTGATCGGTTCCGTCATGGCATCCGCCGTG
>JAJDNN010000144.1 GCA_022340685.1 Pseudomonadota bacterium
GGTATGAACCTTGTGTTTTTCAAGAGGCGAATTTTGCCAGTGCTGGATGGAATTGGCGTAATACGAAAGGATATCATATGCGTGCGGATCGGCACGTAACAGGCCGTCCTGCATTTCCAGCATGCCACGTGCGCCCAGCAGGGTGATGGCGTCAGTCAGGACACGTTCCACCGCCGTTGCGGAGACACTGATCGGTGCGCCCTGCTTCCGTAACCGGTCAATGCGGGCGAGTGCGGCGGTCATCAATTCCAGTTCACTTTTCCATTCATCGCGCTTCGCAAGTACCACGCTTGCCATCAATGCGATCGGCAGCACCGGTATCACATTCCGGATCCGTTCCATAAGTAAATCGGCCAGCTTCTGGATCTGTTCGAAACGTGCATCGTGTTCGAGTGTGCTGAAATCGACATCATTCTCTTTGCAATACTGTTGTGCAGAAACAGGTTTTCCAAAATTGACACTGGCGTAACCGAAATGCCGCCAGCGGGTACGCCGGGACAACATCATATTCTTGAAGGCAAAACGGCATGTCGTTTTGATTACAAACCAGGTGCTGCGTTTTTTGGCCTCTGGATCCAGCTTGCGCAACAGGCTTCGATCTTCAATTACCCGGTCGTAATTGACTCCGACAGGCACGAAAACGACATCGCGATCGCTGGCTGAATGATAACCACGTAACATGTAGTCCAGGAATCCCAGGCGCGGTTCACGCAGGCTGCCGTCCTTACTCAGGCCACCCTCCAGAAAGACAGCCTGACAGACGCCGGCCTGGGTGGCCATGTGGACATAGCGTTCGAGTACGCGGCGGTAAAGCGGATTGCTGGAGTTGCGACGCACAAAAAAAGCACCCATGGCCTTGATAAGCGATTGGAGCGGCCAGATCCGGGCCCACTCCCCCACCGCATAGGACAAGGCGGTTCGCTCGGCGGCGAGAAAGGCCAACAGGATGTAATCCATGTTGCTGCGGTGGTTCATGACAAACACCACCGTTGCCTTGCTGTCGATCTGACTCAGCCCATCTGCATCATAAAAACCAACGCGCACGCGATACACCAGACGCGCGATGCGTTTGGCCATCCAGTAACCGAGCCGAAAATAGAGGTAGGCATTGAACGCGGGGACAATCTCGTGGGCATAGTGGCGTACTTTTGTCTGCACGACTTCTCGCGGCATGTCGTGTTCCGCCGCATATTCCAGCACGGCTTCATTGACTTTTTCGTCAAACACCAGCTGATCGATGAGTGCCTGCCGACGCGTGAGCTGAAAGGGGCGAATTTCGATATCAAGGCGGGTATTGATTTCGTCGATAACCCGGTTCACGCGCCGACGCAGGTACCAGCGCACGGTGGGTATCAGGATCCGATCCAGAATCAATATTACGGACAACAGGACCAGCAGAACAACGAGCCAGATTGGCAGTGTAACGTCTGCTGTCATTACCGGGTTATCCATTGCCGCGTGGGTTGCATGTTGAGGGGGTCCAGGTTTGCACAGGGTAATTTATTGACCGTTATAACTAATCAATACTGCGTAAGTCAGGTGCTGTCAGGCCCGCGAAATATATTCACCCGTATCCGTATTGACCTTGATGGTTTCATTCGGCTCCAGGTATTCGGGGACCTGTACCACGAGGCCGGTGCTCAGTGTTGCCGGTTTGCTGCGGGCCGAGGCGGATGCACCCTTAATGCCGGGGGCACATTCGGTAATTTCCAGGATCACAGTGGAAGGCAACTCGATACCAAGCAGCATTTCGTCGGCGATCAGGGCATAAATGCCTTCCAGCCCCTCGGCGATATAGGGCAGCTCCTCCTCGAGTGTATCTTCAGTAACAATATATTGTTCATAGGTTTCACTGTCCATAAAGGTAAAACCATCGGCATCCCGATACAGGAACTGCACCGGGCGGCGCAGGAAGTCCACGGCTTCCACAGTTTCGTCACCCTTGTAGTTGCGTTCGAATTTCTGCCGCGACACGACATTGTGGCCGCGGATCTTGTAGAGCGTGCTGCCACTGCGGGAAGATGGTGATTGCACCTGGACGTGTTTAATCAGGATGTTCTGGCCATCAACCCGGATGACCATCCCCTTTTTCAGTTCATTTGCTTTCATCAAACTTTATCTCATAGGTCGTCGTTACATCAGAAACGGGATCATAGGATGAGCGAATGACGGATGTATAGCAAAATGCGCTTCATAACTGTTTTGCGGCCTTGGCGAAGGCATTTACGATCTCGGCGGCGGATTTTATGTTATTGATTCCGGTCACGCTTTTGCCCGCCTGCCAATAATCATGCGCACCGCTGTCGTCCAGCACGGCCTGTTTGAGTTGCCGTAGCGCCCGCAGGAATAACAGCATGCGCATCAGGTATTTTCGTTTGCGACCGTGGAGCATCCAGCGTTCGAACGGCCCCGTTTTCAGACCCAGGTGTTCGATATACGGGGTACGGATAACCGATACCGGGATTCCGGTGAGTCGCTCGGTCAGTACGATATCCGTTTCATGGGCCCGAACGATGGCAGTCTTGTAGGGTGAGGGAACCTTGCACTCGTCTGTGGCGATAAACCGCGTGCCCATCTGTACCCCCGCGTAACCGGTGCGCAGGGCGGCCAGGAAATCCGCTTCGCATCCGATGCCGCCCGCACAGATCAACGGTAGCGCCAGATCCGCCAGTTCATCATACAACTGCTGTGCAGAATGCATGCCTGCATGTCCACCGGCGCGGTTGTTGACTGCGATCAACCCGTCGACACCAGTGTCGTGTCCCTTGTAGGCCCATTTGCGTTCGGTGACGTCGTGGTAGACAAGGCCCCCGACCGCATGCACACGTTTCACTACCCAGTCGGGATTGCCCAGTGAAGTAATAAAAAAACGCACGCCCTCTTCCAGGGCCTGTTCGACCCATCGAACCATACGCTCATGATAACGGCGCGAACTCTTTTCAATCAGGGCATTCATGCCAATGGGTTGGGACGTCAGGGAGCGAATATAGCGCAGGCCTGCCACAAAGTCGTAGCCATGCACATAAGTGAGTGACACAGGCTGGACAATACCGAGACCACCGGCATTCGATACCGCCGCGACCAGTTCGGGATTGCTGCAGGGATACATTGGACCACAGATGATCGGCACCGCTATCCCGGCCTGGTGGGTAAAGGTAGTATCGAGAATGTTTCTGGACGTCATGACGGTAACGGTGAAAGGCGCCAGCGGACCGTGGTATGGGCTACCAACTCAGCCGAGGCATCGTGGATGTCAGCGTACACCTCGAAATCCAGCGCCGCTGCTACCGACGGCGGGTTACACCGGCTTTGTGCCACCAGGCGACCGCGGGCTTTTTTGTGGAATTCGATGGCGATGTGCACCGGAATGCCGCGCACCTCAGCAGGCAAGCCAGTCAGTAGTGCCAGGCCACTGGTTAACTCACCCAGATTGGTGAGCGCGACAGCATGAACCGAGTGGAGATGATTCCGAACCTGACGCCGATCAGACAGTTCGAGCCGTGCATAGCCGGGGCGCAGTTCCATCACAACCGCCCCGATGGATCCCGAGTACGGAACCAGCCACCCCAGCAGGCGGCTGAACAGCCAGCGGCCACCGGGTAGCGGTCGCAAGGTGTGCCAGAGCCGCTGGAGCCGGATGGCAGGGTTACCGGTGTTCTCTGCCATGCTGTTCCCCCGTGCCTTTAATGGTGCTTGTGCCGCCAGCCGGCGGATGTCCGACTAGGTGTCGCCGTCCTTGTTCTTGTCGAGCATCTTGGCAAGATCGGCGAAAGGATTGAAGGTCGCGGCCGGTGCCGGCGCATCCCGGGTCAGGCCGTCATAACCCCTGATCTTGTCGACATGACGCTGGTGTTCATTGTCGTGACAATACAGACAGAGGTTTTCCCAGTTACTGCCATCGGGCGGGTTGTTGTCGTGATTGTGATCCTTGTGATGCACCGTTAGCTCATGCAGGTTTTTGCGGGTGAACTCGCGACTGCAACGACCGCATATCCACGGGTGGATGCGCAGGGACTGTTCCCGGTAGCCCTGCAGGCGCTTCTCCATGTTCTGCCGGGCTTCAGCCACGACGCGGTCAAGCTTGTCGGTATTGATTGGCTGGCCGGGTGTCCGTTTGCGAGAAGGCATGACTACTCCTGATGTCAGATGCGATTTGGTTCAGTCGTGACGAAACCGGTTGGTCCAGATAGCCGGTGAACGCTGGGTTGTATGCATGAATCATCATGCGTTTCGCCCTGTTTACAATACAATAATAGTGCAATCGCTTCCACCAACCCGTTTATTCCTCTGTGCATGGCGCCGGCCAGTCAGCTATCCTTTGACTGATGACGACTGAATGCCAGATCCAGCGCTATGCCGCCTACTTCAAGGGCTGGTGTCAGGCTTTTGGGGAACATGAAAGCGTCATCGGGGACGAAGCCGAGATCAGTTGGTTGCTGGGAGACGATCAGGTCGGCCTGATTCTGCCACAGGATCTCAACAAATCCCTGTACCGCGAGGCGTTGGGAAAAAAGCACGAAGTGCCGACATTACGCCTCAGCCGGGACAGTGTCCGGATCGGAAAATTCGAACATTTGTTCTTAACCGCGCATGATAAATCTGGCTTCGATCGTCTGCGCCAGATACTGAACACCAGCCAGCCTCTGCACCTTTTCCTGACCTACCACTTCATGTACCAGCAAGGCACCCGCATCGTGACTTTTTCCCGCAAGGCGCCCCTGAATATCATTTACAAGACCATCGGACCCATGAATATCCAATTATTGTAATGCGCATATTAGCCCGGCAGTATTAGCCCATCGTGGCCTGCAACATTTTTTGCAACCGGGACAGGGAGCAGGTATTGAGCACGTCGCGTTTTTCCAGCCAGCCACGCCGTGCCTGCTGGATGCCCCCGTCCAGCAAATCAAAATCATCGGGGCCGTGGCTGTCACTGTTGATGCTAATCAGCACACCCTGCTCTTTTGCCAGTTTGCAGTAGGTATCGGTCAAATCAAGCCGCTGGGGCTGACTGTTGAGTTCCAGATAACAACCCCGCTGGCGCGCCGCGTCGATAATGCGTGATATATCGACTTCATAGGGCGGTCGTTCTTCCAGCAAACGCCCGGTGGGATGCGCCAGCAGCGTGAAGTACTTCGTGTCCATGGCGCGCAGGATGCGTGTGGTTTGTTTGCTGCGTGACAGGTGAAACTGGCTGTGCACTGCGCCAATTACCAGGTCCAGTTTCGACAGAATACTGGCAGGCAAATCAAGTTTGCCATCTTCCAGAATATCCACCTCGATGCCTTTTAACAGGGTGATGTCTTTCAATTTTTCATTGAGACGATCGATTGCGTCAATCTGCTTATGCAACTGCCGGACGTCGAGACCATGCGCCACGGTCAGGTGGCGAGAATGATCGGTTATAGCCAGGTACTTGAGACCACGTTGCCGGGCGGCTTCTGCCATCGTCTCGATGCTGGCACTGCCGTCTGTGGCGTGCGTGTGGGAATGCAGGTCGCCTTGCAGATCCTTGCGTTCGATAAGTTTAGGTAACTCGCCGGCCCGTGCGGCGTCGATTTCGCCTCGGCCTTCACGCAATTCTGGCGGAATAAAGGGCAGCCCCACCGATTTGAAAACCGATTTTTCGGTCTTGCCGGCGATGCGTTGCGTTTTACGGAACACGCCGTACTCATTGATCTTGAGACCCCGTTGTTGGCCCAGGCGGCGTACCTGGATGTTGTGTGCCTTGCTGCCGGTAAAATAATACAGGGCGGCGCCAAAGCTCTCCTGCGCCACGACGCGTACATCCACCTGCAGACCGTTGTGCAGGATTACCGTGGCGCGGGTCGACCCTTTTGAGACGACCTCAGTCACCTCGTCATACTCGACCAGCCGCTGCATGACCGGTTGGCTTTGTCTGGCAGTTACCAGGATATCCAGATCGCCAACCGTTTCGCGGCCGCGCCGGTAACTGCCAGCCACCACGACGTCCCTTACCCCGTCTCCGGCCTGGAGGTGTGTCACCAGAGGTTTCGCGTAACGGCAGGCCACACTGTGCAGGAAACGGCGTTCCTGGCTGCGGTCGGTCTGGATGGCATCGAGGATACGCTGCTCGATCTTGGCGCCGAAGCCGGGCAACGTATGCAGGCGGCCTTTACGGGCAGCGGATTCCAGCTGCTTGAGGGTTTTGATGTGCAGATCCTGGTACAGGGCCTTTACCCGTTTTGGGCCGAGGCCAGGCAACTTCAACAGGGCCTCGAGGCTTGCCGGAACATCCTTGTGTAGTTTGTCGAGCGCGTTGGCATGACCGGTCGCGATGATTTCCCTAATCTTGTCCGCCAGCGCCGAACCAATACCCGGTAGGCGGGTGAGATCCTCCCCCTCCGCCACCAGCCCGCTCAGTTCGCGCCCGAGGTTGCGTATCGTGCGGGCGGCATTGCGGTAGGCACGCACCCGGAACGGGTTGGCTTCCTCGATCTCCAGTAAATCGGCCATTTCGTCGAAGATCAGGGCAATGTCTTCATTGTGTACCGGCATAGTCAGGCGTTCCTGTCACTGGCCGATTATAGCCATATCCGGTCACGGGTTGCCGGCAATTGTGAGTGTGAATCCCATCAAATGCTGCAATTTGATAGCGCGAATTTAAAGGCATTTACTGCAGATATATCCAGCGATAGCAGAGTAAGAGAATGACTTGTATACTTTGAAGCGTTGTCACGATTTGCGTCCGCTGATAATAGGACAAGCTATACATGTTTTATAACAAAAACAATGAAATACCAAACCAAATTAGAAAACACTAAAGCTTACTATACGGACCGGATAGTAGCTATCACGTAAATCAACCGGACAAATATTTTTGTGGGCAAAATCTTTCCACAGAAATATTCGCAGGTTATTTAGGCGTAAGGTGCAAGAATAACTCTAAATATTTAGCAATTATTATTGGACATTATAAATATTGTCTCTCTGCCCCTTTTTTGTATGTAGGTAAAATATATGAAACATATTCACAGTTATTACTCACCGAATGATCTGTACAACAAAATCATTGAGGGTCTTGATAATCTTGGCAAGGATTTATCGAGTATCGGACTTGATGATCTTCAACCCGTGGATGAATTTCATATCCGCGGTGATATCGCGACAAATGAGCTGATTAAACTC
>JAJDNN010000157.1 GCA_022340685.1 Pseudomonadota bacterium
CAGATTCGAGGCATCCATCGCCCCACCAGAGGCTGCTCCAGCGCCGATGATAGTGTGAATCTCATCGATAAACAGGATGTTGTGTTCATTTTTCTTGAGCTGGGCCAGTACCGCTTTCAGGCGCTTTTCAAAATCGCCGCGGTATTTGGTGCCAGCCAGTAATGCACCAAGGTCAAGTGAATAAATCGTGTACTCAGCCAGAATTTCCGGCACTTCACCATCGACGATTTTCTTGGCCAAACCTTCAGCCAGTGCTGTCTTTCCAACGCCAGCCTCGCCGACGAACAACGGGTTGTTCTTGCGCCGCCTGCACAGGACCTGGATGGTACGTTCGATTTCC
The DNA here is from genome assembly GCA_022340685.1 of Pseudomonadota bacterium. Classification (GTDB taxonomy): domain Bacteria; phylum Pseudomonadota; class Gammaproteobacteria; order UBA6429; family Thiohalophilaceae; genus JAJDNN01. The sequence goes on from JAJDNN010000157.1 coordinate 341, forward strand.
ACCTTGCGACCGATAAGAGGATCAATCTTGCCCTGCATGGCAAGCTCGTTCAGGTTAGTAGCGTATTGATCCAGTGGTTCCTGGCCTGTAGCTTCACCCTGCTCTTCATTGATCTCTTCCTGGTTTTCCAGCTTGTCTTCGTCACGGATCCGGGCGATTCCATGTGAAATAAAGTTAACCACCTCGAGACGGGAGATATTCTGTTTCTTAAGAAAATAAACCGCCTGCGATTCCTGCTCGCTGAAGATCGCCACCAGCACATTGGCACCACTGACTTCTCGCTTGCCTGACGACTGGACATGGAATACAGCGCGTTGCAAAACCCGTTGAAACCCGAGCGTCGGTTGTGTTTCCCGTTCGTCATCAGGCGGTAACAGCGGTGTGGTTTCATCAATAAATGTAACCAGATCCCGCCGCAACTCCTTGAGATCAGCACCGCAGGCATTGAGAATTTCAACGGCCGTCGGGTTATCCAGCAGCGCCAACAGCAGGTGCTCGACAGTCATGAATTCGTGCTGTAAATCACGCGCGCGCTTGAAAGCCTGATTCAGCGCGGATTCCAATTCTTTATTCAACATAGTGGCCTGCCTCGTTTATCAGGATTCGGATTCCATGGTGCACAACAGGGGATGATCATTCTGGCGAGAATAATCATTGACCTGAACCACCTTGGTTTCCGCAATATCACGCGGATAGATCCCACAGATTCCTTTGCCCTGGGTATGTACGTTCAACATGATGTGGGTCGCTTTTTCACGGGTCATTCCGAAAAAGGCTTCCAGCACATGTACTACGAATTCCATCGGCGTATAGTCATCATTGATCAAAACAACTTTGTACATCGGCGGGCGCTTTAGTTTCGGCTTTGCCTCTTGCAGCGCCAAATTGTCGTCAAAATTGTCTGGGTACTGTTTCTCGCTCATTTCCTGATTTTAGCCGAAGCCGTTGACCTCTGTCTGTCTGCCCGATATGTGGTTTTCTTCACAGGAAGACAAGGCAAACTGGACTATATTTTTATCTCAGTGGCGTATTCGCGAAGCCACCTGCATATTAACCTATAAACTGTTGTTTTTAATGATTTAACTATAGCACATTATCAACAATGTAAAGCATGACAAGGAGGCTAGGACGGCATGTCGACAGGCACGGTAAAATGGTTTAGTAATGCCAAGGGTTACGGGTTTATTGCACCGCTGGATGGGGGTGATGATATTTTTGCCCATTTTTCGAGCATCAATATGGACGGCTACAAAACCCTGCGCAAGGGGCAAACCGTTGAATTTGAATGTAGTCAGGGCCCGAAGGGCATGCATGCGACGCAGATTCGGTTACCCGACCCCTCCCAGCAAAACCCCTGAGCAAAACGCTCCGCTAATGCGGGGCGTTTGCCATTTTTATGCCCGGGGAAAATGACTACATATTGTCGATAATGGCGTCACCGAATCCGGAGCAGTTAACCAGGGTAGCCCCTTCCATCAGTCGTTCCAGATCATAGGTCACCGTACGGGCAGCAATGGCCGCCGACATACCCTTGACGATCAGGTCGGCAGCTTCGCTCCAGCCCAGGTGACGCAGCATCATTTCTGCGGACAGGATCAGGGAACCGGGGTTGACCTTGTCCAGCCCAGCATACTTGGGCGCGGTGCCGTGGGTCGCCTCAAACAGGGCCACGGTATCAGACAGGTTGGCGCCTGGCGCGATACCAATGCCGCCGACCTGGGCTGCCAGTGCGTCGGAAATATAGTCACCATTGAGATTGAGCGTGGCGATCACGTCATACTCTTCCGGACGCAACAGGATCTGCTGCAAGAAAGCATCTGCGATCACGTCCTTGACGACTATCTCGGTTCCGGTCTTGGGATTCCTGAAACCGCACCACGGGCCCCCATCGATATCCTGTGCACTGAACTCTTCGTGTGCCAATTCGTAACCCCACTCCTTGAAAGCACCCTCGGTAAATTTCATGATATTGCCCTTGTGCACCAGGGTTACCGAAGCGCGCTCATTGTCGATGGCATACTGGATAGCCTTGCGTACCAGACGCCGGGTACCATCCCGCGAGACCGGCTTGATTCCGATACCCGAACTTTCCGGAAAACGGATCTTGCTGACGTCCATCTCATTTTGCAGAAAGTCGATAACTTTTTTGACTTCGGCACTGCCAGCCTGCCATTCGATTCCGGCGTAGATATCTTCTGAGTTTTCACGAAATATCACCATGTCCGTCTTCTCCGGTTCACACAACGGACTGGGTGTACCGGTGTAGTACCGAACGGGACGTAAACAGACATACAGGTCGAGGTCCTGGCGCAGTGTCACATTCAGGGAGCGAATGCCTCCCCCTACCGGGGTTGTCAGTGGCCCCTTGATGGCCACCTTGAATTCGCGGATGGCATCCATGGTTTCATCTGGTAGCCAGACATCGCTGCCGTATTCCCGCGTTGATTTTTCACCGGCGTATATTTCCATCCAGCGAATCGCCCGTTTTCCGGCATAGGCTTTGGCGATAGCGGCATCGCTGACCTTTTGCATAACGGGAGTGATGTCAACCCCGATACCATCACCTTCTATATATGGAATAACCGGATTGTCCGGCACATTGAGGCTGAAGTCGGAATTAACGGTAATCGTTTCGCCATCGGCAGGGACGGCTATTTTCTCGTATCCCATGGGGGCTCCATTCAGGTAAATACAGGTAAAAGCGGCGTATCAGTATATCAGTTTGGCCAGGGACAGCCTACGGGAAGGATGAAACAAGGGGTATGATTGCGATTATTCTGCTATATGAAAATCGATATCCGGTTCAAGAGTCGTGATTTCAGGTTTACCGATATAAAAGCCCTGTAGATAATCAATCCCCATTTCAGTCAGAATCCGGGCTGCCTCGGCGGTTTCGACAAATTCAGCGATGGTTTGCTTGCCCATGATCTGCGCGATATTGTGCATTGATTTCACGATTTCTCTGTTCAGACTGCTGTTTTCCAGCCCGGTTATAAAGGATCCGTCAATCTTGACATAATTGACCGGTAAATTTTTCAAATAAGCATAGGATGAATACCCTGCGCCGAAATCATCTAACGCAGTCTTGCAACCCAGATCCTGTAACTTTCGAAGAAGGCGCGCCGTCATGGCAAGATCGAACATGGCTGTGGTTTCAGTGACTTCGAATGTCAACCGTTGCGCGTCGATTTCAGACGCCTTGATGTGTGACGTCACAAATTCGATGATACTATCATCCCTGAAGGAAGCAGCGGATAGATTCACACACAACTCAGGCGCAAAGTCCGGTGCAAATTTCAAAAGCAGAATGGTATGTCGAATTACCCACCTGTCGATTGCCGGCATCAGGCCAAATCGTTCGGCAGGCGGCAGAAAGCCCGACGGCATGATTAGGTTGCCTTTTTCATCAAGCATCCTGAGCAGTACTTCATAGTGTCTTATCGCACCATCTGACTTTTTAATTGGCTGGCAGGCAATGACGAACATATCATCTTCGAGCGCCTGTTTAATGCGCCGCGTCCAGCCGATATCATCAGACAAGCCACTAATGTCTTTCTGATCTTCCTTCGAGTAAAGATGGATCTTGTTCTTGCCTGCCAGCTTTGCGGCATGACATGAAAAATCCGCCCTCGCGAGCAACTCTTCCCGGGTTGAACCAGGTTCGACCATAATAATGCCAATTGAACAACCGACATCGACGACCTTGCCCTGATACATAAATTTATAGTCATGAATATTTTGCCGGTAGATGTCCGCCACATTTACCGCAAAATCCTCCGTAATGTCATACAGAACCATGGCAAATTCGTCACCGCCAATCCTCGCTAGCAAATCACTACGCCGGTTTCGACTTTGCAGAATACAGGTGATTTGCACCAGTAATTCGTCACCCGCCTTATGACCCAGAGTGTCATTGACATATTTGAAATTATCCAGATCCAGATACAGCACCGCTGCGCTGGACTCCGATTTCCGTTCGGACCGATCAACCAGATGATCGAGTTCCTGTACAAAATAATAACGATTGTAAAGACCTGTCAGGCTGTCATGCTCGGCCATGTTACGCAGGTTTTCTATCATTGCCTTGCGTTCACTGACGTCCTCCACAATGGCCGTGAACATGGTTTTACCGCTGATTTCGTAATTACTGGTTTTGACGGAAAGCGGAAAAACACTTCCATCCTTGTTTCGTGCGGCCACTTCAACTTCCGTTTCGGACAACTCCGCACTTCCCTGACAAGTCAGCAGCAGGCTCAGGTTTTCTGTGTCAACGCCAGGGATATACTTGGCAAATAATATATCCAGCTTGTTGCCTGCCACTTCCTCTTCAGTGTAACCGAATACCCTTTCAGCGGCCCGATTGAGTGATTCAATCTTGCATTCATTGTCATAGGTAATAATGCCTTCAGCCGCATGATCGAGAATCGATTCAAGGCGCAATTGTCGGGAGTTGACCTGTTCGCGCATGTTATTGAAAGCATCAACCAGCAATTGTGTTTCTGTCGAACTGGCATGAATCTTTTCTGACACGGATTTGCCGGCTGCTTCATCGTTAAGCGCCTGAGCAACCTGGATCACTGGACGACGTACCAGGTATTCGAAAATAAAATAGCCAACGACGAGGATGAATAAGACGACGATCGGAAACAACCAGATCATCCAGGTGACCTGCCATGCCACATCGTGTGACTGCATCAGGAGATTGTCTGTTTGGTCTCGTTGTAGTTTGTCCAGTTCGTCAATACTATTTCTGGCAATCCTGATTTGTGGCTGAATTGTATTTGTCAGCATGGCATGATCGGCTCGCCAGTTTTTTGACATGTATACCTGTTTGACTTGCTGGAAATATTTTTCGTACCTGGCATAGGCGGTATTCATGATTTCAAGCGCAGATGATACTTCCAGATTCAGTTTTCCCGCCTGATTCAGTTTCTCCAGCTTCTGCAGATATTCTCCTGCCTGCTGAAAATACAATTCCCGGTTGTTCAGATTTGTTTTCATGCTGGTATCAGGGGTACCGAAGATGCCGGAGCGATTTGCGACAAACAAACGAAACCAGCTAACCTGCTGGCTCCAGACATAGCGCAGATCTTTGAGCATATTTACCAGGGCATAGGTCTCTTTGGTTTTTGGACTGGACTCCTGATCATTAATAGCGAGATCGATGGCATTGGCAAACTCCTGGTAAGCCGGCAGTAATTCATTTTCCATGATCGGCATGCCGGGATAGCGTTTATCCAGATGCTGGATAACCTCATGATATGCGGGCATTGCTGCTGTGATTGTCGAAAGTTCTGCTTGCAACCTGTTGGCAAACACCGCGAGCCCGGTTTTACCCGCGCCTGTCTCAGGCATGGATTGCAAATAGGCCTGTAGTGCAACCGTACGCTGTCGTAATGACTCCAGCTTGTTGTTAATTTCCTGCTGCGTGCCCTGCTCAAATGAAAAAGAAACCATGGGGTACTTGTAGACCAGAAGTTCGAGGTCCTGCAGGCCTTCCTTGATATGTCTGATCTGGCTTGCCAGCTCCTCATATTTTCTAAGCATCCGGACTGAATCAGAAGCAGCCGTGTCTGCCAGATACTGGGAATATTGGACAGAGCCAATTGCCAGCAGCAAGATCGGCAGCAAAATAGCCAGAAAGCGTTGTTTGAGGGAATGTTCAATCATAGTTTTATTAATTCTATGCCAACTAGCATAGCGTCAATCCATGAGCAATCCTTTAGTAAAAACAGTAACATAGACGACTATTTTTACGGAACTTCGACACAGTTTGATGCTTACATCTCAACTTGTTGTTTTTAATAAGCCTTTTGGCGTACTCAGCCAGTTCAGCCCGGCCGGCAACACGCCGGTGCTGGCCGACTTCATTAACCTGCCGGAAGTATATCCCGCCGGTCGCCTTGATAAAGACAGTGAGGGGTTATTGCTGCTAACCGATGACGGCGTGCTGCAACATTGTATCGCCCATCCACGCCAAAAAATGCGCAAGCGCTACTGGGTACAGGTGGAAGGCATCCCGGATAACGCGTCCCTTGCCCGGCTGGAACAGGGTATTTTGCTCAAGGATGGCATGACTGCACCGGCCACGGCGCGCATTATCGAACCACCCGATGTGTGGCCACGGAATCCGCCCGTCCGGTATCGGGCCCGGATCCCGACGTGCTGGCTGGAACTTGGGATCAACGAGGGACGGAACCGCCAGGTGCGTCGCATGACAGCGGCAGCGGGTTTTCCCACCCTGCGCCTGATTCGGTATGCTATCGGTAACTGGACGCTCGAAGGGTTATCACCGGGACAATGGAAACTGCTGAATGTTGATCGAAACGAAATCTGCCAACACCCCCACCACCGCAAATCCAGCCCTGCACGTCACGGTCGCCGCCATTATCGAGCGGGACGGCCAGTTTCTGATGGTCGAGGAAATCGTCAATGGTAAGGCCGTCTTCAATCAGCCAGCAGGCCATGTGGAAGCGGACGAATCCTTTCTGGATGCCGTTGTGCGGGAATCCCTGGAAGAAACGGCGTGGAACTTTCAGCCCGAGCATGCCACCGGTATTTATCGCTGGCAGATCCCGGGGACCGATCAGGTTTACTTGCGCCACTGCTTTACCGGTCCGGCCAATGGGCCGGTGTCGGATCGCCCCCTGGACGATACTATCCTGCGTGCAGTGTGGTTGAGTCAGGAACAACTGCAACGTCAGGCTGATAAACTGCGCAGCCCGCTGGTGCTGGCCTGCATCGAGGACTACCTCGCCGGGCAACGTTTCCCGCTGAACCTTTATCGAGAGATCGACCGGAATTAAACCGGTGATGCGGCGGCAACAACACGAGGAATCGGGTTGGAGTCTGCCGGATAACCTGGAACAGGCAACGTGAATCCATCGAATCGAATTTTCATCAATTTACTTTCCATGAACCTTACCAGTGCCTGAGCCGGAGCAGCGTATTCAATTCAGGCCGATCCGGTCGGCCAGACAATCAACATGAAACCAGCAACCTCCAGTAAAGTCATAGTCGGCATGTCCGGTGGCGTCGACTCCTCGGTCGCAGCGCTGTTGTTGCAGCAGCAGGGTTACGAGGTACATGGCGTATTCATGAAGAACTGGGAAGGTGACGACACGGAGGAATACTGTGCCGCAGAGGACGACCTGCGTGATGCCGGGCAGGTCTGTGCCACACTGGACATTCCCCTGCAGGGTGTCAACTTTGCCGATCAGTACTGGAAGCGGGTCTTTGCCTATTTTCTGCAGGAATATGCGGCTGGGCGGACACCCAACCCGGACATCCTGTGCAACCGGGAAATCAAGTTCCGGGCCTTTCTTGACTACGCGCTGGCCCAGGGCGCGGAACGGATTGCGACCGGTCACTATGCGCGCATCGACCAGAACGGGGGACGCTATACCCTGCTGCGCGGGCGCGACAGTAACAAGGATCAGAGTTATTTTCTCTATACCCTGAACCAGGCCCAGCTCGCACACAGCCTGTTTCCCCTCGGTGAGCTGCAAAAGCCACGTGTCAGGGCGCTGGCCGCATCGCATCACCTTATCACGTCGGATAAAAAGGACAGCACAGGGATCTGTTTTATTGGCGAGCGCGATTTTCGTGCCTTTCTAAAACGTTACCTGCCCGCCCGACCGGGAGAAATCCATACGCCCGACGGGCAACGGCTCGGTCGGCATGACGGACTGATGTACTACACGCTGGGGCAACGCCAGGGCCTTGGGATCGGCGGGATCAAGGGTCACGAAGGCGCTACCTGGTACGTGGCTGGTAAGGACCTGACAAACAACATCCTTATCGTCGTGGATCACCACGACCATCCCCTGCTCTATAGTCGTACGCTTACGGCCATTGATCTGCACTGGGTCAGCGGTGACGCACCGGCAGCCCCGTTTCAATGTAGTGCCAAAACCCGCTATCGCCAGCAGGATGCAAACTGTACCATTGCTTCCCTTGATAACGATGGCGCGCACATCCACTTTGATGAACCCCAATGGGCCGTGACCCCCGGACAGTCCATCGTTTTTTACCAGGATCAAACTTGCCTGGGTGGTGGCATTATTAACACGACGGATAGCAGCCTGAACACACCATGAGCAATTTTCACGATAAAACCCTGGCCCTGGCAGGCATCTTCCAGGCCACGGCCCTGGTGAAGGACATTGCAACCCGGGGCCAGCTGGATATCCATGATTTCGAGGCCACTATCAGAACCCTGTTTGTGACGGATCCGGACGTTGTGACCGAGGTCTATGGGCAGGTCGAGTACCTGCGCACCGGCATCATGACCCTAATCGAGCAACTGGGTGATCAGAAGGGACAGCGCGACCTCGATATTGCCCGCTATGTCATCAGCCTTTTGCACCTGCAGCGCAAACTGGCAAAGAACAAACCGATGCTCGCTACCCTGTCAGCCGGTATTGAACGTGCGCGCCGTCAGGCAGAACACTTTCACGTCACCCACGAAAATGTCATTGCCAATCTGGCGGACCTTTACAGCGAAACCATCAGTACCCTGCCACCAAAGATCATGGTTTCGGGCGACAGCCAGTACCTCAGCCAGGCCGACACGGCTAACCGGATCCGCACCCTGTTACTGGCCGGTGCCCGCTCGGCGGTGCTCTGGTCCCAGCTGGGCGGGAGTCGCTGGCAGATCCTGCTGCAGCGACGCCGCTTCGTCGACCAGGCCGAGCAGATCCTCAGTCAGGAAATCCAACGCAACCTGCACTGATCTGTTCTTGTAAATAACATTAATAATGGCTTATATCTTATTGTTTATTAAATTACTTTTTAATTTTAAACGGGCAAACAATTCAGGCTGATTCTGATTCGCGTATAATGCGCGACTGTTTTTTGCTACCTGCATGCGCGTCCCGAAGGAGAACCGATGAGCAACAGTTTCGAGGCCCGAGCGAACCTCACCGTCAACGGCCAGGCCCATGAGATTTACCGCCTTGATGCCTTACCCGGCAGCGAGCGCCTGCCCTACTCGCTGAAGATCCTGCTGGAGAACCTGTTGCGCCACGAGGACGGCCAGACCGTCACCGCAGACGACATTCGTGCCATGCTGAACTGGCAACCGACGGCCGAACCCGATACCGAAATTGCCTATACCCCCGCACGGGTACTGATGCAGGATTTTACCGGCGTCCCCGCGGTGGTAGACCTCGCCGCCATGCGCGACGCCATGCAAGCCCTGGGTGGTGATCCGGCCCGGATCAATCCCCTGCAACCGGCCGAACTGGTCATTGACCACTCGGTCCAGATCGATGCTTTCGGTACGCCGCAGGCGGAAGAAACCAATGAAAGCATGGAATACCAGCGTAACCAGGAACGCTACAGCTTCCTCAAATGGGGCCAGAGCGCTTTTTCCAACTTCAAGGTGGTGCCACCCGACACCGGTATTGTGCACCAGGTCAATATCGAATATCTGGCACGGGTGGTGTTCGCCCAGGAAAACAACGGGGTACTGCAGGCGTACCCGGACACCCTGGTGGGTACCGATTCCCACACCACGATGGTCAACGGACTCGGTGTGCTGGGCTGGGGCGTGGGTGGCATTGAGGCCGAAGCGGCCATGCTGGGCCAGCCGGTTTCCATGCTGATTCCCCAGGTGGTTGGTTTCAAACTGACTGGCCAGTTGCCGGAAGGTGCCACCGCCACCGATCTGGTGCTGACCGTGGTGGAAATGTTGCGTCAGCACGGCGTGGTCGGCAAATTCGTCGAGTTCTTTGGTGACGGTCTGGATAACCTGTCACTGGCGGATCGCGCGACCCTGGCCAATATGGCGCCCGAATATGGTGCCACCTGCGGTATCTTCCCGATCGACGGTGAAACCCTCAATTACCTGCGCCTCACCGGCCGCAGCCCGGACCAGCTGGCACTGGTCGAGGCTTATGCGAAGGAACAGGGTCTGTTCCGTACCCCGGACCAGCCACAGGCCGAATACACCAGCCTGGTCGAGCTCGATATGGCCCGCATCGAACCCAGCCTGGCCGGACCGAAACGACCGCAGGACCGGGTAGCACTCAAACAGTCCAAGCCGATGTTCGAGGCTGCGCTGAATGCCCTGAAGCAGGAGCGTCATATAGAAAGCCGGCCGGCTCTTGCCCACCTCGCCGGTGAGGATGTCACCCTCGACGATGGCGCGGTGGTGATCGCCTCCATCACCTCCTGCACCAATACCTCCAACCCTGCCGTGATGCTGGGCGCGGGGCTGGTGGCGAAAAAAGCGGTCGCGCTGGGTCTGCAGGCCAAACCCTGGGTCAAGACCTCCCTGGCGCCTGGTTCCCGCGTGGTCACGGAATACCTGAAACAGGCCGGGGTACTGGACGACCTGGAAACACTCGGCTTTAATGTCGTCGGCTACGGCTGCGCCACCTGTATCGGAAACTCCGGGCCGTTGCCCGCACCGGTCTCCAAAGCCATCGCAGATGGCAATCTGTCCGCCTGCGCCGTGCTGTCCGGCAACCGCAACTTCGAGGGTCGGGTACATGCCGAGGTGCGCATGAACTACCTGGCTTCGCCACCCCTGGTGGTCGCCTACGCTATCGCCGGCACCATGGACATCGATCTCTATAACGAACCCCTCGGCCAGGATCGCAGCGGCTCCGATGTTTATCTGAAAGACATCTGGCCCAGCCTGCATGAAGTCCAGGACGTCGTGCACAGCAGCGTGAACAGCGAGGAATTCACCCACGCCTACCGTGATGTGTACCAGGGCGCCGCGCGGTGGCTGGAACTGGCCTCCCCCGCAGGCCAGTTGTTCGACTGGCGCGAGGATTCCACCTACATCAAGAACCCCCCGTATTTCGAGGGCATGCGCAAATCGGTCGATGCCATTAAGGATATTCACGGCGCACGGGTACTGGCCGTGCTGGGCGATTCGGTCACCACCGACCACATCTCCCCTGCCGGCGCCATCAAGCCCGACAGCCCGGCCGGCAAATACTTACTGGCGCACGGGATTGAACCGCAAGATTTCAACTCGCTTGGCTCACGCCGTGGCAACCATGAAGTCATGATGCGTGGCACCTTCGCCAACATCCGGTTGCGCAACCTGCTGGCGCCCGACACCGAAGGAGGCGTGACCCTGCACCTGCCGGATAACACACCCATGTCGATTTTTGATGCGGCCATGCAATACAAGGCGGAACAGGTCCCGCTGATCGTCATCGCCGGGAAGGAATACGGTTCGGGTTCATCACGTGACTGGGCGGCCAAGGGGCCCCGTCTGCTCGGAGTTCGTGCTGTAATCGCCGAAAGCTATGAACGAATCCATCGCTCCAATCTGGTGGGGATGGGGATCCTGCCGCTACAATTCCGCGACGGCGAGACACCTGCCAGCCTGGGTCTGACCGGACAGGAAGTGATCGACATCGACGGGCTGGGCGATGGAACCGCCAAGGAAGTCCATGTGCGTGCAAGTGCGGAAAGCGGAACGCAAATCACCTTCACCGCCCGGGTACGTATCGATACCCCACAGGAAGTCGAGTACTATCGTAATGGCGGTATTCTGCAGTACGTGCTGCGCCAACTGGCTGCCTGAGTATAGAATCAGACCCATTCACCACCGCCAACTGGAGTTTTCATGGAACTGAGCAGTCTGACCGCCGTCTCCCCCATTGATGGCCGCTACGCCACCAAGACGGCCGATTTGCGTCCCATCTTCAGCGAATTCGGCCTGATCCATCACCGGGTGCTGGTCGAGATCCGCTGGCTGCAATTTCTGGCGGACTGTTCCGACATCGGTGAAGTCCCCGCCCTGTCCGGGCACGCTGCGGCGGTGCTGAACGGCATCGCTGACAACTTCAACGAGGACGATGCCCGGCGCGTCAAGAACATCGAGCGAACCACCAACCATGACGTCAAGGCGGTCGAGTATTTCATCAAGGAAAAGATCGCCGGCAACAGCGAGCTCGAGGCAATCAGCGAATTTGTTCACTTCGCCTGCACCTCGGAGGACATCAACAACCTGGCCTACGCCCTGATGCTGCGCGAGGGTCGCAACCAGATCCTGTTGCCGCAACTGGACGAAATCATCGACGCCATCCGGCGCCTGGCCCATGACTACTCCGATGTTCCCATGCTGTCTCACACCCACGGACAGCCGGCCTCGCCCACAACCGTGGGTAAGGAAATGGCCAATGTGGTATATCGTCTGCATCGCCAGCGTGAACAGATCGCAGCCACCTCGCTGCAGGGCAAGATCAATGGCGCGGTGGGAAACTACAACGCCCACCTGGTTGCTTATCCTGATATCAACTGGGAGGCCCAGGCCAAAAAGTTCGTCGAGTCGCTCGGGCTGGACTGGAATCCCTACACCACCCAGATCGAACCCCATGACTATATCGCCGAGCTGTTCGACGCCCTGATCCGTTTCAACACAGTATTGCTCGATTTCAATCGCGACATCTGGACCTACATTTCACTTGGCTTTTTCAAGCAAAAGACGGTAGAAGGCGAAGTGGGTTCCTCCACCATGCCGCACAAGGTTAATCCGATTGATTTTGAAAACTCCGAAGGCAA
>JAJDNN010000161.1 GCA_022340685.1 Pseudomonadota bacterium
CAGCGGAACAATTTCTACCAGGCCACCAAAACTGATGACGATAATAATGAAGATGATCATTATTCCGATATTTTTTTCGACGACTTCATGACTCATGATATGTGTCCTCCCTTATGCCGTCTGGGCCACAGTAGCAGCCGACTTGGCACCACTGATGGTTTTGTAAACGTTATAGGCCATGAGGAACATGCCAACCAGATACAACAAGCCCCCGATAAAGCGCACTGTGTAGTACGGATACATCGCCTTGAGGCTTTCTACGAAGCTGTAGGTCAGCGTGCCATCATCATTGACTGCACGCCACATCAGGCCCTGCATAACGCCAGCAATCCACATGGAGGCGATGTACAGCACAATACCGATGGTCGCGATCCAGAAGTGCGCGTCAATCAGACGGATGGAATACATCTGTTCCCTGTTGAACAGTTTCGGTATCAGGAAGTAGACAGAACCGATTGACACCAGGCCTACCCAGCCCAGGGCACCGGAGTGAACGTGGCCGATGGTCCAGTCCGTATAATGAGACAGGGAGTTAACAGTCTTGATAGACATCATGGGCCCTTCGAAAGTGGACATGCCATAGAACGACAGGGACACAATGAGGAACTTCAGGATCGGATCAGTACGCAGTTTGTGCCAGGCACCGGACAACGTCATCATGCCGTTGATCATGCCGCCCCAGGAAGGCGCCAGCAGGATCAGCGAGAACACCATTCCCAGGGACTGCGCCCAGTCAGGCAGAGCGGTGTAGTGCAGGTGGTGCGGACCTGCCCACATGTAGGTAGAGATCAACGCCCAGAAATGCACCACTGAAAGCCGGTAGGAGTAGATTGGCCGTTCTGCCTGCTTCGGGATGAAGTAATACATCATGCCGAGGAAGCCGGCGGTCAGGAAGAAACCCACTGCATTATGACCGTACCACCACTGCACCATGGCATCGATGGCACCCGGGTAGACTGAATACGACTTGGTCAGGCTGACCGGCAGTTCCGCACTATTGACAATGTGCAGCACGGCGATGGTCAGTATGAAGGCCCCGTAGAACCAGTTAGCCACATAGATATGCTTGACCTTGCGTACCGCGATGGTGCCGAAGAATACGATTGCATAAGCGACCCATACTATGGCAATCAGAATATCAATCGGCCATTCCAGTTCGGCATATTCCTTCGAGGTGGTAATACCGAGCGGCAGGGTGATGGCGGCCAGCAGGATGATCAGTGTCCAGCCCCAGAATGTGAATGCTGCGAGCGGACCACCAAACAAACGGGCCTGGCAGGTGCGCTGGACCACGTAATAAGAGGTCGCAAACAGGGCCGAACCGCCGAAGGCGAAAATCACCGCATTGGTATGAAGTGGTCGAAGCCGGCTGAAGGTCAGCCAGGGCGTATCGAAATTCAGTTCGGGCCACACCATTTGTGCCGCAATGAGTACGCCGACGGCCATCCCGACGATACCCCATACAACTGTCATCACGGCAAACTGGCGAACGACCTTATAATTATAGGTGTTTTCAGTCTCCATAGGTCATCCTTCTTGTTGGGTTAACAGGTTAAGAATTCTGGCGGTTGAACTTTAAACAGTCACTCTGCCAGCCCTCTTGATCCAGATCAAAGGCTGGCAAGATTAAAATGAAAATGGAGGAACTTTATTATTGGCCACCTTTCATCTGGTTTGGCCCGTCAGGCTGTGCCATGCGAGGAATCTCTCGTGTTCTGGGCGTTCGGGCCACACCGATTCGAGAGTTCCACCAGGGCCGGCATGTCCAGAATTTGCACATGCTTGCGCTCGACCTGGAGCAGGCCATGTTCCTGAAACTGGCTGAGCAGGCGGCTGATCGTTTCCACCGCCATACCCAGGGAATTGGCAATGTCGTTGCGTGACATGCTGAGATTGAATTCGGTCGCCGAGTAGCCACGTGCACGGAAGCGCTCTGAAAGCTGGGTAAGGAAGCTTGCCAGGCGGGCCTCAACCGGGGCGCGGGCCAGTATCGTCATGTGGCAATGCTCGAGCTGTAGCTCCTCACTCATCAATTTGAGCAGGTGATGTTGCAGGCCGGGGATCTTTTGGCTCAGGGACTCCAGGCGATCGAAGGGAATTTCACAGACACTGATGGTCTCCAGTGCCTTGGCGGAACAGGTATGGATCTCACCCTGGATAGCGTCCAGTCCAATAAGATCACCCGGCAGGTGAAAAGCGATAATCTGTTCCTGGCCGTTCTGATTGGTGGTGTAGGTCTTGAGGGAGCCGGCCCGGATAGTATAAACAGAGTGGAATGGGTCGCCCATTCGGTACAGGTAATCGCCTTTTTCGACCGGCCGCCGGCGCTTGATGATCTTGTCGAGTTTTTCCAGGTCGTTATCGTCCAGCCCCATTGGCATGCAAAGCTGGAACAGACTGCATTTCTTGCAGTTGCTGCGAATCTCGGCAAGATCGACGATACGGTTCCTGGACATGGGTCAGCCTGTGTGTGACAACAAAATATTTTTCACAAGTTTCGGACTATCACGTATTCGGAGTGAAACTATACTGCATTAATATGCTTTTAAACAGGATATAGAAATATATTGGTCTGGATCAGAACAAGGCCATTAAGTGTCTGAGATATTTATTAAATTTTCGTCACATTTGACCTGCCAATGGTTTCCCACAAGCCTGGATACGGGTATCCTATTTACCTTTACCGTAGCACATACCGACAATTTGACACCGGACTGAAACCACCATGGCTGAGCGTAATGCCACCGTTAAACGGGATACCCTGGAGACCCAGATCGAGGTCACTCTCAATCTGGACGGGACCGGGCGGTCTGAATTCAACACCGGGGTGCCTTTTCTGGAGCACATGCTGGAGCAGGTCGCCCGGCATGGCATGCTGGATATGTGGATTCAGGCCAGTGGCGATCTGCATATCGATGCCCATCACACGGTGGAAGACATTGGCATTACTCTCGGTCAGGCCTTTGCTGGTGCCGTGGGCGACAAGAAGGGCATCCGCCGCTACGGTCATGCCTATGTACCGCTGGATGAAGCATTGTCCCGGGTAGTGATTGATTTTTCCGGGCGTTCAGGTCTGGTCTATGGGGTGGATTATCCTCGTGCCCGCATTGGCGAGTTCGACGTGGACCTGTTGGGGGAGTTCTTCCAGGGCTTTGTCAACCATGCCGCCGTTACCTTGCACATCGATGTTATTCGGGGCCGTAACGCTCACCACATCGCAGAGACCATCTTCAAGGCCTTCGGCCGGGCGGTGCGCATGGCACTGGAGGCGGATCCGCGGATGGCGGGGCAGATGCCATCGACCAAGGGGAGTCTCTGAGGCCGCCGTTATCAGGTGGTTGGGGCTCTTGCTTGGTATCAATCAAAATCTGCTCGAAATTTTTATATACTCTCGTGTAAACTGCGGTTTTTGAAGAATTTCACGCCACTATTTGTATAAATGACAGCATATGGCAGGCTGACTCCGAGGTTGACTCGGTTGACCCTGATTTCTGTTAAATACATATTCAGAATAAAAAACCCCGATGAGCACGGTTGCAGTCATAGACTACGGTATGGGTAACCTGCACTCGGTGGCCAAGGCCCTGGAACAGGTCGGGCCGGATATAGATATTGTGGTCACGGCGGATAGCACCACCATTCTGGCGGCCGATCGGGTCGTCTTTCCCGGTGTGGGTGCAATCCGTGACTGCATGAGTGAGCTCCGCCGGCTTGGTCTGGATAGCGTGGTGCAGCAGGTGGCTTCGGCCGGTACGCCATTGCTGGGAGTTTGTGTCGGGATGCAGGCCATGATGGATTGGAGCGAAGAAAATGGCGGCACCGATTGCCTCGGCCTGCTACCTGGCAAGGTGCAGTATTTTGGTGATTCGCTATGTGAGCCCAACAGTGGCGAACGTCTGAAAATTCCCCACATGGGCTGGAATCAGGTTCACCAGACGCAGTCGCACCCGCTCTGGCTGGACATCGAGCAAGACGCCCGCTTTTATTTCGTGCACAGTTATTACGTAGAACCGGACAGTCCGACGCTGATTGCAGCGACGACCGACTATGGTTTCCCGTTTGCCGCGGCCCTGGGCCGCGAAAATATTTTTGCCGTGCAGTTTCACCCGGAAAAAAGCCAGCATGACGGACTGAAGCTGTACCAGAATTTCCTTCGTTGGGATGGAAAGGCCTAATCGAGTAACAAGCGAGACACATACCATGCTGCTGATTCCCGCCATTGACCTCAAAGACGGCAAGTGCGTCCGGCTACGACAGGGACGGATGGAAGACGAAACAATTTTTTCCGACGATCCGGTTGCCATGGCCGATCGCTGGGTTGAAGCGGGTGCGCGCCGCCTGCACATTGTGGATCTGAACGGGGCCTTTGAAGGCAAGCCGGTCAATGCCGACGTGGTGAACGCCATTACCCGCGCCCATCCGGAGGTCCCCGTCCAGATCGGTGGCGGCATTCGCGATGAGGACACGGTACAAACTTACCTGGATGCTGGTGTGCAATACGTCATTATCGGGACCAAGGCGGTCAATGTACCGCACTTTGTGAATGACCTGTGCCTGGAGTTTCCAGGTCATATCATCGTCGGGTTGGATGCCAAAGATGGCAAGGTGGCTATCGATGGCTGGTCGAAGTTGTCCAAGCATGATGTTGTCGATATGGCGAAGCACTTCGAGAACGACGGCGTAGCGGCAATTGTTTATACCGATATTGGTCGAGACGGGATGATGAGTGGCGTGAACATTGAATCCACCATCAAGTTGGCTCAGGCCATCACGATCCCGGTTATCGCTTCCGGTGGTATCACCAACCTGGACGATATTCGCGGTTTGTGTGCCGTGGCTGACGCCGGGATCATGGGTGCGATTACCGGCCGAGCTATTTATGAAGGTACCCTTGACTTCGCCGCCGGGCAGAAGCTCGCGGACGAACTGACAGAATGATTGGGCAGAGCATTGGGCGATACGTGTAATGAATCGACTTCCTATTAACCCGGTGTTGCAGTAGTGAAAGAGTACTGATATGGGCCTGGCCAAACGCATCATTCCCTGCCTCGACGTGGACAATGGCCGCGTGGTGAAGGGCGTGCAGTTCGTGGATATCCGTGATGCCGGTGATCCTGTGGAGGTCGCTCGCCGCTATGACGAGCAGGGTGCCGATGAACTGACGTTTCTTGATATCACTGCTAGCCATGAGGGTCGTGACACCATGGTGCACGTGGTGGAAAACGTAGCCGGTCAGGTTTTTATCCCGCTTACAGTCGGTGGTGGGATCCGGACGGTGGAAGATATTCGCACCATGCTGAATGCCGGGGCGGACAAGGTCGCGATCAATACAGCGGCGGTCAGCAATCCTGAATTCGTCAGACAGGCTGCGGAGAAATTTGGTTCCCAGTGTATCGTGGTGGCCATCGATGCCAAGCAGGTGAACGACAATCCGAAACGTTGGGAAATTTTTACCCACGGTGGCCGCAATCCAACCGGCATCGACGCAGTTGAATGGGCTAAAAAAATGGTGGACTATGGCGCCGGCGAAATTCTGCTTACCAGCATGGATCGGGACGGCACCAAACAGGGATTTGATATTGACCTGACTCATGCCATCGGCCAGGCCGTCAATGTGCCGGTCATCGCTTCGGGTGGGGTCGGTAACCTCGACCATCTGGTGGAAGGCATCAAGCACGGTCACGCAGATGCCGTGTTGGCGGCCAGCATCTTCCACTTTGGCGAATACAGTATCGAAGAGGCCAAGCGCCGCATGGCTGAAAATGGCATTGAAGTCCGGCTTTGATCATTCACCTGGCACGTGTGGCGAGTTGGTCGCGCGCAATCATGCGGCCCCTTTTTCTTGTCCGTCCCTATCCGACGCGCCAGGGCGCGTTGAACGAAAAGTGCTGATTGTTGTTTATGGATTAGGCATTGCAGCCTGAACCCGGTGCCACTGTCGGCATAACGCGGGGCCGGTAATCGAGTGCAGCTGCGGCGCGGGGTTAAAAAGAAATGAATACAGACTGGCTTGATGAAATCAAATGGACCGAGGACGGGCTGGTGCCCGTCATTGCCCAGGAGTCGGACAGCGGCAAGGTGCTGATGCTGGCCTGGATGAACCGCGAGGCCCTGCAGCTAACAGTGGCGGAAAGCCGCGCTATCTACTGGTCCCGTTCACGTCGCCGGCTGTGGCGCAAGGGCGAGGAATCGGGCCATGTGCAGGTGGTAAGGGACATCCGGCTCGATTGCGACAATGATGTGATACTGTTACAGGTGGAGCAAAAGGGCGGTATCGCCTGCCACACTGGTCGGCACAATTGCTTCTTTCAACAGTTGCAAGATGGCAAATGGGTGACAGTCGAGCCGGTAATCAAGGATCCGGACGCGATTTATCAGAAGTAGATGGTGCAAGTGTAATGAGCGATATTCTGCAACAACTGGCTGAGGTCCTGGAGGCGCGCAAGTCTGCTGCCCCGGACAGCTCCTATGTGGCCAGTCTGTACAGCCAGGGTCTTGATGCCATCCTCAAAAAAATTGGCGAAGAAGCCACGGAGACCGTACTGGCAGCCAAGGACGGCGACAAGGCGCAAATTGTGTATGAAACGGCCGATCTGTGGTTTCATACCCTGGTACTGTTGGCCCAGCAGGGGCTCGGCCCGGAAGATGTGCTGACCGAGCTGGACCGGCGTTTCGGCCTGTCCGGACTGGAGGAAAAAGCCGGGCGCAACAAGTCATGAGTGACTGTCTGTTCTGCAAGATTGCTGCCGGTGAAATCCCGGCCGATACGGTGTATGAAGATGACAAGGTGATTGTGTTCCGGGACATCAACCCGAAAGCGGAAGTACACTTGCTGGTGATCCCGCGTGAACACATTCCGAGTCTGAACGAACTGAGCGAAGATCAGGATGCTCTGCTGGGTAATATGTTGCACCTGTTACCACAACTGGCCAAGGCACAGGGCCTGAATGATGGTTTTAGAACCATTATCAATACCGGTAAGGGTGGCGGGCAGCTGATCTTTCATCTGCACATGCATTTACTGGGCGGGAAGAACCTGCCCGGTTTTGAATAAACGAATCATTGGTAAGGAGTCAAGCAAATGGGTATTAGTATCTGGCAGCTGGTTATTATTCTCGTCATTGTCTTGTTGTTGTTCGGCGCCAAGCGGTTGCGCAACGTCGGCTCCGATCTCGGCCAGGCGGTAAAAGGTTTCAAGAAAGCCGTCAGTGAGGGTGAGCAGGAAAAGGAAGAGCCCGAGCAAATTGCCAAGCGCGAAGGCGAGGTCATCGAAGGCGAAGCCAAGGTCAAGGAAGACGAGAAAAAAGGCTGACGATAGCGGTTTTTGTTTGATATCTACTTTTCTCCCCCGTCACTCGTTACACGCACCTCGGTACTGCAGTTATGTTTGATATCGGATTCTGGGAACTGGCAGTGATCGCCGTGGTGGCTCTGCTGGTGATCGGACCGGACAAGCTACCCGGTGTGGCACGCAAGGGGGGGTTGTACCTGGGTCGTTTTCGGCGATTCGTCGGCCAGGTGAAGTCAGACATCGATCGAGAATTACGTCAGGAAGAGCTCAAAAAGGCGCTGGAAAGGGACGCCGGACTGGATGAACTCAAACAGATTCTCAATACAGATCGCTATGACATCGAGGATGAAAAGAAACCCGATTACCAGGTAAAGGCTGTTACCGACGAGGAACTGAATCACGGTGATCTGGCCGATGATGATTTAAGTCACACTGATCTGGCCGATGATGATCGGGATCATACTGACCTGGCGGAAGCCGATCAGCCTGAGGATACCGGGCAACCGGTTTCATCTTCGCCAGCTGATTCGAATGTGAAGCAAGATGGAAAATAACAAGTCGGAGCAGGCTGAAACCGACAACGGGACGGAACAGGAACTGCCTTTCCTGTCACATTTGTTTGAGTTGCGTGACCGCTTACTGCGCGTCGTCGTGGTGGTACTGTTGATTTTCCTCGGCCTGTTTTCCTTTGCCAACGACATTTACCATCTACTTGCACAGCCCCTGTTAAACCAGTTGCCCGCGGGGCAGACGATGATTGCTACCGGGGTCATCTCGCCGTTCCTGACCCCTTTCAAGCTGGCGTTGGTCGCCTCCATTTTTCTGGCCATACCGTTTATCCTGTATCAGGCGTGGGCGTTTATTGCCCCCGGTTTGTACCGGCACGAAAAACGCCTGGCCTTTCCCTTGTTGGTGTCCAGCATCATCCTGTTTTATTTGGGCATGGTGTTTGCCTATTATGTGGTGTTCCCGCTGGTATTTGGCTTCATGGCCACGACCACACCGGAAGGGGTGAAACATACACCGGATATCAGCATGTATCTGGACTTTGCCCTCAAACTGTTCTTCGCCTTCGGAGTCGCATTCGAGGTGCCGATTGCGACTATTCTGCTGGTACTGGCGGGTATCACCACGCCCGAAAGTCTGGCCTCCAAACGCGCCTATATCATCGTCGCGGCGTTCGTGGTGGGGATGTTGCTGACACCTCCCGATATCATCTCCCAGACCCTGTTGGCCCTGCCTATGTGGCTGTTATTCGAGGTGGGACTGTTCTTTTCCCGGATCCTGTTGAAGCGGCGCGAGGAAGATGCCGCTGAGCGTGAACTGAGTGAAGAAGAAATGGATGACGAACTGGATAAGGCGATTGCCGATGAGGAAAAGCTGCAGCAGGAAGATAACGATAAGCAGATCTGAGTGCCCGGCATGAAACCCGGCGAGGGATCGGGTGTCCGAATCTTTGTGCCCACTATTCCGGATTGTTGTTTATCGCCCATGCGTTCCACTGTCCTGTTCCTTGTTACCTTTCTGTTTCTAGCGCCACCCGCCTTGGCGGCGCGCAACAATCAGCTTGCCAATCATCCTTCACCCTATCTGGCCATGCATGGCCAGGACCCGGTGCATTGGCAAACCTGGGGCGAGGCGGCCCAGCAGGCGGCGATAAAAGAGAACAAACTTCTGTTTGTTTCCAGTGGTTATTTCTCTTGCCACTGGTGTCATGTCATGCAACGCGAGAGTTATGCGGACCCTGAAATTGCCAAACTTCTCAATCAATATTACATTCCGGTCAAGGTGGATCGCGAACTGAACCCGGCGCTGGATGCCCGACTCATCGACTTCGTGGAGCGCACTCGCGGTTACTCAGGCTGGCCACTCAATGTCTTCATTACCCCCGAAGGTTATCCCCTGCTCGGCATGGTTTATTTGCCCCCGGAAAACTTCAAACAGGTACTGCAAAGGCTGGCCCGGGAATGGCAGGACAACCAACCGGATCTGAAACAGTTAGCCGAAGCCGCCAGCGCGGAATTGATGGCCGACCAATCCGATCCTCCGGCGACACCCCTGCCCGCCGGTGCCGCTCGCCAGTATGCGCAGTTGCTGGTCGAGCAGTCGTTGCAACTGGCTGATGACCTGCAGGGTGGGTTCGGTCAGCAAAACAAGTTTCCCAGCGTGCCCCAGCTGAATGTCTTGCTGCTGGAATATCAGCGGCAGCCACAGAAGCCCCTGGGTGAATTTCTGACCCTGACACTCGACCAGATGGCGAGCCAGGGTTTGAATGATCAGCTGGGCGGCGGGTTTTTCCGCTACACGGTGGATCCGGCCTGGCAGGTCCCCCACTTTGAAAAAATGTTGTACGACAATGCGCAACTGACGCTTTTGTATCTGCAAGCAGCCAGGGTCCTGCATCGGGGGTTCTACCGCGCGGTGGCCTTCCGGACCCTTGATTTCATGTTGCGGGAACTGGCGACCCCGGAAGGGGCCTTTGCCGCCAGCCTCTCGGCGGTTGATGATCAGGGCATCGAGGGGGGCTATTACCTGTGGCAGGAGGAGGAACTGCGGCAGGTCCTGAACGCGTCCGAATGGCAGATAGCCCGCGCGGTGTGGGGCCTGCAGGGCAAGCCGGAGCAGGCGGCGGGCTATCATCTGGTCCGGCATCAGGACCTCCCGACCGTCGCCCGGCAGCTCAAGTTGCCACTGGCCGAAGTCAAGGCCCGCCTGGCCTCGGCGCAGGTCAAGCTGCTGGCGAAGCGGCAACACCGTCATGTCCCGATCGACACCAAGCGGGTGGCGGCCTGGAATGGCCTGGCCCTGTCCGCGCTGGCCGCCGCCGTCCAGTCGGATGGTGGGGCGCAGTATCGTAAGGCCGGTGTAAAGCTGCGACATTATGTGGCTACGGTGTTATGGCAAGACGGCCAGCTACAGCGGGCGGTGAGTCACAGCGGAGGGCTGGGGCAGGCCGGGCTGGAGGATTATGCCTATATCGCCACTGGCCTGCTTGACTGGGCTGCGGTGTCAGACAAGCCGGGGGATGATGTTGCCCTGGCGAGCGCCGTCGCTGCGCAGGGCTGGCAACGCTTTTATCAGTCGCCGAACTGGTTGCTGGCGGAAAACAGCTGGCTGCGGTATGGCGCTGGTGAAACAGTGCTGGCTGACAGCGTGATGCCATCTCCGTCGGCGGTGCTCATTGATACCAGTCTGCGCCTGGCTGGAGGAAAGAACGGGAACAAGTCATTCACCACCAGAGCGCAGTCTGCCTTACGGGTGGGGGGCGAAAAAATCAGTGAAGCACCGTTCTGGCATGCAAGCCAGATCGGTGTGCTACAACGGCTTACTCAATAAAGTTCTGGGCATCATTGATGGGTGCCTGCTCGAGCACTTCGAAAGTAAACTGGCTGAATTCCTTGGTGGCGCGTTGCAGCGATACCAGGCGGATAAAGAACAGACGGGATTTCATATTGATAGCCAGTTCTGAATGCACATCGTATACCGCAGAGGGTACCAGGATACTCCGGGTCTGCTGGGCAGAGACCTGTTTCGGGATAAGCAGGCCCCTGAAGTAATCGGTTCCCGCACCGGGTCCCCGCAGCGACTTGATGGCCACCGGCACGGCAGAACTTGCCAGACTCATGATCCCCATATCAATGCCGTCATTGGGATCCGATCGTAGCCAGCGTATCACACCGATTTGCCAGTGACTGGTGGGATGCTCCGGTGCCCGGTAGGCAACCACTTCACCCACCTTGACGTGGGTATCCTTGCAGTCGGCATTGCAGGTTAGTGCAGCGCCGGTCTCACTGGCGTTGTTTTGCCACCAGGGACGTACCGGAAAGTCCCGGTTCAGGTGATAGCGGTCCTTTTGCAGGGCGATTTCGTAGGCGGTGGCGAACAGCGTGGGTTCGATCTTGTCGGTGAGTAACCTGAGCTCATCCATTTCCGGCGTAAATTCAACGCCCTCTGAGATGTAGTAATGGCTGGCATCCAGTCCCGTTGCCATGCGCACCTGGCTGGAAACCGTCTGTCGGTTCGTCTGGCGCTGCAGGGCACCATGCCAGGCCTCGGCGAGCCGCAACAGCATGTCGCGCTGGCGGCGTTCCACCAGGGTTTGCGGTTCATTTTGGTCAATCGCATCGAGGCTGGTCCGCAGCATGCGCCGCAGATGAACATCCAGTCGTTTTTTGACCTCATCCAGATCAATAACCCGTGAGCTGACCGCATCCCACTGCATATCGTTGGAGATGAAGCGGGGGGGTTTGTCGCTGGCCATATCGACGGCATATTCCTCTGCGGTCGGGGCGTTCTTGCCGGGCAGGATCTGGCAGGCGCCGGTCCAGGCTGAAACCAGATAATAGATATCGTCGGTTTCACCCCGCATCATGTGATATGGCTCGGCCAGCGCCAACAGCAGGATCCGCTTGTAGGCCAGGTCAATCGTGTAGTGACCGGGCAGACTGAAATCGGGATACGGATCATCCAGGGGCAGGATGAGCATGGCGTTTTCTTCGGCGTACTGATAGAGCTGGTGCAGTTCAATCCATACGCCGGCTGGTTCCGGTGCATAGACCTGGTAGGCTTCCACCAACTGACGCGACAGATACTGCATGGCGACGTAGATCGCCTCGCGCAATTGTAGTTCGTCGTGGTCCTTGTGGCTGTTCTGAGCAATGAGATCATTGACCACAATCTTGTATCCGGTGGCCATGGCGGAAAGCAGCAACTGGGTGAGGCTGCAGGCTTCCCGCTCCCGTTGGCCGAGGGGGATGTCGGCTTTGCGGGTCTGTTGCTTCAGTCCCAGCAGTAGTTGACGCGCAGTGGGCCGCAGTGTGTCCAGCAACTGGATGCGGTCGTGAACGGCATAACGGGACTGGTTGATGATTTCAAGCTGGAAGACGAATTCTTGTGTGGCCTTGCTGGTGTTACCGGTGGGCAGGCTGAGCAACCATTGGCGGAGCTTTTTGACCCGCAAATGTGGTTTGGGACGGCGGGTGTGTTCAGGATCCGGAATATTGAGTGCGGGGATGGCCATGATATTCAGCTTCGTTTGAGTCGGTAAGAGCACGGTATCGTCATTCCTTTAGAATTAGTAGCAAAGCGGCGGGTATTTTGCAAAGCAAACTATTAACCGTAAACGATACACCGCAGTAAATGCCGCCACGCAGCGATATACCTTTGTCACTACGCCACGACTCTAGGTGGAATTCATCACCCGGTCTGCTACCTGTAGCACATTTTTCGAATCGCCCCGCGGTATGGTGATATTTTGACCGCACAGATTGCAGGGCCATGATCCCGTTGGGAGGAGTCAGGCATACGGGTTCAGGAGATCACGCGCCCATCGACGGCCAAATACGGCTTAATTTTTAATTAAAGCCGGGATTGCTCAAGCCCGACCCTGGGAGGTCGATAAACAACCCTGTACCCCGGGTACTAACCCCACACGGGTCAGAATATCACCGGGAAAGGCAGACGCTGTCGAATTTTGTTACCCGCAAAATACCTTCCCGACACGTTCCTTTATTTCCGCAGGGCTTGCTTTCCAGGCGCTGCAATGGAGTAGAGCCAATAAAAATCAGGGAGAACGTCAGACAGGGATAGCAGTATTTAAGAGGAGACGATTTAATGTTACTTCGGATAACCTTGCTGCTGTTTCTGGGATTGTTTAGTGGTCGGCTGTTCAGCCAGGAATTGATTCTTACTTCGCCACCACGGGAAACCAAACAAAAAGGTGAAGAGCAGTACGGACCACTGGCCAAATATTTAAGTACACTGCTTGGTGAGCCGGTACGCTATGTTCACCCGGGCAACTGGCTGAATTACCAACGTGAGGTGCGTGCTGACACATTTGATATTGTGTTTGATGGGCCTCATTTTGCCGCCTGGCGTATCGAGCACCTGGGCAACCAGGTGGTTGTCAAGCTGCCGGGTAACCTGCAATTTTACCTACTGGTCCGCAAAGACAGCGAGATCAACAGCATCAATGATCTGATCGGCAAGAAAATTTGTGGCATATCACCACCCAATCTCTCTACCCTGAGTATCCTGGCCGGGTTTAATAACCCGGTACGCCAGCCCATCATCAAGGGGATCAAGGGCGGTATGGGCAAGGTCAATAAGGCCTTTATGGAAGGGGAGTGTTCCGCCATGGTGTTGCGTAGTGCGTTTTATAACAAGAAGCTCAAACCGGAACAGAAGCAGCAGCTCAGGATTATCTATAAATCCGAAAAAATGCCTTCCCAGGTAATCACCGCCAGCAAACGTATCAGTCAAGCCGAAGTGGAAAAAATGCGCGGATCTTTACTTGGTACTCCGGCGGGCCAACAGGCACTGGCGCCAACCCTGAAACGTTATGGTGGCAAGGCCAAGAACTTTGTGGTCAGCAGTAACCAGGAATATGACGGCTACAATATGCTACTGGAAGGAGTAATTTTCGGCTGGTAAGTGTTACGGTGGTACAGCTGCCAGCGCTTTTTAAATATTGCAGTACCTTGCAACACGGCGCTGGCCTTGTGCAACTGAACGTGGTGGGCCCGCCAGGACTCGAACCTGGGACCAAGGGATTATG
>JAJDNN010000165.1 GCA_022340685.1 Pseudomonadota bacterium
ATGGACAGCGTCTGCCCGGAAGGCGATCGCATTTTGCGCGAGGTGTTCGGCATTGCGCCGGCCTCCATTGAAACCGAGGTGCCCCATTATCTGCTGAACAGTGTCCTCCGCGAACGCTATTACGAATTCCGTCAGCTTGCACGCCGCAGTGCCCGTCCATGATGAACGTCTACAAGGTCGGCGGCTGTGTACGGGATGAACGACTCGGCCTGCCGGTCAAGGATCGCGACTGGGTTGTGGTCGGTGCTTCGCCCGAAGAAATGATCGAAGCCGGCTTCAAGCCGGTAGGCAAGGACTTTCCGGTTTTTTTGCATCCCGAAACCAGGGAGGAATATGCCCTGGCGCGGACCGAACGCAAGACCGCGCCGGGTTATACCGGCTTTGTATTTCATGCCGCACCTGATGTCACCCTGGAAGAGGATCTGCGTCGCCGCGATCTGACTATCAACGCCATGGCCGAGACGGATGACGGCGAAGTAATCGACCCGTTCAACGGCCAGCGCGATCTGGAACTGCGCCTGCTACGGCATGTTTCGCCGGCCTTCGCCGAAGACCCGCTGCGGATCCTGCGCGTCGCACGTTTCGCCGCTCGCTTTGCCCATCTGGGTTTCAAAATTGCCGGCGAAACGCTCGAACTGATGCGCGAGATGGTCCGCAATGGCGAAGTGGATGCCCTGGTGCCGGAGCGGGTCTGGCAGGAGACGGTGCGCGCCATGGCAGAGGCAAACCCGGCCCGCTTCTTCGGTGTGTTGCGTGAGTGCGGCGCCCTGGCGCGATTGTTTCCGGAAATCGAACGTTTATTCGGGGTGCCACAACCGGAGGAGCATCATCCGGAAATCGATACCGGCCTGCACACCATGATGGTGCTGGACCAGGCCGCCCACCTGTCCGACGATCCGAGAGTCCGCTTCGCCGCCCTGATGCACGATCTGGGCAAGGGGACCACGCCGAAAGAACAGTGGCCCCGGCATATCGAGCACGAAGCGCGCGGCGTGCCGCTGGTCGAGGCCCTGTGCCAGCGCCTCAAGGTACCCAATGACTATCGGGATCTGGCCGTGCTGGTCACGAAATACCATTTGCATTATCACCGCGCCGCAGAGCTGCGCGACGATACCCTGCTCGACACCCTGCAGGCGCTGGATGCGTTTCGCCGCCCGGAGCGTTTCGAGCAGTTCCTGCTCGCCTGCGAAGCCGACTCGCGGGGCCGGCCGGGATTCGAGGACCTTGACTATGCGCAACCGGAAATATTCCGCGCCGCCTATCAGGCAGCGGCCGCCATCGATGCCGGCGCGCTGGCCCGGCAAGGGTTAGAGGGCGAGGCGATTGCGAATGAACTGGCCCGTCTGCGCAAGGCTGCCATCCACGAGGCCCGGGCCGCCTTCACGGGTCACACCGACAAGTCCTAGCATGGGTTTTCGGGATTATTTCTCGGGCCACGCAAGGGACTACGCCAGTTACCGGCCCGGCTACCCGGACGCCCTTTTCAGCTGGTTGGCTGCAAACAGTCCCGAACACAACCTGGCCCTGGACTGCGCCACCGGCAACGGCCAGGCCGCCGTGGCGCTTGCCGGTCACTTCCGGCAGGTGATCGCGACCGATGCCAGTGCCCGGCAACTGGCAGCCGCCTCCACTTCACCCGCCGTTACCTATATTTGCGCAACGGCGGAGCACCTGCCGCTGGCGGACACATCGGTCGATCTGGTCAGCGTCGCCCAGGGTGCACACTGGTTCGACATGCCGGCCTTCAACCAGGAAGCCGGGCGCGTGCTGCGTCGCGGCGGACTGCTGGCGCTATGGTGGTATGGCCTGTTCACCATCAACCCGGACATCGACGCGGTAATTCAGGATTACTATCGCGGCACCCTGGAACCCTGCTGGCCCGTGGAACGCGATCATATCGATACGAACTATCAGGCACTGCCGTTCCCCTATGCACCCCTGGACCACCCGGCGTTCCGCATGTCAGCCGACTGGGATCTGGATCAGGTCATGGGCTACCTGGCCACCTGGTCCGCTACCCGACTCTATATAAAAGAATATGGCAACGATCCCCTGCCCGCCTTGCGCAGCCGCCTGCAAACACACTGGGGCGACCCGACCACCCGACAGACCATCCACTGGCCACTGCAGCTCAGGGCCGGGACCAAACCCTGAGCGCAGGTCCTGATCGCCCCCAGCCGCGCACTCGATACAGTCAGCGTGCCGCCACCGATCTGGATTAACCCCCCTGGATTCCGTACCATAGCCTCCCCTTTTGTCACCGGCTGCCTCACGCCATGCCCCACCCCTCACCCAAAGTCGGCTTTGTCAGTCTTGGTTGCCCCAAGGCCCTGGTCGATTCCGAACACATCCTGACCCAGTTGCGTGCCGAGGGGTACGACATCGTACCGACCTATCACGATGCCGAACTGGTCGTAGTGAATACCTGTGGTTTCATCGACAGTGCCGTGGCCGAATCACTGGATGCCATCGGTGAAGCGCTCAGCGAAAACGGCAAGGTCATCGTTACCGGTTGCCTGGGTGCCAGAGGCGATGTGGTGCAACAGGCCCATCCCCAGGTGCTGGCGGTGACCGGTCCGCATGCCCAGCAGGAAGTCATGCAGCATGTGCACCAACATTTACCCAAACCCCATGATCCCTTCACTGATCTGGTGCCGGCGCATGGCATCAGGTTAACGCCCCGCCACTATGCCTACCTGAAGATTTCCGAAGGCTGCAATCACCGCTGCACCTTCTGCATCATCCCGTCCATGCGCGGCGACCTGGTCAGCCGGCCCATCGGCGAGGTGATGCAGGAAGCCGAAAACCTGGTTCAGGCCGGGGTGAATGAATTGCTGGTGATCTCGCAGGACACCAGCGCCTACGGGGTGGATGTAAAGTACCGCACCGGCTTCTGGGGCGGACGGCCGATCAGGACCCGCATGACCGAACTGGCCAGTGCGCTCGGCGAGCTGGGGGTGTGGGTCCGGCTGCACTATGTCTACCCCTACCCGCACGTGGATGAAGTGATCCCGCTCATGGCGGAAGGAAAAATCCTGCCCTACCTGGATGTCCCCCTGCAGCATGCCAGCCCGCGCATCCTCAAGGCCATGAAGCGACCGGGCGATATCGAAAAAACCCTGCAACGGATTCAAAGCTGGCGAGACATCTGTCCCGAGATTACCCTGCGCAGTACCTTCATCGTCGGGTTTCCCGGTGAAACCGCAACCGAATTTGAAGAGCTGCTCCAGTTTCTACAAGAAGCCCAACTGGATCGCGTTGGGGCCTTCGCCTATTCCCCGGTGGAAGGCGCCGCCGCCAACGCCCTGCCCAATCCGATTGATCCGGAAGAACAACAGGATCGCCTGGCACGGTTTATGGAAACCCAGGCCGAAATCAGCGCCGCCAAACTGCAACACAAGATTGGCCAGACACTAACCGTACTGGTGGACGACTTCGACGAGACAGGGACCGTGTATGCCCGCTCGGCAGCCGACGCCCCGGAAATCGATGGCCAGGTGATCATCAATGACGGTGACCGGGAAGGCCTGGCCGTGGGTGATTTCATCGAAGTGGAAATCAGCGGTGCCGATGAGCATGATCTCTTCGCCCGGCGGGACTGATCAGCCGGTGTCCAGAGACAGGCGCAAACATGAAACTCACCAAATCACTACAAGCCTGGCAAACCCCCGCCTTCGAGAAAACCCTGCGAACCGAAATCGAGGCGCTGGATGGTAATCTGCTGCCCCTGCAACAGGGATTGACACAGGGCAGCCATGCACTCGAAGACACCGTCACTGCCACCATCATCCGAATCACCGATACCGATGACAGCATCCAGGTAAAAGCCGGCATTTTCTACCGCAGCATCATCGCCGGCTGCAGTTGCGCCGACGATCCGACCCCGGTCGATGAACTGAGTGAGTATTGCGAAGTATTGCTGGAAATTGACAAGGCCACAGCCGAGGCCACGATCACTCTCGCAACCTGAAATGGCTTATTCCTCACCCAGCATGTCAAATGGACTGGTCACAGTCACTCCGGGTTTATTCAGTACATGTGTGTAGATCATCGTCGTCGATACGTCGGCATGCCCGAGTAGTTCCTGAACAGTTCTGATATCGTAACCGTTTTCGAGCAGATGCGTAGCGAAGGAGTGGCGCAAGGTATGGCAGTTCACCTTCTTGGTCAAACCCGCCTTGTCTGCTGCTTTTTTCACATGTTTTTGTAATACCGATTCATGTAAATGATGTCGCCGCACCATGCCACTGCGCGGGTCCTCCGAGATTGTAGAAGCCGCAAATACATATTGCCAACGGAACTCCCTGGCCGCGTTAGGATATTTTCTTGACAATGCGTCGGGCAAAAAGACTTGACCAAAACCTTTTTCAATATCTTTGCTGTGCGTTACCCTGACCTCTTCGATCTTCATCTTTAGCGGTTCAATGAGTTTTTTCGGCAAGGGGACAACCCGGTCCTTTCCGCCCTTGGCATTCCTGACCAGGATCTGTTGATAGTCAAAATCCACATCCTGCACACGTAAACGCACGCACTCCATCAGGCGCAACCCGCAACCATACAGGAGATTCGCCATCAGTCGCCGCTCGTCGTTTTCAATATAAGCAAATAATTGCCTGACTTGCCCGCGGCTTAGCACGACGGGCAGTCTGCGAGGTTTTTTGGAATGGTGAAATGTCCCAAGATCCTCAACGTTTTTTTCAAGCACATGCCTGTAAAAGAAAACCAGTGCGCTCAATGCCTGTGATTGCGTACTACTTGCAACATTACGGTTGACCACCAGATGTTCCAGATAACGGGCAATCGATTCCGGTTTCAGAGTAGCCGGATCTGCCATAGTATTAAAACTGATAAACCGCGCAAGCCACTCGCTATAGGCCCGTTCCGTTCTTATGGAATACTGTCGCATGCGGATTTCGACGACTAACCGTTCAAAGTAAGATGGGAAAATCCGGCTAACCTTACTCAAAAGACCATCTGTATTACGCTCTTTCTTATAATTCAGGTGCTGCGCATCCCGAGGTTGTTGTAGCATGCCGCTATCGCGTGCAATTGTGGCATGATCTACCGACAGGCCGGTTGCTTCCTCGGCCCGCTCATCCCAGGGAAAATCCCTGGCCCAGTCGGCGTGAATCAGGTCGACAAACAGTATCTGTAAGGACTTAATAATTTGCTTATATTGCCAGTCCTTCAAACGCGGATTACGCGCCATATCAGCAAGATACGCTTCGACTTGTTCGGGTAAGTGATCTGATAACCGTGATTCTGGATGCGCCTTGATATACCGCTCGGCATGTTTCACATGCCAGCGAATTGCACTATCTTTGATACCATGACTTTTTGATTTGGATATGAAATTGTCCCAGAAACGGGCGATCTTTTCGTCTTTCATGGCGCAATCCCTGCTAAATGTTGATTAATTTACCAAGATATCCATATCTCGATAGAAATGATGAAACAAACAGGCAAAAATGGCAAATATTTATTCAGCGGCCGTATTTTTCGACTATCTTCGGTATTATACGGACGGCCGTCTAATACCGTAAATTACGGACGGCCGTCTAAATAACTGTTAGGTGAAATAGATATGACATCAATAGAGAATCCTGAGACTAAATCTGCTCCTGTTTATCTCGTCACCGATCGCGCAGATTTTATTGTTGTCTATCTATCCTCTCTAGGCACTTTGATTACACTGGTTCTTGGGGCCTGGTTCGTCCAGACTCCAAATATGCCACTAAGTGAAATCTGGTATGTTCTTCCAATTGCCGCTTTTATCGCATTACTTCCTCCGCTGGTTGCACGGTTTCTTAAAACTGGGCGTCGTGTCAATCAGTTTCTATTCGGCGCACTGCTTGCACCATTTGTAGGTGCCTTGGTAATAAATGGAATGTCAATTTTAAAGGCATTGCAATGGTAAGCTACGTATCACCTAACAAGCACATCAAGTCGTTCGCATTCGCTCACTGGGACGCTCCTGACGTCGCGCCCCTTATGTAAACGTTAGGTTTTATATTGAAGAATCCAATAATGACAGATGATGAATATATTGAAAAAGTTAAACGAAATTATTCGTATCGAAAGATAATTGCAATAATAAGTTTAGTAATTGCCGCGTTGTTTGGTGGGCTGTCTTATTATGCTGT
>JAJDNN010000169.1 GCA_022340685.1 Pseudomonadota bacterium
ATTGTGCGAAAATTTGCACGCCGCAAAAAGGGACAGCACTACGTGATCAAGCAACGCACGTTGAAAAACATTATTCGTGCCACCGGAGTGGGTCTTCATACCGGGGAGAAAGTCTATTTAACACTGAGGCCGGCCGCGGCAGATACGGGGGTAGTATTTCGCCGTATTGATCTAGAAGAGCCGGTCGAGATTGAAGCCAAGGCTGAGAATGTGGGGGACACAACACTTTCCACGTCCCTGGTGAATGGCGACGTCCGAGTTTCAACTGTCGAGCATTTGTTGTCAGCTCTGGCCGGGATGGGTATTGATAATGCGTATATCGACCTGAATGCGCCGGAAGTTCCCATCATGGATGGTAGTGCTGGGCCGTTTGTATTCTTGATCCAGTCAGCCGGTATCCAGGAACAAGAAGCCGCAAAGCGCTTTATCCGCATCAAGCGCGACATCACCGTTGAAGATGGTGATAAGTGGGTGCGATTCGAACCGTTTGACGGTTTCAAGGTGGGCTTCTCGATTGATTTCGACCATCCGGCATTCAAGCACGATCACCAGACCGCCGAAGTGGACTTCTCAACCACCTCATTCGTCAAGGAAGTCAGTCGCGCAAGAACATTCGGTTTCATGAGCCAGATTGAAACCCTGCGCTCCAACAATCTTGCGCTGGGGGGCAGCCTGGATAATGCCGTGGTGGTGGATGACTACCGTATTCTTAACGAAGATGGATTGCGTTACGTGGATGAGTTCGTGAAGCACAAAATTCTCGATTCCATCGGCGATCTATATCTACTGGGGCACAGCCTGATTGGCGCCTTCCGGGGCCACAAGTCGGGTCACGCGCTGAATAACAAATTGCTGCGTACGTTATTGGCCCAGGAGGATGCCTGGGAAGAAGTGATTTTCAAGGATCCTGAAGATGCTCCTATTTCGTTCATTCAGCCTGTCACGGCCAACTGAAAAAACTTCCTTTACTTCAAAGACTTATTAATTTTTATTCTTGCTACCCGCATGACGGGCCAATCGCAGTAAGGCCTCTTTCAGCGGGGTATCATCCAGACTCTCCGCCACCGAAATAATGTTGCTGGCCGCAGCGTGACTAATTCGCCGGGGTGATGGCGGAGCAGACCTGGGTTGTAGTCGGGATGGATAAATACGGACCTCGATATATTCAAGTCTTTGAAATTCTTTGTGTTTTCGTTTTAATTGCTGAGCCAGAGTCTTGCCCTGAAACCGCAACCGGGTGGCCCAGGCGGGTGAATCTGCCACAATTGCCAGCGCAGGGGGCCTGAAGCTTGCGACCTGGCAATGGTTGGCAAGGGCACTATCGAGTTCCGAGCGGAGCAGACGGGTTAAATGACCGAGCCGCCGTGTCTGTGTGACCAAATCCGCAACATCACCTTTTTTTCCTAGAAGGAGCTTGTACAATGGGCCGGAAAAATTCATACTAAATTCTCTACAAAGATTAAGTAGTTGCGTCTGTGAGCCGATATAGTACCTGACAAAACTCGATAATAAAGAGCATTGCTGTCCTATGAGCATAGTCATACTGAGAAAAACAAAGGGTTATTCAAGCCTGATCACAGTTTCAAGGCAACGGATCCTGTTGTTAGTGACCGGTTTTCTGTTTGTACTCCCCGCCGCATTTATGGTCGCCGGCTATCAATTTGGCAAGATTCAGGCAACACCCAAGCCAGATGATTTGAGCATGGCAATTCAGTCCGAACTAGATGCCCAACGGCTCCAGGTGGCAGAGGCGACCCGCACCGCTGAAGAGAATATCGACGCCCTGGCCCTGCGCCTGGGTAAATTGCAGGCACATGTCATGCGGCTTGACGCGTTGGGTCAACGGCTGACCACGATGGCCAAGCTGGACAAGGGTGAATTTGATTTTGAACACCCTCCGGCCCAGGGTGGCCCGGAGACCGGCAAGGAAGAACTGGCCAGCTCGATGAATGTCCCGGATTTCATGAAATCACTTGATGCTCTCTCCAGCCAGCTGGATGATCGCGGCAAACAGCTCGCAGTTCTGGAAGACATGATGATGAACCGCACGCTGGACAAGGAAGTGGTCCCGGCCGGCCGGCCAATTACACGCGGCTGGTTATCTTCTTATTTCGGCACTCGCACCGATCCGTTCACCGGCCGTCGCGCTCACCACGGCGGAATAGATTTCGCCGGTAAACTAAACTCTGAGGTGGTTGCCGTGGCTGCTGGTGTTGTGACCTTTGCCGGCAAGCGCTATGGATACGGAAAACTGGTGGAAATCAATCATGGCAAGGGTTATTCAACTCGTTATGGCCATAATAACGAGATTCTGGTGAAAGTAGGCGATATGGTCAAAAAAGGACAGGCCATCTCCAAAATGGGGAGCACCGGTCGATCCACCGGGCCGCATGTGCACTTCGAAGTTTTACATAATGGTCGTGCTGTAAATCCCATCAAGTATATTCAAGCAGCAAATTAAGAATCCTTTTCGTTATTTCGAACCCGCGTTACATGGCATGTGCGGCCAGTTCCGAAGGGACTGCCTGTAAGCGGCGTTGGCAGATGACCACCCTATAGTGCTGATAAAATATTCCGGTTCCACCTCTGCAGAGGTCTTGTCCAACCTGGATGAGTCTCGCCCCCGTTCTCCCTTTAAGTCGTCTCACAGGCAGTTCAGGCTCGGCATAATCATGCTACTTGGGCTGCTGGCGGGCTGTTCAAACCTGCCAGAAACAGCCTCGCCAGAGTCTGAAATAACCCCGGAGGCTGCGCCGCCTGTCTATCTGGAGGTCGTTGCAGTGGGTGATATCATGCCGGGTACCGATTTTCCGGAAAATCAGCTGCCGCCACAGGATGGCGCAACGCTTCTCGCCGCCATGACACCCGTTTTATCGGCGGCAGACATCACATTCGGTAACTTGGAAGGCACCCTGATGGATGATGGTGAACCGGAAAAAAAGTGTAAAGATCCAGCACATTGTTACTTGTTTCGTTCTCCCGCCCGCTATGCAGTGTTATTGCAACAGGCCGGGTTTAACGTCATCAGCCTGGCGAATAATCATGCGAGGGATTTCGGCGAGACGGGCCGGGATGCATCCATGAGGGCGCTTGAGAGTGTTGCTATTCGGCACTCCGGGCGCGACGGTGATATTGCGAGCTGGGTGGTCAAGGGACAACGCGTGGCACTGATTGCCTTTGCGCCATTCAAGAACTCACATGACATGCTGGACATCCCGGCCGCCCGGAAACTGGTTGCCGGTTTGGCTGCTTCCCACGATGTTGTGCTGGTTTCGATACATGCTGGCGCGGAAGGGCCGGACGCCCTGCATGTTCCTTTTGAGTCGGAGTTTTACTATGGCGAGGATAGGGGTGATGTGGTGGCTTTCTCACATGCCGTCATCGATGCCGGCGCGGACCTGGTGATCGGGCATGGCCCCCATGTCCCACGCGCTCTGGAGCTTTACAGGGGCCGTCTAGTGGCATACAGCCTGGGTAATTTTTGCACTTACTATGGCATCAGTGTGGCGGGTATGAAAGGTTGGGCACCGGTGCTCAAGGTCAGACTGAACCAGGATGGCGCCTTTATCGACGGGCAAATCGTTTCGGCTCGACAAATCCGACCCGCTGGCCCGGCCCCTGATCCAGACCATGCTGCAGCCCGCCTGATGAAAACGTTAACCGAACAGGACTTCCCGGAGAGCGAACTTTCGATCAGCAATGAGGGAAAGATAACGCGAAAATCCACCGCCCAAGCGGTACAAGCGGTTCCGGTAATGTCAACTTCGACATCTCATTAAGCGGACAAATCGGCCAGCGCCCTGTAAAATAGCGCGCTTTATAAACCGGAATTCCAGGTTGTGGTGTTTTTAACTCCAGGAATCTGGGCGCGTCGCTGACAACTTACTCCAGGCAGGAATATGGTAGGAAAACTGGTACGAAAGATATTTGGCAGTCGTAACGAACGATTGATCAAGCAAATGCACAGGGCAGTGGCGCGAATTAATGCACTGGAGCCTGAATTTGAGGCGTTCGACGACGTGCAATTGCAGAACAAGACCCAGGAGTTCCGGGATCGCCTGGCCAAGGGGGAGAGCCTGGATGCCCTGCTTCCGGAAGCTTTCGCTACAGTACGTGAGGCTGGCAAACGGGTCCTGAACATGCGCCATTACGATGTCCAGCTGATCGGCGGTATGGTCCTGAACAGTGGCAAGATTGCCGAGATGCGTACCGGCGAGGGTAAAACCCTGGTCGCTACATTGGCGGCATATCTGAATGCCTTACCGGGCAAGGGCGTGCATGTAGTGACTGTGAACGATTATCTGGCCCAGCGTGATGCCGACTGGATGGGTAAAATCTACTCATTTCTCGGAATGAGCGTCGGTGTGATTCTTTCCAACATGCCGTTCGAGGACAAGCAGGCGGCGTATGCCGCCGATATCACCTACGGTACCAACAACGAATTTGGTTTTGATTACCTGCGCGACAATATGGCCTTCAGCAAAGGAGAACAGTTCCAGCGTGGCCATGCTTTTGCGATTGTGGACGAGGTCGACTCTATTCTGATTGATGAGGCGCGCACACCGCTGATCATTTCCGGGCCCACCGAGGGCACTTCTGAACTGTATTACAAAATTAATACCTTGATCCCCCAGTTGGCCAAACAGGAAGAAGAAGACGGCCCAGGTGACTATTCGGTTGATGAAAAGGCCAAGCAAATCCACCTCACCGAGGAAGGCCATGAACGTGTCGAAGAATTACTGGCCAAGGCGGGGCTCCTGGGCGAAGGTGAAACTCTGTATGACGTGTCCAATATCGGCCTGATGCATCATGTCCTCGCTGGTTTGCGGGCACATGTCCTGTTTCAGAAGGACGTGGACTACATCGTGCAGAACAGTGAGATTGTAATCGTTGATGAGTTTACGGGTCGGACCATGTCCGGGCGACGCTGGTCGGATGGTCTGCACCAGGCGGTGGAAGCCAAGGAAGGGGTTCCCATCCAGCAGGAAAATCAAACTGTCGCGTCGATTACATTCCAGAACTATTTTCGACTGTATAAAAAACTGTCGGGCATGACCGGTACTGCAGACACCGAAGCCTATGAGTTCCAGCAAATTTACGGTCTGGAAGTGGTCGTGATCCCGACACACCGTCCCATGGTAAGGGATGACAGGGTGGATCAGGTATTCCTGACCCAACGGGAAAAATTTGAAGCCATCGTAGCGGACATCAAGGACTGCCAGAAACGCCAGCAACCCGTATTGGTGGGAACGACATCTATTGAAGTGTCTGAATACCTTTCCAATCTGCTAAAGAAAGACAAGATTAGTCACGAGGTATTGAACGCCAAACAGCATGAGCGTGAGGCGACCATCGTGGCCGAAGCCGGGATGCCCGGTTCGGTAACCATTGCTACCAATATGGCCGGTCGCGGCACCGATATCGTACTGGGTGGCAATCTTGAGGTCGAGATCGATGCACTGAAGGAACCGGCACACGATGCAATCGAAAAGTTACGCGCGACATGGGAAACTCGCCATCAACAGGTACTCGAGGCCGGTGGTCTGCACATTGTAGGTACTGAGCGACATGAATCGCGTCGGGTGGATAACCAGTTACGCGGTCGTTCTGGCCGACAGGGCGATCCTGGTTCGTCCCGGTTCTATTTATCGTTGGAAGACAACCTGATGCGGATTTTCGCATCGGAACGCGTCTCGGCGATTATGCAACGCCTTGGTATGCAGGAAGGCGAAGCCATCGAACATCCCTGGGTCAGTCGTGCTATCGAAAATGCCCAGCGCAAGGTGGAAGGCCATAACTTTGACATGCGCAAGCAATTGCTGGAATACGATGACGTGGCGAATGACCAGCGCAAGGTGATCTACGGCCAGCGGGATGAAATTCTCAGTGCCGATGACCTGTCCGAAACCATCAAGGCAATACGCCACGATGTAGTCAATACCATTGTCAGCTACCATGTGCCCCCACAGAGTGTCGAGGAACAATGGGATATACCCGGGCTGGTGGATGCAATTGAAGGTGAGTTTGGGCTCAAGCTCCCCATTCAGCAATGGCTGGAAGATGACCCGGGCATGGATGAAGACGCTCTACGGGACCAAGTACTGACAGAAATTACTACTGCCTATAACACGAAGGAACAGGAACATGGCGCCGCAGTAATGCGACATATTGAAAAAGCCGTCATGCTTCAGGTGCTGGATACGCAATGGCGTGATCATCTGGCGTTGATGGATCAATTGCGCCAAGGGATACACTTGCGAGGTTATGCACAAAAGAATCCAAAGCAGGAATACAAACGTGAGTCGTTTGAATTGTTTGCCAGCATGCTGGATCGATTCAAGCATGAAGTCATTACAGTCCTGAGTCGGGTGCAGGTTCGTAGTGAAGCAGAAATTGAAGCCCTGGAAGCCCAGCGACGCCAGTTGGAAAGTGACATGCAGTTCCAGCATGCCAATGCGAGTGCCATGCAGGGTGAGGCGTCTCAAGAAGATCACGGTACACCCTATGTACGTGACGGACGCAAGGTGGGTCGCAACGAGCCATGTCCGTGTGGTTCTGGCAAAAAGTACAAACATTGCCATGGGCGTATTAGCTAGCCACACGGTGACAGGCAATGAGGGAGGCCTCAGAAGGCCATGGAGTCGTCGGTTTTATCCCTTGCGCGTGAAGAGTTGTTTGGTTGAATATGTTTATGCCTGATCATCAGGATGTCCCTCTACCATGAACCAGAAAATTGAATTCTTGCCGGTGCCGGGGTTACGACTCGGTACCGTTTGTGCCGGAATTAAAAAACCGGATCACCGGGACCTTGTTGTTATCGAACTTGCTGAAGGCACTCACACCGCCGCTGTTTTTACCCGCAACGCCTTTTGCGCGGCACCGGTCATCGTGGCGCGGGATCATCTGTCTTTGAAAATGCCGCGCTACCTGGTAATCAACACCGGAAATGCCAATGCTGGAACCGGCCAGTCGGGCATCGAAGACACCATCGAGTGTTGCGCTGCCCTGGCTGCGCAGGCGAGTTGTTTAACAGAAGAAGTTCTGCCCTTTTCGACCGGGGTTATTGGCGAGCCCCTGCCCGTTGAGCCAATCACTCACGCATTCCCGATCGTACTGGGTCAGCTGGCGGAGGCCGGATGGGAAGATGCGGCGTGGGGTATCATGACAACCGATACCGTTCCTAAATTGGTGTCACGACAAGTCATGATTGACGGTGTCAATATTACTGTAACCGGAATGGCCAAGGGAGCGGGAATGATCCGCCCTGACATGGCAACCATGCTGGCGTATATTGCGACTGATGCAGCGGTTGAATCTGATGGCCTGCAGCAATGTCTGCAACAGGCTGTGGAGCGGTCATTCAACCGCATTACGGTAGATGGAGATACGTCGACCAATGATGCCTGTCTGCTTATGGCAACCGGAAAAAGTGGAGTCCGGTTGGTTGTTGACAGTGATGGTTTTAAAACTCTTTGCCAGGCCGTCGAGGAAGTTTGTGGTGCGCTTGCCAGGGACATTATCCGTGATGGTGAAGGTGCGACCAAGCTCATCACGGTTGCCGTGGATGAAGGACAGTCGGAAGCAGAATGCCTTGATGTGGCCTATACCATTGCCCATTCGCCGTTGGTGAAAACGGCCTTCTTTGCCGGTGATCCCAACTGGGGCCGGATTCTGGCTGCGGTGGGCCGGACCGGACTGGATGGACTGGTACTTGATCGTATTGATATTTATCTGGATGAGGTCTGTATCGTCAGGCAGGGTTCGCGCGCGCCGGAC
The DNA here is from genome assembly GCA_022340685.1 of Pseudomonadota bacterium. GTDB lineage: Bacteria > Pseudomonadota > Gammaproteobacteria > UBA6429 > Thiohalophilaceae > JAJDNN01. The sequence goes on from JAJDNN010000169.1 coordinate 7,777, forward strand.
TATACCGAAGCCAAAGGACAGTCAGTGATGGCCCGGGATGAAATAACCATCCGGGTCACCCT
>JAJDNN010000146.1 GCA_022340685.1 Pseudomonadota bacterium
GGCGGTGATTGCTCGCTGGACTTGCCGGAAATGTATGGCTTGGGTGTCGTCTGGCAGGTCAATCCCAAGTGGAAGATTGTGGGCGACATCAAACAGGTTAACTGGTCGAGTGTTGATGTTTTCGGTTATGACCCGTTTACCCAGGGTGGCTTTGGCTGGGATGACCAGACCATATTCAAGATCGGAGCCGGCTATCAGAGCAGCGCAAATCTGGAATGGCGTTTCGGCCTGAATTATGCTGCTTCACCGATTCCGGATGATAATATTGCCCCCAACCTGCTGGCACCGGCTATCACCACCACCCATATCACCGGGGGTCTGGGCCAGAAGTTAGGCAACGGGAATGAACTCAACTACTACCTTGCCTACATCCCGGAAAATGAACAGACTGGGACGGGTTTTTCAACTGGAACCGCCGCCAAGATGTGGCAGTGGGCCGCAGGTATCGGCTATAACGCCCATTTCTAAGGCCAGTTGCCTGGTTGTATTCAGGCGTGAGTAATCAAAGGGCCATGAAGATTCTTCATGGCCCTTTTTTTAGGAAGCGCTGAAACTTTCAGCCTGAATTGTTCAAAATTATTCAGGGACGAAAAGAAAATTGATATTTCTTTTTTTACACTTTAAATGGTTTATAGCAATTTAGAATGGCGACACCGCCCTGTGTCGCGAATGATCTGAATAAATCAGATCATTTTTTAATCCAGCAACTATTGAGTAGCACGGGAGCTATCATGAACACGTTGAAACTGATTCTGGCGGCGATGCTGTCAATTATGCTACTGGGCACTGCCCAGGCAGATGAAAAACTCAAGCCGTTTATACTGGCCGGGACCCAGAGTGGGGACGTGGCCAGTGTGGCCAAGACGGTGGAAGACAAATTAAAATCGGCCGGCTTTGAAGTACTGGGTGAATATTCTCCCTATGCCGGTACCACGATTATCGGTGTCACTGATGACGCCCTGAAAGAAGCGGCCGGCAAAACCGACTTCGGGGTATTCGGTGCGGCAATGCGGGTCAGTGTCACCAAGGGCAAGGACAACAAAATCCAGGTGGCCTACACCAATCCCGCCTATCTGGCCGCGGCCTATCGGATGAATGTCGACCTGTCCGGCACCGCCGCCAAGCTCAAGCAGGCACTGGGTGCCCAGCAAGCCTATGGTTCGGCAAAGGGGCTGAAAGCTGCCGACCTTGAGGACTACCATTACAAGTGGTTGATGCCGTACTTCACCGACCGGCTCGAACTGGCCAAATACAACAGTTATGATCAGGCGGTCAAAGGGGTGGAAGCCGCGCTGGCTTCTGGTAAGAGTGGCGTGCTGAAGGTCTACCGGGTGGATATTCCCGGCAAGGAAGCAAGCCTCTTCGCGGTTTCCATTACCGATAAGGTCCGCGATGAATGTGCGGGTGATGCCTATATCATGGAGCGCATTGACTTCAAGGACATAAAGTCCTCTTCGCACCTGGCCTACGAAATCGTCGTTAAGGATAACAAAGCCTATGCATTGCCGGCCGAGTTTCGGATTGCCATCAGTTTCCCGGACCTGTCTATGATGGGCAGCAACAGTTTTGCTTCCATTATGTGCGCGCCGAGCGCCATCGAGGCGAGCCTGACCCGGGCCGCCGGTGGTACCGTGTCAGAAAACTGAGCCCCGGCTCGTCGTTAGCTTGCGCTGACGAACCGGATTGTAGTTAGAATCCCCCGCCAGCTCCGCGGGGGATTTTTTTTGCAATAATTTAGTTAAGTCCGGTTGTGTCAAACATCGCGCGCTCAAATTTGTTTCCCGCTCCACGGCATAGTGTGCCGCCCTGCCGTCATCACGACAGCAGAAAGTCCCCCCATAATTGGCCCGGACATTGACGTATAAGCGCCAGGTCCAATGCATTTTCAGGCCGAATCGGTTAAGCTTTACGGCCTTTTTCCACTGCCCAGTTGATATGGCGGCAAAACAGCAATTATTCTATAAGTATTTGATATTAGTAAATAAAATCCCAGAGGACCTCCATGTTCAGTAAAGATATGACAATCGCCGGTTTTGATGATGAGCTTTCCACCGCAATCCGCAACGAAGCGCGCCGCCAGGAAGAACATATCGAACTGATCGCGTCGGAGAATTATGCCAGTCCACGGGTAATGGCAGCACAGGGCTCGGTGCTGACCAACAAGTATGCCGAGGGCTATCCAGGCAAGCGCTACTATGGTGGCTGTGAATATGTGGATGTCGCCGAGCAGCTGGCCATTGACCGGGTAAAAGAGTTGTTTGGTGCGGACTATGCCAATGTTCAACCGCATTCTGGCTCCCAGGCAAATGCGGCAGTCTACCTGGCCCTGCTGCAGCCGGGCGACACAATTCTGGGCATGAGCCTGGCACATGGCGGGCACCTGACTCACGGCTCCAAGGTGAATTTTTCCGGCAAAATATTCCACGCCGTGCAATACGGCCTCAACGCGGCCACCGGTGAAATCGATTATGACCAGGTGGAAGCGCTGGCAATGGAGCACAAACCGAAAATGATTGTGGCTGGATTCAGTGCCTATTCACGCGTGGTGGACTGGCAGCGTTTCCGGAACATCGCCGATCAGATCGGCGCCTACCTGTTCGTCGATATGGCTCATGTGGCGGGCCTGATTGCCGCCGGCGTGTATCCGAGCCCGGTACAGATTGCTGACATCACCACGTCCACGACCCACAAGACTCTGCGTGGTCCACGTGGCGGCATAATCCTGGCGCGCGCGAATCCCGAAATCGAAAAGAAACTGAACTCGACGGTGTTCCCCGGCACCCAGGGCGGGCCGCTGATGCATGTTATCGCTGCCAAGGCCGTGGCCTTCAAGGAGGCCCTCCAGCCGGACTTCAAGGACTACCAGGCGCAGGTCGTGACCAATGCCCGCGCCATGGCGAAAGTATTCCTTGATCGTGGCTTTGATGTGGTATCGGGAGGCACCGACAATCACCTGTTCCTGGTCAGCTTTATCGAACAGGGCCTGACCGGTAAGGATGTGGATGCCTGGCTGGGCGCGGCCAACATCACGGTCAACATGAACGCCGTGCCAAACGATCCCCAGTCGCCGTTCGTCACCAGCGGCATCCGCGTGGGAACCCCGGCCATGACGACCCGTGGATTCAATGAAGCCGACAGCATCACGTTGGCCGGCTGGATGTGTGACATCATTGAATCCGGCGGCGAGACGGCCGTGATCGAAAAGATAAAGGCACAGGTACTGGATATCTGCCAGCGACTGCCGGTCTACGAGTAAAGCAAGGGACACGGAACGCGTGACACGGGACAAGGCAAAAAAGCGGGCATCCGCCGTTCCTTGTCGTGTCGGGCGCGGTGACGTTGTTTGTTCCGCTCCTCCCGCGCCCTGTCGCAATACGATCCCCACTGTTCCGTCTTCCACTTCATGCGTCCCTCGACAGCAGCCTCATATGTTGCCTTGCCTCCTGCATCCGACCGCCAGGGATGGCGGAAGTGCAAAAGGATTGCAGGAGCAATCCTTGCCCTGCAGCTGTCGTTTCTGATCCGATGTTTTGTCCCTTCTGCGGTGCTGAAGATACCCGGGTTATCGATTCCCGCCTGACCAGTGACGGGGCGCAGGTGCGGCGGCGGCGGGAATGTCAGACTTGCAACGAACGCTTTACAACGTTCGAAACGGCAGAACTGGTTATGCCCCGTCTGACCAAGCAGGATGGTCGGCGTGAACCGTTCAATGAGGAAAAGTTACGCGCCGGAATGCTGCGTGCGCTGGAGAAACGGCCGGTGGATACAGAAGCCATCGAACAGGCGATTCATAGCATCATGAAACGCATGCGGGCTACCGGGGAGCGGGAGATTCCGTCGCGACTGCTGGGCGACCTGGTGATGGATGAACTGCGCGATCTCGACCAGGTGGCGTATGTGCGGTTTGCTTCAGTATATCGCAGCTTCGAGGATGTCAGTGCCTTTCAGGAGGAAATCGACAAACTCAAGGGCGTTCCCACCCCGGAAGAGAAACGCCACCAACAGTCGCTGTTGCCTGACGATGAGGCATAAAAAACGCGGCATGAATCTCGCGCCTGGGAACTTTGATTTTAAGGTATGACAGACTTTAGTACCGACGACTATACCTGGATGGCCCGTGCCCTGCGGCTGGCGGAGCGAGGACTATACACGACGGATCCGAATCCCCGGGTCGGGTGCGTCATCGTGCGGGACGGGAACGTTGTCGGTACAGGCTGGCATGCGCGGACCGGCGAACCTCACGCAGAAATACATGCCCTGCAAGCAGCGGGCGAGCGGGCCAGGGGCGCAACCGTCTATGTCAGCCTGGAGCCCTGCTGTCATCACGGCAAAACGCCGCCTTGTAGTGATGCACTGATTCAAGCCGGCGTCACTCGGGTCGTCGCGGCAATGCAGGATCCCAATCGAAAGGTGGCGGGCCAGGGCCTGCAACAACTGCAGGCGGCAGGCATTGCGGTGCAATCCGGTCTGCTCGAAGACGAGGCGCGCAGGCTCAATCCCGGATTTATCAAACGCATGCGAACCGGTCGACCGTATGTGCGGAACAAGCTGGCCATGAGCCTAGACGGCCGTACCGCCATGGCATCGGGAGAAAGCAAGTGGATTACTTCGGAAGCGGCCCGGCAGGATGTACATCGGTTGCGGGCACGTAGTTCGGCGGTGGTGACCGGTGTGGGGACAATACTGGCCGATGATCCATCCCTGAATGTGCGTCTGGAGGGCTTCGAACGCCAGCCAATGCGCGTGGTGGTGGACACACATCTGAGCATGCCCGACACGGCCCGCATGATCAAACTGCCAGGCCGAACACTGGTTATGACTTGCAGTGATGATGCGGGCGCAAAGGAACGACTGGAACAGGCCGGCGCCGAAGTTATCGTCATGCCATTTTGTGGCAATGCGGTGGACATGGAAGGGGTTCTGGATACGCTGGGTCAACTGGAGGTGAACGAAGTCCTGGTGGAGACCGGCGCCACCCTGAGCGGTGCCATGTTGCGCCAGGGTCTAATCGATGAAATGGTTATCTACCTCGCGCCAATTCTGATGGGTGATATGGCGCGCAGCCTGTTTCACCTCCCAGGGATCGAAACGATGGCAGATCGGATTGCACTGGACATTCTTGATATCAGGGCAGTCGGAAATGACTGGCGAATTACGGCTAAGACGCATCTGGACAGTGACTGACTCACGGGTACATTGATATGTTTACCGGAATCATACAGGCGGTAGGTCAGGTTGCCGCGATTGAATCCAAAAATGAAGATCTGCGTGTGCGCGTCCGCACAGGTAAGCTGGATCTTGCCGACGTGCAACCGGGGGACAGCATCGCAGTTAACGGCGTATGCCTGACAGCAGTGAAATTGCCGGGAGACGGGTTCTGGGCCGATGTCTCAGGCGAAACGCTGGCGCGGACGACACTGGGCACGCTGCGGGTGAACAGCAACGTCAACCTGGAAAAAGCACTAACTCCGACCACTCGACTTGGCGGTCATCTGGTCAGCGGTCATGTGGATGGTATCGGGGAGGTCGTCGAGCGCACCAGTGAGGGACGTTCGGTCCGGTTTACCATCAAGGCGCCCGATGAGTTGGCACGGTATATTGCCGAGAAAGGCTCTATTTGCGTGGACGGCATCAGTCTTACCGTTAACGGTGTGGCGGGTAGCCAGTTCGAATTGAACATCGTGCCCCATACTCTGCAGGAGACCACGATGGACAGTTTTCAGGCGGGTACCCGGGTCAATCTGGAAGTGGACCTCATTGCCCGCTATCTGGAACGGCTGCTCCAGGGGGATGCGGCGGCCAATGCGGAGCAGGGTGGAGTCAGTGTGGAAAAATTGCAGGACTACGGTTTTATTAAATGATGGTGGGCATTCGGCCCGCCTAAACTGGTCACAGACACATGGCATTGAACAGTATTAAAGAGATAATCGAAGACATTCGGCAGGGCAAAATGGTGATCCTGATGGATGATGAGGATCGTGAGAATGAAGGTGACCTGATCATGGCCGCCGAACGGGCTCAACCGGAAGACATCAATTTCATGGCGCGCTATGGACGTGGCCTGATTTGTCTGACTTTGAACAAGGCACGCTGCGAACGACTGCGTCTGCCCCTGATGGTCAGCCAGAACAATGAGCGGCATGCCACCAACTTTACCGTTTCGATCGAAGCGGCGGAGGGGGTGACAACCGGTATTTCGGCCGCAGACCGGGCCGTTACCGTACGTACCGCAGTAGCGCCCGATGCAAAGGCCTCGGACCTGATCCAGCCCGGACACATCTTTCCTCTGATGGCGCAGCCCGGTGGGGTGCTGACCCGCGCCGGACATACCGAAGCAGGTTGCGATCTGGCCAGAATGGCCGGTCTGGAGCCGGCCGCGGTGATTGTCGAAATCCTCAACGAGGACGGCAGCATGGCGCGTCGTCCGGATCTGGAAAAATTTGCCGCCGAGCATGAGCTCAAGATGGGCACCATTGCCGACTTGATCGAATACCGGATGCTGAACGAGAAAACCGTGGAGCGCGTAGCCAGTTCACTGGTGCCCACCGAATTTGGCGACTTCAGATTACATGCTTTTCGCAATGTGATCGACAACCAGGTGCATCTCGCCCTGGTCAAGGGTGACATGGAGCCGGGCCGGCCGCCGCTGGTGCGGGTGCATGTAGAGAACTCGCTGTGCGATATTTTTGGCAGCCGGCGCGATGACTGTGGCTGGCCACTGCGTGATGCGTTGAAACGGATCGCCGACGATGGCTATGGCGTGGCCATTATTCTGCGCCTGGCGGACGAATCGGATGCGATCATCAGCCAGATCCGGCACTATGCAGATCAGGACAATGGCGTTGAGCTACCACGTACCGAAGCGGGAAATGATTTACGCACTTTCGGTATCGGGGCCCAGATTCTGACCGATCTGGGCGTAAAACAGATGCGTGTGTTGAGCGCGCCGAAGAAACTGCATGGCCTGTCCGGATTCGGTCTGGAAGTTGTGGAATATGTACATGACTGACGGCTTCGACTGGCAGTCTGTGTTTAATCATTTGTGTTTGATAGTGACAAGGTAACAATGATGGACAAAATCAAGGTGGTGGAAGGTGACTTGGTCGTCAAGGGTGCCCGGATTGGTATTGCCGTGGCGCGATTCAACAGTTTCGTGGTGGAAAGCCTGCTGGAAGGGGCGCTGGACACGCTCCGGCGACACGGTGCCGAGGATGCCGATCTGGAAGTGGTCAGGGTTCCCGGCGCTTACGAATTGCCATTGGCGATCAAGAAAATGGCAGCACTGCACAAATACGACGGTATCGTTGCCCTGGGAGCGGTAATCCGCGGCGGTACCCCGCATTTCGACTATGTGGCGGGTGAATGTGTGAAAGGGATGGCATCTGTGATGATGCAGCAGGAAATTCCCGTGGCGTTTGGTGTCTTGACGGTGGACACGATTGAGCAGGCCATTGAACGCGCCGGTACCAAGGCGGGTAACAAGGGTGGCGAAGCAGCACTGTCGGTTATCGAAATGATTAACCTGCTGCGCAATCTGGGTTAGCGTAGGGCGAATAATCAAAACATGAAGATCAACGCACGCACCCGTGCCCGTCGACTTGCAGTACAAGGCCTGTATGAATGGCAGGTATCCGGCAATGCGCCCGGCGATATTGAAAAGCAGTATCTTGTAGAAAAGGAACTGCACAATGTGGATATACCCTATTTTCGGGAACTGCTGATTCAGGTGCCGAAACATCAGGCTGCGCTGGATGAGGCGATTGCGCCTTTGCTAAGCCGTAAGATGGCAGAGGTCGATCCGGTGGAGCAGGCGGTGTTGCGGGTTGGCGTCTATGAACTGGTTCATCACCCTGATATTCCGTATCGCGTCGTTATCAATGAATCGGTGGAACTGGCCAAGCTGTTTGGCGCGGAACAGGGTCACCGGTTCGTCAATGGCATCATGGATCGCCTGGCTGCGAGTCTGCGGTCAACTGAAGTCGCCGCCAGCCATAGCTAGCCGTAATCTGTATACCGCGGGTAACCGCGACATGCCCACGAAAAACCTTCTCTTGCCATGTATCCTGATCCAGATCTGCCATGCCGGTGACTGAGTTCGACATCATTAGACGCTATTTTGAACGTCTGCCGTCACCACGCGAGCCTGTTCTCAAGGGCATCGGCGATGATGCCGCCCTGATCGGCTCCCGGGCGGATGACGATCTGGTGATTGCCATCGATAGCCTGGTCGAGGCTGTCCACTTCCCCCCCGGTACCCCGGCGTTTGATATTGGCTACAAGGCCCTGGCTGTTAATTTGAGTGACATGGCGGCGATGGGCGCCGAACCCGTCTGGTTTACCCTGGCCCTGACCCTGCCCGATGCAGACGAAGCCTGGCTGTCTGAATTCAGTCGTGGTCTGTTTGAACTTGCCGACGCATCCGGTGTGTCCCTGGTCGGTGGTGATACAACCCGCGGCCCGTTGACCGTGACGGTGCAAATCGGCGGTTATGTCCCGCATGGCCAGGCGCTGCTGCGAGACGGGGCCAGACCCGGCGATCTGGTTTATGTCAGTGGCACCCTGGGAGATGCGGTGTTGGGATTGAAATTACTTCAGTATGATCCGTCCGGGCTGCTGCAAGAATATCCCGAACTGCGGGCCAGGCTGAATCGTCCCCAGGCGCGGCTGCGTGAAGGACAGGCCTTGCGTGGCCTGGCTCGCTGCGCCATCGATATCTCTGATGGCCTGCTGGCGGATCTTTCTCACTTGTTCGACGTTGGTCAGTGCGGGGCCATGGTGCAACTGGATCAAATTCCCGTGTCCACAGCGGCGCAAGCGGTACTCGCACAATACCCGTCCTGGCGGTCACTCATCTGGCAGGGCGGGGATGATTACGAACTGTGTTTTTGTATCGCACCGCAAAAACAGGCGGAGCTGGAAGAGTTGATGGCAAGCGATAATTTGCATTTTACCCGCATCGGGTGCATCGAGGCGGAACCTGGTTTACGCTGTACCGATGCCAACGGGTCACACATGGACTGTCAAGCGCACGGCTACACCCACTTCAGGGAGCAGGAATGAGCCTGTTAAAACGAAACCGGGTTGACATTAAACTGCTGTTAAACCCGGTGCATTTTCTGAGTCTGGGATTTGGTGCCGGACTGTCCCCTTACGCACCGGGAACAGCGGGCACCCTTGTGGCGATTCCGGTTTACTGGCTCATGGCGTCGCTCGCCCCGATTCCCTATTTGCTGGTGGTGCTAGGTCTGTTCCTGGCAGGAGTTGTGTTGTGCCAGATCACCACCGAGCGGCTGGGTAGTCACGATCATTCGGCGATTGTCTGGGACGAGATTGTGGGTTATTTGTTAACCATGTTCATGGTGCCGTTCGACTGGCGTTGGGCCATCCTCGGCTTCTTTTTGTTCCGGCTGTTTGACGTCTGGAAACCATGGCCGGTCGATGTGCTCGATCGCAAGGTGCACGGCGGCCTGGGGATTATGCTGGATGACGTTGGTGCGGCGGTTTATTCTGCATTGAGCCTGCAGGTTATACTGTTCGGGGTCAGTTTTATATGAGGAAGGAAAATGAAATTCAAAGGATGGTTCGTTCTGCTGCTTGCACCGGCTCTGGCAACTGCCGGCCAGGTTGAAATCAAGTATGCCGAGTTCATTAAGCAGGGCGATAGCTGGTCAGTGAATGTCACCCTGCAACACGCCGACACGGGTTGGGACCACTATGCAGATGGCTGGCGGATCGTGACGGCCGATGGCCAGGAACTCGGTGTCCGGACGCTGTATCACCCGCATGTGAATGAGCAACCCTTCACCCGTGGTCTGACGGGTGTCACTCTGCCGGACAATGTGCAAACCGTGTATATCGAAGCCCATGACAAGGTGCATGGCTGGAGTTCACAGCGTCTGGAAATCGATCTGAACCGACCGGAAGGCCAAAACTACCGGGTCCGGCCCTGAGCAAGATGAAACTGGCGCAAATATCAGTCGCGCTTGTCCTGCTGGTTGGCGGCGGTTTTGTCCAGGCGTTTGATATCCTGGTAGTGGGCCTGTTCCGGGATATGGTCATCATCCGGGTTGATGACAATCAGTACAAGCTGAGGGTGGGCGAATCAACCATGGAGGGAATCAAGCTGATCTCTGCCAACAGTGAGCAGGCGGTGTTGGAGATCGACGGGCAGCGTGAAACATTTACGCTCGGCAGCGGCCCGGTGCAGTCCAGTTTTGCCAAGCCAACAAAATCCCAGGCGCGAATCCAGCCGACCCGGGGCATGTACCTGGTGCAGGGCTTCGTCAATCGCCAGCCGGTGCAGTTTCTACTCGATACGGGGGCTGCATGGGTTGCCTTCAATGCCAGACAGGCAAAAAAACTGGGCATCAATTACCGTTATGAAGGTACGCCTGGCTGGGCTTCCACCGCCAACGGCCGGGTGCGAATCTATCGGCTGAAACTGAAAACCGTACGGGTGGGTGAAATCGAGTTACGCGATGTTGATGCTGCTGTGATGGACGGCGATTCACCCACCACGGCATTGCTTGGCATGACATTTCTAAGCCGGGTAACGATGGAGCATGAGGGGGACGTGCTGATGTTGCAGGCCCGTTAGGGCCGGATTCAATGTCGCCACCGGCCCACCAGCTCAGGTGTTTTGTTCGGCCTTTTTGTCCTTTTCGATCAAGGCATAGGCTGAATGGTTGTGAATGGATTCGAAGTTTTCCGATTCCACCACATAGGCGCAGATACGATCGTCCAGATTAAGTCGTGCCGCCACATCGCGCACCATGTCCTCGACGAACTTGGGATTGTTATAGGCCCGTTCGGTCACCAGTTTTTCATCAGGCCGCTTGAGTAAACCATAGAGTTCGCACGAGGCTTCCTGTTCCACCAGTTCGATGAGTTCCTCAATCCAGACGAAGTCACAAATGCGGGCATTGACGGTCACATGAGAACGCTGGTTATGGGCGCCAAAGTCAGAAATTTTCTTGGAACAGGGACACAAACTGGTAACCGGCACGACTACCTTTATTTTCAATTCGATTTCGCCATTATGGATTTCGCCGATGAAAGTGACATCGTAATCCATCAGGCTCTGCACGCCGGAGACCGGTGCGGCCTTGTTGACAAAATAGGGAAATTTCATCTCGATATGGCCCGAGGCGGCTTCCAGCCGTTCCGTCATTTCACGCAGCATTTCCTTGAATGAATCAACCGAAATTTCCCGCTCATGTTGATTGAGAATTTCCACGAAGCGAGACATGTGCGTGCCCTTGAAGTTATGCGGCAGGTTTACGTACATGTTGAAATTGGCAATAGTGTGTTGATCACCACCACTGCGATCGCGGACCCGCACCGGGTGCAGGATATCCTTGATTCCCACCTTGTTGATGGGAATATGGCGAGTGTCCTTGCTGCTCTGGACGTCTTCGATAACGGCGCTCATGCAAATCAGTCCTCGGTATAGGTGACACAGGCGCGATCGGTTTCCCACAGGGTTACCGCATTGACCTGCACCGCGTTCGTATTCAGTTGCTGCGAAAGTTCGCGATACAAAAAGGCAGCGATATTCTCGGCTGTCGGGTTAATCTCGTCAAAAGGCGCCAGGTCATTAAGGTTGTAATGATCCAGCCTGCCGAGCAGGCTCCGGGTGGCCTCCTTGATGACCTTGAAGTCGATTCCCATGCCGACCTTGTCCAGTTGCCGGGCCTTGACGTTAACTTCCACTTTCCAGTTGTGGCCGTGGAGCCTGTTGCAGACGCCTTCGTAGTCGCGCAGGTAATGCGCGGCAGCAAAATCCGTCAGGATCTTTAGTGTATAGACAGCGGCCATGAAAATTCCTGACTAAAGCAGTAGGACTTTAAGCGAGTGTAATATGTTTGGCAAGGGGTTCGTGATCCAGAAATGCCTCAACGGCGGCGATTATAGCACCACTGTCAAGCCCCGCCTCGGTCAGCAGTTCATCGCGACTGGCCTGGTCCTGGAACCGGTCGGGTAGGCCGAGGTTCAGGATCGGCATTGGCCGCTGCCGGGCGAGCAGAGCCTCGTTGACTGCACTGCCGGCGCCACCCATGACCACATTGTCTTCCAGGGTTACCAGCACGTCGTGGCCGTTGGCCAGATCCAGCAGCAGGGCCTCATCCAGCGGTTTGATGAAGCGCATGTTGGCCACCGTGGCATCGAAGTGTTCGGCGGCGATCATGGCCTCGGACAACAGGCTGCCGAAGGACAGTAGGGCGATGCGCCGACCTTTGCGACGAATCTCGCCTTTACCTATCGGCAGCTCGGTCAGGGCCGGCTGGATGGCAACCCCCGGGCCGGTACCACGCGGGTAGCGCACTGCGGCGGGCCCCGTGTGGCGGAAGCCGGTGGTCAGCATTTGGCGGCACTCATTTTCATCCGCCGGCGCCATCACTACCATATTTGGAATGGCACGCAGGTAGCTGAGGTCGAAACTGCCAGCATGCGTGGGCCCGTCAGGGCCGACCACCCCGGCGCGATCGATAGCAAACAGCACTGGCAGGTTTTGCAGGGCAACGTCATGGATGAGCTGATCATAGGCGCGTTGCAAAAAAGTTGAATAGATGGCCACCACCGGCTTCAGGTCGTCGCAGGCCATGCCGGCGGCCAGCGTGACGGCGTGCTGTTCGGCAATACCGACATCGAAGTATTGACGCGGGAATTGTTCCGAAAAACGCACCATGCCGGAGCCTTCCCGCATCGCCGGCGTGATGCCCATCAACCGTTCATCCCGGCTGGCCATATCGCACAGCCAGTCGCCGAAGACCTGGGTGTAGGTCGGACCACTCGCCGGCCGGTTTTCCATCTTGCCCGATTCGGGATTAAATCGGCCGACACCGTGGTAGGTGCAGGGATTCTCCTCGGCCGGCTCAAAACCCTTGCCCTTGGTGGTCACGATATGCAGGAACTGCGGACCCTGCAGGGAACGCAGATTGGCCAGGGTCTTGGTCAGCGTATCCATATCATGGCCATCGATAGGTCCGATATAGTTGAAACCGAGTTCTTCGAACAGGGTGCCGGGGATGACCATACCTTTCATATGTTCTTCGGCACGGCGCGCCAGCTCCCACACCGACGGCATGACGCCGAGGACCTTTTTGCTGCCCTGGCGCATGCTGGAATACAGTTTGCCCGACAAGATCTTGGCCAGATAATTGGACAGGCCACCTACATTGGCGGAGATAGACATGTCATTGTCGTTCAACACAACCAGTAGATTGGCGTCGAGATCACCTGCATGGTTGAGAGCTTCGAACGCCATGCCGGCCGTCAACGCACCGTCGCCAATCACGGCGACCACGCGTCGATCCGAGCCCTGTTGCCGGGCCGCAATGGCCATGCCGAGCGCGGCGCTGATGGATGTGCTGGAATGGCCTACACCGAAGGTATCGTACGGACTTTCACCGCGGTTGGGAAAACCGCTCAGCCCACCCTGCTGGCGCAGGCTGCCCATGAGTTGGCGCCGGCCGGTTAATATCTTGTGCGGATAGCTCTGGTGCCCGACGTCCCACACGAGTCGGTCCTCCGGGGTATCGAACACATGGTGCAGGGCCAGGGTCAGTTCTACCGTACCGAGTCCGGCCGATAGATGGCCACCGGTTTCACTGACGGTCTGGATCAGGAAGCCACGCACCTCAGCGGCCAGTTGCACCAGTTCCGGGACAGACAGATCACGCAGCTGTGATGGGTCATCAATGGTATCAAGCAGGGGATGTAGCGGCGCGTCAGGCATGTCAGTCAATTTGTAACAGGGATGCAATAAATCATGAGCCGATGCCGACCGACATGCAAGTGAATATTCATGGCGGGTGAGGTTGGGGAGGGTAGTTTGAGCCCATGTCGGTAACTATTGAAGTGCCTGCCTCAGTCCTCGTCGAAAGGCACCAGTTTGGTCTGGCCGTTCTGCTCCAGTAGTTGCTGCACCTTCTGCTCAGCCGATTTGAGCGCCTGCTGACAGGTACGGGTCAGTGCCACGCCACGCTCGAAATCCTTGAGCGACTGCTCAAGGCTTTGCTCACCGTGTTCCATGCGCTCCACCAGGGATTCCAGCTCCTTGATGGCCGCTTCGAAGTCAGGTTCGCTCTGTTTGCGGATTGATTTTTTGGCTGTTTTCTTGGTCACTGACGGATTTCCGGTTGGTATGCGAAAGGGTTGCAACACTAGCGCAGCGGTGCTTGGCGGGTCAACCGGTTGATAGACGTCGCGGTCTCAGTTACCCGGCCCCGGCCTGTTGACATACAAGTAGGGGTGGACTATCTTGTATCCACGTTTTAGAATTAGTCTAAATCCAAGGTGCTGCTGTCGGCAGTACCGTTTTTCTAACAGTAGTCGTAAATCAAGGGGAAACAACCATGTCATTGAAAGGATCCAAGACTGAACAGTCACTAAAAGACGCATTTGCCGGTGAATCCCAGGCCAACCGCCGTTACCTGTATTTCGCTTCCAAGGCAGATGTTGAAGGTTATAATGATGTTGCCGCCGTGTTCCGTTCTACCGCGGAAGGTGAAACCGGTCACGCTCACGGCCATTTGGAGTACCTGGAAGAAGTGGGCGATCCTGCCACCGGCCTGCCGATTGGCCCGACCGCGGAAAACCTCAAATCAGCCATTGCGGGCGAGACGCACGAGTACACCGACATGTACCCGGGCATGGCCAAGACAGCACGTGACGAGAACTTCGACGAAATTGCTGACTGGTTTGAAACGCTGGCCAAGGCAGAGCGTTCCCACGCCAATCGTTTCCAGAAAGCACTGGATGCCCTGGATAGTTAAGGTATAAGGTATAGCAAGTCACAGCGGGATCAGCGTCAGCTGATCCCGTTATTCATCCTGTTATTCAAATATATATAAAAGGATGTTTGAATATGTCAGCACCACGCGAAGGTAATCTAGAAGCACCCACCCGTCATCCACTTGACTGGAAAAATACCGAATTTTACGACCAGAACGACCTGTTCGGAGAACTTGAACGGGTATTTGATATTTGCCACGGTTGTCGGCGCTGCGTAAGCCTGTGTAACTCCTTTCCGACCCTGTTTGACCTGGTGGATGAATCCGAAACCATGGAAGTGGATGGTGTCGCCAAACAAGATTACTGGAAAGTGGTCGACCACTGTTACCTGTGCGACCTGTGCTACATGACCAAATGCCCTTATGTTCCCCCCCATGAATGGAATGTGGATTTCCCGCACCTGATGTTGCGCGCCAAGGCGGTGTACTACAAGCAGCAGGGCGCCAGTTTCCGTAATCGCATGCTTACCTCAACAGATACGGTCGGTAAACTGGCCGGTATACCGGTGGTGGTCAATATGGTGAATGCCGCGAATCGCAGCAAGCCTATGCGACAGATGCTGGAAAACAGCCTGGGTGTGAGTGCGGATGCAGTGGTACCCGAGTATCACAATGCCACCTTGCGCAAGCAGTTCCGGTTTCACGCCTCAACACTGACGCATCAGCCAGGCGAAACCACGCAGGGTCGGGTAGCCCTGTTTGCCACCTGCTATGGCAACTATAACGAACCGGACATCGGCGCCGATCTGCTGGCCGTGTTCGAACACAATGGAATTCCCGTCACCCTGGCCGAGAAAGAACAGTGTTGCGGCATGCCGAAACTGGAACTGGGCGATCTGGATGCCGTGGAAGCGGCCAAGAATGCAAATATCCCGGTATTGGCCAAAATGGTAGACCAGGGCTGGGATATCGTGGCACCGGTGCCGTCCTGTGTATTGATGTTTAAACAGGAACTGCCGCTGATGTTTCCCGATGACGAGCAGGTACAGAAGGTCAAACAGGCGATTTACGATCCCTTCGAATATCTGATGCTGCGCCACAAGGAAGGTAAACTGAAAACCGATTTTCATTTGTCACTGGGTAAGGTGGCTTATCATGTAGCCTGTCACTTGCGGGTACAGAATATCGGTTTGAAAACACGAGATGTGTTGCAGCTTGTGCCGGACACCGAAGTAATCCCGATTGAGCGTTGTTCCGGGCATGATGGCACCTATGCCGTGAAAAAAGAATTTCATGAGATATCCATGAAAATCGCGCGGCCAGTGATCAACAAGGTGAAGCAGGCCGATGCCGACCATTATAGTAGCGACTGTCCCATGGCGGGGCACCAGATTGAAAACGGTTTGGAGGACGGCCGCAAACCGGAGCACCCGATGTCACTATTACGCCGGGCCTACGGTATCTGAGAAAGATCAATAATATAAATCTGAAAGGAGAATACAATGTCTAATGAGGGTTACCATGAGTCAATCGATGAACTGAGCGACTCTACCCGTGATATGCATCGAGCTATCGTTTCCCTGATGGAAGAACTTGAGGCTGTAGACTGGTACAACCAGCGAGTCGATGCATGCAAGGACGAAGACCTCAAGAATATTCTGGCGCACAATCGTGACGAAGAAAAGGAACATGCCGCGATGGTGCTGGAATGGATCAGACGCCAGGATCCGAAGTTCAACAAGGAACTGCGAGACTACCTGTTTACTGATAAACCCATCGTTGATCTTGAAAGCGGACACCATGATTGAAACCGGTATGAACGGAGCAACTGCAATGTCTGGATTGAAACGCGCTGATTTGTTGAGTCTTGAAGAGTACGCCAAACAACGCGGCGATTTTCGTAGCAAGGTCATGGCGCACAAGAAAAACCGAAAGGTACATCTGGGAGAGAATGCCACCCTGTACTTCGAGGATCGTCTGACCATGCAGTACCAGATCCAGGAGATGTTGCGAATCGAACGGATTTTCGAACAGGAAGGAATCCAGGATGAGCTGGATGCCTATAATCCCCTGATTCCCGAAGGCAGTAACCTCAAGGCCACCTTTATGCTGGAATTCCCGGATGTAGAAGAACGCAAGGCGGCGCTGTCGCAATTGCTGGGGATTGAGTATAAGGTCTGGATTCAGGTCAATGGGTTCGACAAGGTCTACCCGGAGGCTAACGAGGATCTGGAACGCACTACGGAGGAAAAGACCTCCTCGGTACATTTCCTGCGATTTGAGTTTACCCCGCAAATGGTGCAGGCCGCCAAACAGGGCGCAGCGCTTGCGATGGGTATCGAACATGATAATTATTCCTACACGCTGGATCCCGTACCGGACAATATCCGCCAGTCACTGGTGGCCGATTTTGATTGATTCGGTAACCAGGTTTTGACCGAAACCCCGTCCATGACGGGGTTTTGTATTTCTGGCCAGGTGACTTTGCGGTTATTTCTATAGGATGATTCGGAGGCAGGCCGCGGAAATGTTATGCTATGCCGACTTGAAAATGCCAGTTAACCGTCAGGACTACACCATTACAAAGCCACGCATCATTCCCCGCGCCGAGCATTGCGTATCACGGGGCGATATCAGCGAAGCCGCCCTGAAAGTACTGTACCGCCTGCATAAGGCCGGCTATGCCGCCTATCTGGTTGGCGGCGGGGTTCGGGATTTGTTGTTGGGAAAAAATCCCAAGGATTTTGATATTGCAACCGACGCCACTCCCGAGGAGCTGCGCAAGTTGTTCCGCAATTGTCGCCTGATCGGGCGGCGATTCCGGCTGGCGCATATCCATTTTGGTCGCGAGATTATCGAAGTGGCCACGTTCCGTGGGCCGCATGGACAGGGCGAGGGAGAAGGGATTTCTGAAGAAGGCATGATTCTGCGCGATAACGTTTATGGTTCGCTGGAAGAGGATGCCTGGCGGCGCGACTTTACGGTCAACGCCCTTTACTACAATATCGCCGATTATTCTCTGGTGGACTATACCGGCGGACTGGATGATATACAGGCCGGGGTGTTGCGTGTCATCGGCGACGCCCGGACCCGGATCCTTGAAGATCCGGTGCGCATGTTGCGAGCGGCCCGGTTTGCCGCCAAGCTCAACTTTCAGCTAGAGCCGGGGTTGCGGGAAGTCATTCATGAACTGGCTGATCGACTCGATGATGTTCCGCCGGCCCGGTTGTTTGACGAAGTTCTAAAGCTGTTTCATGCCGGCTATGCGCAGCATTCGTATGAAGTGTTGCGCGATCTGGATCTGTTCGGCTACCTGTTCGCCCAGACCGATGACCTGCTGGCGGAAGGTGATGCCTATACTGATGCCTTTATCCGTCAGAGCCTGATCAATACGGATACCCGGATCCATAGTGGCAAGGGAGTCAATCCGGCGTTTCTGTTTGCGGCCCTGTTGTGGGGGCCGGTGCGGGACGAAGCACAGCTCCTGCAGGAAGAAGGCATGACTGAGCTGCAGGCCTTGCAGACAGCCGGAAATGACATTATCGCGGCCCAGCTTGAACAGGTGATGATTCCCAAACGCTTCAGTTTTCCGACCCGCGAAATCTGGACTAGCCAGGCAAGACTGCCGCGCCGTAATGGAAAACGGGCCAGCCGCCTGATGGAACAACCCCGCTTCCGGGCCTGCTATGATTTTTTGCTGTTACGTTGTCAGATTGGAGAGCCTTTGCACGAGCTATGTAACTGGTGGACCCGTTTTCAGGAAGTGGGCGAAGAGGAGCGCAGCATCATGCTCAGGCAACTGGGTGGCGGCAAGCCGCGCAGTAGGCGACATCGCAAGTCAGCCAAGGCCCCTGCAGGAGAGTGAAGTGACGCAGCCGGTGACCGCCTATATCGGGCTGGGCAGCAACCTGTCGGATCCGCAACAGCAGCTTGAACAGGCCTGCCAGGCCCTGGCGGCCATGCCACATTCGAAATTGGTTGGACGCTCCCCGCTGTATCGTAGCAAGCCCATGGGACCATTGGCGCAGCCGGATTATCTCAACGGGGTGGCAGTCGTGAATACAACACTGGCGCCCCATACTCTGCTTGA
Organism: Pseudomonadota bacterium; assembly: GCA_022340685.1. Classification (GTDB taxonomy): domain Bacteria; phylum Pseudomonadota; class Gammaproteobacteria; order UBA6429; family Thiohalophilaceae; genus JAJDNN01. Next base: position 18,826 of record JAJDNN010000146.1, read on the forward strand.
TGCCTTGCAGGATATCGAGGCGAGTCAGGGACGGGTGCGCAGCACTGAACGCTGGGGACCTCGCACCCTGGATCTTGATTTACTGTTATATGGTACGCAGGTGATCTGTGACGAACGGTTGACCGTACCTCACCCGGGACTGGGGCAGCGCAATTTTGTATTGTACCCTTTGAATGAGGTCACGGATGACGACATGGTTATTCCTGGCCTGGGACCCTTGGCGTCCTTGTTGCTAAAATGCCCGAGTAACGGGCTGGAGTTGGTGGCGTAATGGAAAAACGGGAAACACCGGGTTTCATCGTTGTCGAAGGACCGATTGGTGTCGGCAAGACTACCCTGGCACAAAGGTTGGCAGAAAGTTTTGGTTCAGATCTGTTGCTCGAGGGAGCCGAACAGAATCCCTTTCTGGAACGCTTTTACCGGGATCCTCGTGGCGCGGCCTTGCAGACCCAGTTGTTTTTCCTGTTTCAGCGCGCCGAGCAATTAAAATCAATGCGCCAGACCGACCTGTTCCAGCCGGTCAGGATTGCCGATTACATCATCGAGAAAGATCGGTTGTTCGCGGAGTTAAACCTCGACGAAGAAGAATTCAAACTTTATGAACAGGTTTATGCTCATGTCACCATCGATGCGCCGCGGCCAGATCTGGTGGTGTACCTGCAGGCACCGGTGGAAGTATTGAAAAAACGGATCGCTGAGCGTGGCCGTGGTTACGAAAGAAACATGGCCGAAAATTACCTGCGACAATTAAGCGAACGCTATATGCGGTTTTTCCATCACTACAACGAAGCGCCCCTGCTGATCGTGAATGCCGCCGAAATCGATTTTGCGCATAATCGACAGGATTATGAACTGCTACTGGAGCAGATCAGAGGGATCCGCACCGGCCGGCATTATTTCAATCCCGCCCAGCTGGCCATGTGATTATGATGGCGCAGGAAGGCCCTCTGGGTGCCGGGCAATTGCAGGCCATGAAAGCCGGCGGGGAAAAAATTGTCGTGCTGACCTGCTATGACGCCAGCATGACCATGCATTGTGAACAGGCCGGCGTGGATGTACTGCTGGTGGGCGACTCGCTCGGTATGGTGGTACAGGGGCATGATTCGACCTTGCCCGTTACCATGGATGACATGATTTACCATACCCGGCTGGTGGCCCGGGCCCGTCAGCGCTGTCTGCTGGCGACCGATATGCCCTATCGTTCCTATCTTGATCAGGATCAGGCCTTGCAAAATGCCAGACGTCTGACTGAAGAAGGCGGCGCAGACATGGTCAAGCTGGAAGGGGGCGGGAAGATTATTGATAGCATTGCGCACCTGACCGCTAATGGAATTCGTGTCTGCGGCCACCTGGGCCTGTTGCCCCAGTCAGTGGAAGAACTCGGTGGTTACAAGATACAAGGTAGAGAGCAGGATGCCGCCACGCGTATGTGTGAGGATGCACTCGGACTGCAACAGGCCGGGGCAGAAATGATTGTGCTGGAATGCATTCCGGCCGGACTGGCGCGGCGGATTAGCGAGTCCCTTCAGATACCGACGATCGGCATCGGAGCTGGTGTGGGGTGTGACGGACAGGTGCTGGTCATTTATGACTTGCTGGGGATTACCCCGGGCAAGCAGCCCCGCTTCGCAAAGGATTTTCTGGCCGCGCTGTCGGCGGGCAAGGGTATTACTGCCGCGATAGAAACCTATGTAACCGCCGTCAGGAAGGGAGCTTTCCCGGATGACGAGCATAGCTTCACCTAGCACCTTGTCGATGAGCGCCACATTGCGTGTTGCCGCGCTGCTGATGCTGGTTGTGTTGCTGGCCAGCGCCTGTACCTCGGTGAAACCGGTGCCAGAAGTGCAAGAAGTACGACTTGTCCAGCCGTCCCAAATCAGCGGCTGCCAATTTGCGGGCATTACCACCGTTTCGGTAAAGGCGGATGCCGCGTCCCTGGCCCGTAAGGGCAAGCAGGTCCTGACTGAACTGGTGAGCCTGGCGCGTAATGAAGCTGTCAAGCTGAAGGGCGATACCATCGTCCCGGCCACGGACATGAAGGATGGCGAACAGACCTTCAATGTCTATCGATGTCAAAAATGACGTGATAATGAGTCGCATGACCGACAGATTGTTGCCTGCCCGTCCTGTTGTTGATATCAGTTAACATCAGATGTGTTTTTCTGCGGGACACTGATTTATGCTGTGTCCTCTGTTGATACCGTGGTTTAATTTTCCCTCATGCAATCTGTTTCAAGTGTAAAGGACATGCAGGCCCTTAGCCGGGAATGGCGCCGCAAGTCCCAGCGCACGGCTTTCGTGCCGACCATGGGCAATCTGCATGCTGGACATCTGGCACTGGTGGGGCAGGCCGCAATCCAGGCCGATCGGGTGGTGGTCAGCATCTTTGTTAACCCGCTGCAGTTCAACGAACCGACCGACTTCAAGAACTATCCACGTACCCTGGACGAGGATCTGCAAAAACTCGCGGACTACCCCGTCGACGCGATATTCCTGCCAACGGAGGCCGAGCTTTACCCGGCTGGTCGTGAGGCGACGACTATCGTCGAAGTGCCGGGGTTATCCGATGTGCTTGAAGGGGCAAGCCGACCTGGCCATTTCCGGGGCGTGACCACCGTGGTGGCCAAACTGTTCAATTGTGTCCTGCCTGATGTGGCGCTGTTCGGTGAAAAGGATTTTCAGCAATTGCTGGTGGTGCGACGTATGGTGGCCGACCTTGATATGCCAATCGAAATCGTCAGCCACCCGACCTTGCGCGAGCCGGACGGATTGGCGATGAGTTCACGCAACCGTCGGCTCAACGCCGAACAACGGGCGCGGGCACCGGTCCTGTACCAGGTGCTGGTCCGGAGTCGGGACCGCATCCGGCAGGGGGAGGCGGACTTTACGGTACTGGAACATCAGGCCGGAGGCGATCTCTCGGCCGCCGGATTGATGCCGGACTACGTTGCGATTCGGCGGGCCGAAGATCTGGCCGATCCCCGGCCCGGCGACGAACTTGTGATTGTGGCGGCAGCCAGACTGGGCAAAACACGGCTGATTGACAATGTTCGTGTCTGAATTCGCTTATAAAATAAGGGCTTGGCTGGTGTGAAGCGGGGTGCGGTCCGTGTTAAAATATGTGTTCCTGACTCCCGAGGAATGCGAGATAGATGCTGACAACGATGCTCAAGGCCAAGCTGCACCGCGCACGCGTCACCCATGCGGAGCTCGAATATGAAGGATCCTGCGCCATCGACAGCACACTGCTGAAGATTTCCGGGATCCGGGAATACGAGCAGATCGAAATCTATAACGTCACCAATGGCGAACGTTTCACCACGTATGCCATCCGGGCTGAAGGCGGTTCTGGCATCATTTCTGTCAACGGGGCGGCAGCCCACAAGGCCAATCCTGACGATATCATAATCATTTGCGCCTACGTGGGACTTAACCAGCAGGAACTGGCCAGCTTCAAACCCAAACTGGTCTATCTGAACGAAAACAACGCCATTACTCACACCCGTAACACCATTCCCGTTCAGGTCGCATAAAACAAGGCCAGGCGACGCGGGCCGGCCGCCTCGATAAGAAAGCTCCTGTACCTCCCGCCGCAACTCTCCAGACGCTTGATGTCGGTCAAATAAATCAGCGTGAAAAACAGTTAGGGTTCTGCCTGAGCTGAACTCCGTCGCATGCCGGGGTGGTGTCTGTTGTTCATCGATTTTCCTTGTCTGGAGCAAGCTATGTGTAAACTGTGTTGGGTTATCAGTCTGGTGCTGCTGCTTGCCATCGGTGCCATGGCGTACAAGTTCATCCTGAGCGGCACCACCGTGCCGGCCAGCGATGGTCGACAGGCCCTGTTACTGGAACCGGCCGAACGCGATCTAGTGTTGGCCGAGATGCGTGCCTTCCTGGCCAGCCTGCAGAACATTACCCAGGGCGTGAGCGAAGAGAACATGGCATTGGTTGCCGAAGCGGCCCGCAAGGTAGGGACTGCCGCGCAACAGGAAGTGCCCGGTACGCTGGTTGGCAAGCTGCCTCTGGCATTCAAGAAACTAGGCTTTGACACACACAAGCAGTTCGACATGCTGGCGCTGGATGCCGAGCAATTGGGCGACCCCGGTCACTCTCTGGCGCAGTTGTCGAAATTGATGAAAAATTGCGTGTCCTGCCATGCGGTCTACCGGATTGACGCAGTTATGTCGGACAAGCACTAGACGCTGTGTAAAAAATGAATCGGCTAGCGCGGCAGTAGGAGTTGTCGTGTGAATAACAACTCGCCCTTCGACTACGAAACCGTGATACATAAAAGTCTTCGCGGTTTCGTGAATAAACCCGTTAGCCGGTATTGCGCATTCCTGCCGCAATGGCGTTGATCGAGCGCAGTAACGGATTGAGCCACTGGTTGCGAGTGTCCTCGTCGACCGATTCGTCGCGGCAGCGACGCAACAGGGTAACCTGGATCTGGTTGAGTGGATCCAGATAAGGGTTGCGTCGCTTCAGGGACAATGCCAGATGCGGCGTCTCCGCTATTAGTTCATCAAGTTGTGCAATTTCGAGAACCTTGTTCACCGTGCGCTGGTATTCGCTGTTGATGGTCTGGAAGATGGTCCGGGCCGTGTCCTGGTTGTGACACAGGGAGACGTAAGACTCGGCGATGCCCATGTCAGCCTTGAACAGTGCCATTTGAGAATTGGAAAGCAGGGCACGGAAAAAGGGCCAGTGCTGATACATTTCCTGCAGTCTGGAAATCTGTTGCGGGTGCCGCCTCTGCCAGGCCTCGAGCGCAGCACCGATGCCATACCAGGCGGGCAGGGTATGACGTGACTGGGCCCAGCCAAACACCCAACCGATGGCCCGCACCGAACCCTTGGAACGATCCGCCTGTTTGCGATGCGACGGGCGCGAACCGATATTCATCAGGGCAATTTCAGATACTGGCGTGGCTTCATAGAAGTAATCGAGGAAGCCCGCTGTTTCGTCGGTCAGTTGACGGTAGTGACGTTCACCCGTGGTGGCGAGCTCATGCATGATGGCCAGGTACTCGGGATTGTCCGGCTGCGGCGCCCGAATAAGATTGCGGCTGGCTTTCATCAGACCGGTAATTCCCATACTGAGCTCATACACAGCAGTTTCAGTATTGCTGTATTTGTAGGACAGCACCTCGCCCTGTTCGGTGAATTTGATTTCACCATGCACAGTGCCGGTGGGTTGACTAAGAATGGAATCGTGGGTCGGGCCGCCACCCCGGCCGATGGTTCCACCCCGGCCATGAAACATGCGTAGCTGCACGCCATGTTGTCGGGCCAGAATCGTGATCTGTTGCTGGGCCTGGTACAGGTTCCAGGCCGAGGCCAGAATCCCGCCGTCCTTGCAGGAATCGGAATACCCCAGCATCACTTCCTGATTGTTGCCGGCGGCGTTTAACAACGCGGCATAGGTGTCGTTACTGAGCAACTGGCTCATCACCGGTTCGATATGTTCCAGGTCATCAATGGTTTCAAACAGGGGCGAAATATGGATGTGACAGAACCACTTTCTGTCCCGCTGCCCGGCCAGTCCTGCAAGCCAGGCCAGAAACATGACTTCCATGACATGACTGGCTGCATGAGTCATGGAAATGACGTAGTTGCCGAAAACCTTGGGGCTGATTTCCTCTCTCATTTGTGACATGACCATAAAGGTCTGCAGTGTTTCGCGATTCATATCACTGAGCGTTGCAGTATCCAGTGCGGGAGGCGCCTTGCTCAACCAGTCGGCCAGCACGGTCATGCGTTGATTTTCGTCCAGCGCAGTGTAGTCAGTGCCATCCAGTTGCCTGAACACTTCACTGACGGTCCGGGTATGAATGGTGGATTCCTGACGAATGTCGAGATGGGCCAGGAAGAAACCAAAGGTTTCCACCAGACGTATCAAATCCTGCAGTTCGCCTTCAGCAATAATATGATCCTGGTCGCTGATCAGCGAATCACGAATCAGATGTAAATCTTGTAGTAGATCTTGTTCATTACGGTAGCGGTAATCGGTGTCTGGCAATGGAATCTCGTCCAGACGATGATCAAGCCGGGCAATACTGCACTCGATACGATTTTGCATCAGCACCAGTTTGCGGCGATAGGGTTCCTGCCGGTACTGATTTGGGCGGGCAGCGAATACGGTGGGCATGGCGGCTTCGTCACGCTCCAGGCTTTTCAGAAAGGCGGCGGAGGGCTGACAGAACTCGGTGGACAGAGTCAGGATCTTTTGCAGTTGCCGAATGCGCCCATAGTACTCACGCAGGATTTCCCGTGACTGCAGGCGTACTGCGGTAACGGTGGTCTCGGGTTTGACAAACGGATTGCCGTCCCGGTCGCCGCCGATCCAGGATCCGAACTTGATGAAGCTGGGGACACGAATGTTTCCGGTTTGCGGATTACTGCCATAGGTGCGCTGGATTGCGTTTTCCAGATAGCGGTAGGTTTCCGGAACAGCGGGAAACAGACATTCACGAAAATAGTACAGACCGTTACTCACTTCATCGATGACGTTCAGCTTGTTAACCCGGACTTCGTTGGTTTCGAACAGGATCCGGATATTGCGTTCGAGTTTGTTGTAGATTGCAGTTTTCTGAATCCGCGACAGGCGGCTGACTTCCAGTTCTTCGCTGGTTATGAAAATGCGCCGCAGTGCTTCCATCACCGTCCGGCGCTTGGATTCGGTGGGGTGGGCGGTGAATACAGGGATGTAGGCCAGGCGATCCAGCAGATGCTGCAGCTCTTCCGGGGTTGTAACCTCGCTGTGAAATTCGCGTAAGGTCGCATCGAAGGAACCCACCCAGAGGGGGCCGTTTCGGCTGACCTCGCGGCGGCGCTGTTTGTGCTGGAAGGCCTCTTCGGCAATGTTGGCCAGACTAAAATAAATACTGAACGCGCGGACCACCTGGGCCAGGGAATCGGGATCCAGCGATTTGATCAGCGCGTCGAGGCGCTGACGCTTACGGACATCCTCTGACTTGCGCAAACTGATATGCCCCTTGCGAAGGGCCTCGACAGCATTGAACACCTTTTCGCCGGCATGATCCTGCAGGATTTTGCCAAGAATATTGCCAAACAGCCGTACGCGGGAGCGGAGTTGCTTGTCATTGGGCAATTTCCGATCCACCGGTTTCGTGACGGGTAGGGATTTAACTTCTGCGGTCATGAGTTCGTGTTGCTGATTGCCGAAACATTACAGTATACCCGAATCATTGAGGGACATCGCCCTTGTCTGCCGTCATGGCACTTGGTATGGGGGCTGCATCTAATCTTAGGATATGGACTTGATACACTATCTGAGCGCGAAAGACAGGGATGAATGACATTTTTTTGTGAAGGCAACGTGAGCAGGTCTGGCTTAATTGTGAGGCCAACAAAATATCTCCAACAAAGTCATTCGCGAGTACTAATTGAAGTCTTCGCGTAAATAATAATGGTAGCCGAGGTCGGACTCGAACCGACACGCCCGAAGGCACAGCATTTTGAGTGCTGCGTGTCTACCAGTTCCACCACTCGGCCGATATTGAGGTTGTTGTGAACAGGTGATCGGCGGCTATTATATGGAGGCCGTGGCGGGAAGTAAAAGGTCGCGTCATCCGGGCCGCGCTGGTGACGGAGTAACATATCCTGCTATGCTCGCGCGCCATGCGAACCCGTGACTTCCAGTTTGATTTGCCGCCTGAGCTGATTGCCCAGCAGCCGGTTGCCGAACGACCGGCCAGCCGTCTGTTGCATGTGCGTGTGGATGGCGGGGAGCTATTCGATCGACAATTCAGGGATCTGCCTTTGCTGCTAAAGGCGGGTGATTTACTGGTGCTGAATGATACCCGCGTCATCCCGGCTCGTTTGCTGGGCCAGCGGGAGACCGGTGGCAAGATCGAGGTGCTGGTGGAACGGTTAGTGGATGCGCAGCGGGTACTGGCCCATGTGCGAGCCAGTAATGCACCGGCGCCGGGAAGCCGACTTATTTTTGCCGGGAACCAGGCCGTGGTCGAAGATCGCCAGGGAGACCTGTTCGTGTTGCGGTTTTCCGACCCGGTACTGGAGGTGCTGGACCGGCAGGGCCACATGCCGCTTCCACCCTACATCGAACGGGCTGATTCAGCGCTGGATCAGGAGCGCTACCAGACAGTGTATGCGCGGCAGCAGGGCGCGGTTGCCGCGCCTACCGCCGGCCTGCATTTTGATGCGGCCATGTTGCAGCAATTGCAGGCACAGGGCGTGGAACAGGTATTCGTCACCCTGCATGTAGGCGCCGGTACGTTCCAGCCGGTTCGGGTGGCAGAGATTGCCGATCACAAAATGCACTCGGAATGGATGCAACTTGACGAGACGGTTGTGAAGGCGGTCAATCGCACCCGTGAGCAGGGCGGCCGTGTTGTTGCGGTGGGTACCACCAGCGTCCGTTGTCTGGAAAGCGCCGCCCGACAGGGGCAATTGCAGTCCTATACGGGGGAAACGGATATTTTTATCACTCCCGGTTTCGAATTTCGCGTGGTGGATGCGCTATTGACCAACTTTCACCTGCCGGAATCGACGCTGTTGATGCTGGTCAGCGCCTTCGCCGGATACGAACTCACCATGCAGGCATACCGGCATGCGGTGGCACAGCGTTACCGTTTCTTCAGCTATGGGGATGCGATGTACATAGAAAGAAAGCCGGCGGGACGTGGTGTGAGGTAAACAATCGTGTCATTTAGTTGGTCAGCCATGCATTAAACGACAGGTAACCAAATACACTTTATGATGATTTATTTCTGCCTCCTTTGCGTCTATGTGTCCTCTGCGCTATGTTCCAGAACCCTGATTAAAGTAGGCAACACCGGGATTTGCCCGTGAAGTTTGAACTCCACCACACTGATGGCCATGCGCGCCGTGGCCAGCTGACATTCGAGCGCGGTACGGTGCAGACGCCGGCCTTTATGCCGGTCGGCACCTACGGCACGGTGAAAACCATGACCCCGGAGGAGTTACGCGAGGTCGGGGCGGAGATCATTCTGGGCAATACCTTTCACCTGATGCTGCGGCCTGGCACTGAAGTGATTCAGGCCCATGGCGACCTGCATGACTTCATGCACTGGGACGGGCCTATTCTGACGGACTCGGGTGGTTTTCAGGTCTGGAGCCTGGGGCGCGAGGCGCAACAGCGTTCCGCGGTAAGCGGGGGACGGTTGCATAACAGGGTCTCGTCGAAAATCACCGAGGCAGGGGTGACCTTTCAGTCTCCGGTCGATGGCAGCACCGTGTTTCTGGGACCGGAAGAAGCCATTACGGTGCAGCATGCGCTGGGCTCGGACATCGTCATGATCTTCGATGAATGTACGCCCTGGCCGGCGACCGAACAGCAGGCGCGCGAGTCGATGGAACTTTCCTTGCGCTGGGCAGCGCGTTGCCGGCAGGCCCACGGCGATCATCCCGCCGCCCTGTTCGGTATCGTGCAGGGTGGCATGTATCCTGAACTGCGACAGGCCTCGTTGGCGGGTTTGACCGAAATCGGTTTTAACGGTTACGCCATCGGCGGGCTGTCGGTGGGTGAACCCAAGGAGGAGATGCTGCGGGTGCTCGATAATCTGGCACCCACGTTACCC
>JAJDNN010000148.1 GCA_022340685.1 Pseudomonadota bacterium
CCGAATGATCTGTACAACAAAATCATTGAGGGTCTTGATAATCTTGGCAAGGATTTATCGAGTATCGGACTTGATGATCTTCAACCCGTGGATGAATTTCATATCCGCGGTGATATCGCGACAAATGAGCTGATTAAACTCTCAAATTTTACACCCGATATGCATATCCTTGATGTTGGCTGCGGCGTTGGTGGATCAACACGTCGTTTGTCACATGAAACGGGTTGTTGTGTGACTGGTATTGATTTGAGCGATGAATACATTGATGCCGCTGAAAGATTGACACAATTACTCAACATGCAGGAACGTGTAAAGTTCCATGCAGCAAGTGCGCTTGAATTGCCGTTTGATGATAATACATTTGACGGTGCATGGTCGATCCAGATGAACATGAATGTCGAGGATAAGCTGGGATGGCTAAATGAAGTATATCGTGTACTCAAACCCGGTGGGCGTGCTGTTTTGTACGAGGTGTGTGGTAATAAAAACATACCGGTTTATTTTCCGGTACCGTGGGCCCAGGACAGTTCCATGAGTTTTCTGGTGCCGCCGGAACCATTCCGCGATGTAATAATATCTGCAGGTTTTGATATCGAAGTCTGGAATGACAAGACAGATCTTGCACAGAAGGCCTTTGCGCATATGACAGAGCCCATGGGTGAGCCAAACCTCCCGGAACTGGGCGTGCATTTATTGGTTGGTAGCGACATCCTGACCAAGGCCTATAATCTACATCGCAATCTTGATGATGAACGCGTTAGTTTGATCGAAACAGTAGCGGTAAAGCCTGTTATTTAGCCGTCAGGCATGGGGAGGTGAATTGTATATGGACAGTAATCAATAGTATTCCAATGATTCGGAAGGTAGACGTTCTGCAAACGTAACAGTGTAAAGCTGAGGTGGAATGTTATGACACAACTTATAAAAATCGGTGTCGTTTCTCTAATTTGGACATTAGGGATGAGTACGCAACCGGCGATTGCGGGTTTTTTCGACGACATAAAAAATAAGACGCAAAACATCGTTGGCGATGTATCCAATGATGTCAATGAACTCGTTACGGATAAATCCCATAACTCAGAAGCAGCTGAGAATGAAGCCAAGGGCGACGGCAAGAAAGTGGCATCCAGCGATGCCAGCAGTTCGGGGGGCGGTGGACTGGTGTTCACGACTGAAGACGGCAGCCCAACTTTTACGGCTCGCTCGCTGCTTTTAGTGCACTTCAGGCCGGATGTCCTGGATGACGATGCCTGGCTCAAGAAGATTGCCGGTGATGTTGAACCGAGTCGGCGCAATTGGATCAATAGTGACGAATTTCGCTGGCGCAAGGAAAAAAGCGCGATCAAGGCAAAACTTTTAAATCAGGCTAAGAATGTACCAACATCTTACATAATCACGCCCTGGCCTGGCCACAAAGTTATGGCCGATCTCGGCCAATATGATTTTGACCGTAAGGCGTTCAAAATGCGGGTTCATATTGGTTCGTCCGGTGCGTGGCCATGGGGTGGGGACAACAGGGTCGAATGGCTGCCTGTATCTCCGGACATAGCGGAACAGATGGTGACGGCATTCAACAACAATTCTCGCCTAGTCTATACCGGATACACACTGCATGTCGCCAGTGTTGTAGCCAAGGGTTCTGGCAGAAACTTATACCCCTTCTTTGATGACCGGATTGACAAGATCGACATCTACACCTTGAAGGGCAACCCATTCCCGACCTCGCGTAAGGATTTTCAATATCGAGTTAGTCTCGATACACGTTCGTTCCGGATGATAGATCACGCTGGCCGTCGGTAATGGATGAAGGATGTCTACCAAGTCGCTCAAAAAGGATGCACAAAAACCGTGCGCCTTTTAGTTCGTACGTTAGGTAACCAGTCCGCGTACAAGCACGCTTGGTCGTTGACGATACCTCTTCGGAGCAACGTTTGACGTTAGCGGTTGAGGTGCTTGTCCGCAGCGCTGAAGATTTCAAGATTCTTGTGGAAAACGCAGGTCGTACCCTGGCCGGGTCGAAGCTCGCGAATCGGCTGCCACGTAGGCCGTTTCAATGGCTGGTGATCGAAGACTATAGTTCCGGAACAATGGAACTGTGGCCTGGGCCCAAACAATAAAATCAAGTTCGTCCGCAAAAGGCGCGAGCCGGAAGCCCTACCGCGCACCACTTATTAAAACGTTGAGCATTCCGAATCACAGGTAAATGAGAAATGGTTTTATCCCGATCGCAAGCCAAATCTTTTTATGACCGCTTTGGAATAAAGCAGGATTCACAGGCATTTTATGAAGACGCGGCTTTAGAAGACATGATCGCCCATGCGGCTTTCGAAACGGCAGAAAGTGTCTTCGAGCTCGGGTGCGGTACGGGTCGCCTTGCGCTTACCCTACTGTCAAAATATTTACCATCGTCTGCGACATACTTTTGCTCGGACCTTAGCCAGACCATGGTAAATATTGCGCAGCAACGCATTTCACCTTACTCGAAGCGTGCAAAGATATCTCGATCTAATGGTTCCATGAATTTTTCGATCCCCAGTGTTTCAGTCGACCGTGTTGTATCCACTTATGTGCTGGACTTATTATCTGAAAAAGATATCCGGGAGGCAATCGACGATGCGCATCGGGTGCTTGTGCCAAGGGGCAAGCTTTGTTTGGTGAGTCTTACAGCAGGTGTGACCCTTGGCTCGCGAGTAGTTTCTTCGGTCTGGTCGGCGGTATTTCGCGTGCATGCACCCCTGGTGGGTGGTTGCCGACCAATTCAGCTCGCTTCATTCTTTGATCAACAAAAATGGTCGATAGAGTACCGTAACGTGGTGACGCAGTTTGGTGTGTCATCAGAAGTACTCATTGCAAGCCCGAATCGCACCCAACAAGGTGTTCAATCCGGACGAACCTAAGCGGCATACTGTTTAACGCAGCATTATATATCCGAGGGAATCAATGAGTAATAATCCATATCAGGCACCTGAGACTAAAACAATTGAACCTACTAAAGAAAAAGCGAGGGTTCCACTATCGCGGGCCCCGGGAAGCAAAAAACTCTTAATCGGCATTCCCGTTTCAATCATCGGCGGAATCCTGGCCTACATTGGAATAGCGACAGGGATCACACGAATGCTGGCAGTCATTTCAGGGGCATATGCATTTGTGGGTTTTATTGAAGTTATCGGCGGTGAATCACTCGCTGACTCGGCGAAAAGATGGGATTCTCTGCCAGGATGGAAAAAATTTATCATAAGTACTTCAGTAATTATTATGGCCATTATTGTGTTTATTAGTGTGATGCCAATACTCGCTAAATATATTTAATGCGCGCGAATCTAACAAGTCTTTCATCTGGATAAATTTATCTATTAATAGAGAGTGAGAAGTTTGTATAGTCTTTACTCCCGGTGATTGCTTTATCTAGTACCCGTAAAGCGGTTGCTACAGGGTGAATATGAACAAACTCGCGGTTTTATATTTCCCAACAGGGATGGACTATATTGTCTGACGAAGCCTCGTATCCACAGAATCATTCGCCTGCCTGTCTGTCATTATGGCTGAAGCTTGCTTATAGCGCGTTTGTTCTGGTGCTGATTCCGGTGTACTGGGTTGAATATGGTCCGGTTAATTTTCTGTGGCTGTGCGATATTGCCTTGCTGGTAACATATGTTGCCTTGTGGCTCAAAAACAGGTTACTCATCAGCATGATGGCTGTCGGATTATTACTCCCTGAGCTGGTGTGGAATGCAGATTTTTTCAGTCATCTCTTTGCAGGGCATGACATGTTCGGTTTTGACGCCACGGCCTATATGTTTTCCCCGGATATACCACTGTATGTACGCAGTCTCTCGCTGTTTCATGTGTTTCTTCCCATCGTACTGGTCCATGCCCTGTTGCGGCTTGGATACGATCCACGCGCGGGTCTGGCCCAGACCCTGCTGGCCTGGATCGTTATGCCTGTCAGTTATCTGGTGTCCGGGCCGGACCGTAATATCAACTGGGTCTATGGTCTGACGGAAATTCCCCAGACCTGGCTGCCCGGCGGATTTTACGTACTGGCCGTTATGCTGGTGTATTTTCTGCTGGTGATTTGGCCGACCCATCTGGTGTTGAAATATCTCCTGAAATACAGATCTACGGGTCTTCAAGCTCGGCCATAGAGTTTGCGCAATTCTTCCTTGGCCTGTTCCAGTGTGCGTTTCTGCTTTTTATCCAGATTCTTGCCCGCGCGATTTATGTAAAACACCAGCATGGACATGGCAGAACGAAACGGAGGCGCCTTGCGGCGCGTACTGGCCTCGGCGGAATGTTTGAGGGATGCGGCAATCATTTTGGGATCCTTCCAGGTAAATACGCCCTCTTCCAGATCCAAGGCATAACTTTCACGCGTGACCCGTGCGGACCAGTACTTTGAATTTTCCTCTTTTTTCTTGCTGGCCATGTCAGTTCTCCAGCGAAATGCGCCACAGACTTACTGTCATCAGGAGAACGCCAATCAGATATAAACCCCACAGGAAACGATCTGGCTGATACCCGTCAAAAGCCGCTTCGCCACCGGGAAGCAGTGCAAAAGCCGGCAACAAAAATGCTGCAAGCGCCAACAGGGTTCCGACTAGAAACAGGATCCCCGGCCAGGGCCGCAGATGAATTGTACCCGATGAGAGCAATACACGACTGCCCCACGCGGTAAACACCAGGGCGATTAAAGCCGGGGCAGGCCATGGCCCGAACCAGGGCCAGGGGATCAGGAACAAAACGTCCCACTCGAGCAAGCTGACCGGCCAGCCAATCATCAGCTTGAGCCAGATATAGTAAAAAAGATCCCACAGTCCGAACACATAAACAAAGGCGGCAAACCGGCGGACCATGCCTGTGGCTGCCAGTACTGCCACACTGAGCAGCATTACCACCGTCGCCAGTTCACGAATTAGCTCGATAGCCAGGTGGTGATGCGACATCAGAACCAGCGGAAAGATGTGCCGCGGATCGGCGGGATAGTAAATCGTCCGCAGGTGTACCACGATACTGGCTTCCACCTGAGCCATGGCGATGGCAAACAGGGTTAGCCAGACGAGTGTGCGATACTGCGTTGTCATGTTCTTGCCATCAGAATATCCTGCCAACCTTGCCGGGCGCTACCTTAATCATAGTACGCCACGATCAATCAGGTTTTAAGGCAGATGGGTTCTCAATCAACAGGAATGCGTGTCTCATGAAAACAACCATGCGCGGTGTCGTTGCCGCCGGCCATCCGGCCACTGCGGCGGCCGCAGAAGCAGTGTTGCGTGAGGGCGGCAACGCCTTTGATGCCGTGGTGGCGGCCTATTTCGCCGCCTGTGTTGCCGAACCGGTACTTTGTTCCCTGGCGGGTGGCGGATTCTTGCTGGCGCATGCGGAGCAAGGCCGACCCCGGGTCTATGATTTTTTTGTCCACACACCGCAACAACGCCGGCCTGCAGACGAACTCGATTTCTATCCCATCCTGGCCGATTTCGGCACTGTAAAACAGGAATTTCATATCGGCCTCGGTGCAACGGCGACACCCGGCTGCGTCCGCGGGTTGTTCCAGATTCAGCGGGATCTTTGCACCCTGCCCATGACACGTCTGGTTGAGCCGGCCATCGAACAAGCCAGGGACGGGATCCGGCTCAATGATTTTCACGCCTATATCTTCAGCATCGTCGCGCCGATTTATCTGGCGACGACCGAGTCACGCCATATTTTTGCCAATCCCGACACGCCGGATCAAATCCTTGCCTCCGGTCAACTGCTGTACCAACCGGAGCAGGCTGACTTCCTCGATGCCCTGGCCCGGGAAGGTGAGGATCTGTTTTATCGCGGGGAAGTGGCACAGCGCATTACCAGCATGTGTCAGACAGATGGTGGGTACCTGACGCTCGCGGACCTGAGCGACTATCAGGTTATCCCGCGTGAACCACTTGCCGTGCGATACCGTAATGCCCGGGTGTTTATCAATCCTCCGCCCTCTTCCGGCGGCCTGTTGGTCGCCTTTGCGCTGGATCTTCTGGCACAGACCGGTATCGGTGAGATGCCATTTGGCTCGGACACCTATTTACACTGTCTCACCACTGCCATGGCACTCACTAACCAGGCCCGGCAGTCTCTGCACCTGGATCAGGCGCTTACGCCCGATGCCGGCAAACTTCTCAACCCGACGTTTCTGGCACATTACCGGGAACAGATCGTGGGGCGCGCCCGGAGTGAGCGTGGCACCACCCATATCAGCGTGATCGATGCGGACGGCAACCTTGCCAGTATGACAGCCAGTAACGGGGAAGGCTGTGGCCATATGATCCCTGGTACCGGTGTGATGCTGAACAACATGCTGGGAGAGGAAGACATCAATCCCGCCGGCTTTCACCGTTGGCCCCTCAATCAGCGCATGACCTCCATGATGGCCCCGGCCGTGATCCATTTTGATGATGGCCGCCGTCTCGCACTCGGCTCCGGCGGTTCCAACCGGATCCGCAGCGCCATGTTGCAGGTACTGGTGGATCTGATTGATTACGGGATGCCGGTGGAGGCTGCAGTTAATGCGCCGCGTATCCATCTGGAAGGACAACACCTGAGTATCGAGGCGGGGTTTAACGCCGATGTACTGACGCCAATTCTCGCGGCCTGGCCGGACCATACACTCTGGTCATCGCAGAACCTTTTTTTCGGGGGCGCCCATACGGTAATGCGAGACGGTACGACTTTCCACGGTGCCGGGGATCCACGCCGGGGTGGCGTCGCTGTTATCGTGTGATCACGTTAAAACGCCGGATCAGGCGGGCGGCAACGGCCGACTGGTGGGTTTGTACCACCAGGACTGCACGGCGAGACCCACTACCGTCAGGCCCGCGAACAGCAGCAAGCTGGTGTTATGACCCAGGCCCGTCGCGTCAACAATCATGGCGGCACCGACCAGGGACGAAAAGACGATCAACGCCCAGTCGGCCAGCAACAGACCGGCCAGTGCGCCGATGATGCCTCCAATCAGCATTGTTACATCAAACCCGCTGCCATGGGCCCAGCCCAGTGCCACTCCGCCCATAGACACGAGATAACCACCCGCCAGAAAACCGGCCACGCCGAAGGCAACACGCTGAAGTAACAATGCCAGGATGATGCCTACCAGGCCGGCAACGAGTGCAATAGCGAGGATAATCAGCTGGGGCTGGCCGGCCAGGTACAGGCTGGCCAGATCGAATGCGACAACGAATCCCATTACACCCACAAACAGCCAGAACAGCGGCCGACCGGCCAGCAGGACCACGGCCCCGGTTACAACTCCGATACCATCCATACCCTTTTCCTCTACAATGACTCTGCCTGTCGACCACTTATGACAAACCTGACACCCGAAGGCCGACGCAGGAGTTGTCGAATTCAATCTGCAATATGATACTGTACCGTATCGCACCGGCAACGTCCCGTCCCATTGGTGATCACTCAGGATTAAACGCGGAACCGATCATGCAAGAGACCATCATTCCCGACACCGTTTTCAACAGCCTGGAATTTGAGTTTTCACTCAAGCCGCATGACGACAAGGCACTTGGTCAGTATGTCCTGGAATTCGAAGGTAAGGCCAAGCACTGGGACGATGAACTCGCCGAGGAACGCACGGTGGGAAAAATCCGCGGCCACCGCATCGACCTGTCTACGGCACAATATGATCAGGTTAGCCTGCATGAATTGCTTGACTCGGTATCCTCCGAGCTGTCGGACTTCGCAGACGCCGTGATGAAGGATGATCGCTGCATCCTGCCCGAGACTGAAAACCACCTCCATCAGGAAAAAGAATGCAAGTGCCTTGTCTACATCAGCGAGTTGATCATCGATCCCGGGTTCCGCAGTCATGGTCTCGGGTCATCATTGTTACAGCGGATGGGCGGGATGATCGATGTGACCGATTGCCTGATTGCACTGAAAGCATTTCCCCTTGCGGATGAACTGGGCAAGTCGGCCGAGCCGGCTTACATCGCCAGAGTCAAGCGGTTCTATGAACGTAACGGTTTCCAGCACACCGAAGGCGAATTCATGGTCAAGGATGCACGCCTTTGTGAAGCCGTAAAAAAACGTCTGGCGCAGAGCAAGTAAGTAGACTGATTTCCCACACTGTCTGACTTTACGCTGTTTCACCTACGCCATGCGGTGTCGATTGTCCGCCCCCCGGCCTGAAGCAGAAACCCGGCAGCCTGTCTTGCAGTACGCTAATTAACTGGGCCTGATCGGAAAACACAATGGCCTGCATTCCGGTTTTGCGGGCGCGGGCCGCATTGCCGGTATCGTCATCCACAAACAGAATCGCCCCGTTGGGTAAGCCAAGATCAGCAGACACATCGTCGAACAGGGATGGGTCCTGCTTGCCCTTGCCCAGATAGCAACTGTTATAAATTTGATCGAAAGCAGCGTAAAAATGATACTTGCGGTCCAGCGCGTCAAGCCAGCGTGTCTGGTCACTCAGGATACCAGTGAGATAACCGGCAGACCGCAGCTGCCTCACGAGTGAAATCATCTCGGGCCGGATTACAAATCCGTCGAGAATCCGCTGGCTCAGTGTCGCGTCGTCGCCCTGCAGCCCGGTCCGCTGGCGCAGCAGAGCCCAGAAATCTGCGGCGCTACCCCGCCCCAGCACAAAACCCGATTCGTAGACTGCCTGCATTGCTGCACGCGGCATGCCGTACACATCCAGCCCCTGCTCGCGAGCCAGCGCCTGCAGGCCATTACGAAACCCCTCCTCGGCCAGGACTCCGCCAAAATCAAACAATACGGCTTTAATTGCAGTGGCCATATCTGTTCCAGTATTCCGTAAACATTGCGGGACACAGTTTACCTCATCCGGATTGGCGGTGAGACAACGGGAGTCACACCGGGCGACATATCAGATCTACTCTGGAACATGGACTAAGGAACAGTGATACTATGACATGACACAATGTCCTGATGTATTACGGCCTGTTTGTCTATGACCGACCCCAAGACCACTTATGCGGATGCCGTTGCCCAGACCAGAGCCTGGGTTGAGACGATCATCGTCGGGATGAATTTCTGCCCGTTTGCCAAACGCGAACTGCAACGCGACAGCATTCGCTATGCCGTGATTCGGGAAACCACACTGGAACCCTGCCTGCATACCGTGATCGATGAGTGTGTCCGCCTTGATGAAGAACCCGCCATTGAAACCACTCTGCTCATTTTTCCTGCCGGGTTTGCGGATTTCGATGCATTTCTCGATTTCATTGCTATCGCCGAGGCATTGCTGGTCGAACAGGGTTACGAAGGTGTCTATCAGCTGGCCAGCTTTCATCCCGATTACTGTTTTGCTGACACGGCAGCAGACGATCCGGCCAATTACACCAATCGCTCCCCCGCCCCTATGTTGCACCTGATCCGCGAAGCGAGTATTCAGCAGGCGTTGTTGAATCACCCCCGGCCGGAAGACATCCCCGAGCGCAATATTGCCCTGGCCCGGCGCGAAGGCCTTGAAACAATGCAGGCACGGCTCGCCGCCTGCCAGAATCCGAACCCCGGCGAAGGCTGATTGAGATGCACCTCAGCGAACTGGCGATCTATCCGGTCAAATCCTGCGCACAGATCAGACAGGATGCGATCCGCATTGACCGGTTCGGTCCGCATCGGGATCGACGCTGGATGGTGGTGGACAACAAGGATATGTTTCTCACCCAGCGCAAACTGGGCCGGATGTGCCTGATCCAGCCCGAGCTCATGGAATCGGGAGTATTACTGCACGCCCCGGGCATGCCGGATCTTATGATCACACGACCGACTTCCGGCGTCAGCCGCACGGTACGGGTCTGGCAGGACCATTGTCAGGCGCTCGATGCGGGCGACGCGGCGGCGGCATGGCTGAGCGAGTTCCTCACCACCGATTGCAGGCTGGTGTATTTCCCGGAGCAGATGCGACGCGCCGTCGATCCGGACTATGCCCGTCCGGGAGACGTCACCGCATTCAGCGACGGTTTCCCCTTTTTGCTCATCTCCCAGGCATCGCTGGACGATCTCAACCGACGGCTAGTCACACCCATCCCCATGGCCCGGTTTCGACCCAACCTGGTGGTAACGGGTTGTGAGCCCTACGCCGAGGACACCTGGCACCGTTTACGCATCGGCGAGCTGACGTTTCGGGTGGTGAAGCCCTGCAGCCGCTGTGTTATCCCGACGATTGATCTTGCGACCGGTGAACGTGGGGAAGAACCTACCCGCACCCTGGCCACCTACCGCAAACGCGATAACCGGATATATTTCGGCCAGAATGTTATTGCCGATGGCGAAGGCGAGCTGCAAGTGGGGGTGTCGGTCGAGGTACTGGAATAAGGCAGTAGCAAAGGTCGTGCGATATCCCGCTGGCCCGTTTATCCTGTGCTACGCAATATCTAAAGTGTATTCTGACATTATAGGGTTCAACTTATCATTGCTGATAAAACACAGAGGCCTGTAAAAATGAATATTCTGGTAAACGTGTTTCATCCGCATCTGGATGATCAATCACGAGTAAACTGCAGATGGGTCAGCGATCTCGAGCCATGAAACCGCCCAAGCCTATTAAATATTTAGCAAAATCGTCAGTATTCGGCGCAGGCCTGCTGACTCTGATCCTGTTACAGGCATCGCCCGCCTGGGGCTACGGTATTTCTCCCGCCGAACGCTATCGGCCGAGTGGGATTGACCTGCTGGAATCCAGTCTGTACTGGATGCAGGATTTAACCGGTACTGACAACCTGCGTGATCCGGCGGTTATCGTAGCGTTGATGGAAGATCAGGCAGCGCGGTTTTTCGATTTCTCAGCCATTGCCTGGCAAGTGGGCGGACCGCGTTACGCACAAATGAATATCCTGGAGCGCAGCCATTTTCAAAACCGCCTGCGTGACATCCTGTTCGAACGAATTGCCCGCCGTATGGGCATTTTCAATAACCGTATACCCCGCTTTCGTCCCATCATGCCCGTCCAGACCGGCCCTGACACCATCGCGGCCGGAGGCTATTTCTTCCATCCTGGCGGGCCAGACTTCCAGCTGCTGTTTCGTTTTCATTTAACCTCCAACGGCTGGCGGATTTACGACGTCGACAGCAACGGTGTAAGCGCAGTGGCTGCGCTACGTCGTTCCATGATGGGCTGGTAAAACTGATTAAGATAACGCCGCTGACTCTACATACATTTCATTAACATGTCGGTTATATAATTCCGTAAGTTGCATTAGTCTTTTCCGGACCCGATTTGCACCGCAATGGATATCGCTAAATGAACAAAAAATTTCTTGTACTGCCGCTGCTGGTTCTGGCAATCGCCATTGGCGGCGCTTATTTCTGGCAGCAGCACCAAAATGGTGAGGAAGATCAACTTACCCTGTATGGCAATGTTGATATCAGGGAAGCGCAACTGGCGTTCAACAGCAGTGAACATATTGACGCTATCCTCGTGCAGGAAGGCGATTATGTAAAAAAGGGGCAATTGCTTGCTCGCCTGCACACGGAAGTACTCGATGCTCGGCTTGCCGAGGCCAGGGCGCAACTGGAAGCCCAGCAACAAACGGTGGCCAAACTGGAAGCCGGTAGCCGCAAGGAAGAAATCAGCAAGGCGCACGCCGAACTCAACGCGGCAAAAGCACGGGCCGACTCGGCCTGGGCCACCTACAAACGCCTGAAGCCCCTGCTGAAAAAGAATCTGGTTTCGCCTCAGGATGTTGAAAACGCCCGTGCCGCCGCCGATTCGGCCAAAGCCGAGATGCAGGCCGTGCAACAGGCGCTGATCCTGCTGGAGCTCGGGCCGCGCAAGGAAGACATTGCCGTCGCCAGGGCCATGCTCGCTAGCCGCAAGGCTGCCGTGGTGCTGGCGGAGCAGCAGCTGGATGATGCCAACCTGTACTCGCCGGCTGACGGCATCATACGCAACCGCATTCTGCAGCCCGGCGATATGGCATTCCCGCAGACCCCGGCACTGACCCTGGCCTTTGTCAATCCGGTCTGGGTGCGTGCCTATCTGCCCGAACCGGCATTGGGTAAAATCAGCCTTGGCACACAAGCCACGATTTATACCGACAGTTTTCCCGGCAAGGCCTATCAAGGCTGGGTGGGTTATATCTCACCGACTGCCGAATTTACACCCAAGAGTGTTCAGACCCCGGAGTTGCGCACCCGCCTGGTCTATTCCGTTCGGGTCTTTGCCTGCAACCCTCAGGATGAATTACGGCTGGGTATGCCCGCCACGGTCCATATTGATGTCGATCAGCCGCCTGCCAGGCAAAAGGCCGCAAACAAAAACTGTGATAACTAGGCGTCGGCGGTCATGACCCAGCCAGCCCTGGTTCTTTCTGACGTCAGCAAGACATTTCGCAGCGGAGGACGCCTGATACAGGCTCTTTCCGACGTCAGTTTCCAGATTCAGCCTGGCCGGGTCACCGGCCTGATTGGTCCTGATGGCGCCGGCAAAACCACACTGATGCGCCTCGCTGCAGGTTTGCTCGTTCCCGATAAAGGCAATATCGAGGTTCTTGGCATCGATGTTGGTAAAGATCCGATACAGGTTCAGTCGCAGGTGGGTTATATGCCCCAGCGCTTTGGTCTGTACGAGGATCTGAGTGTGCAGGAGAACCTGGAGCTGTATGCAGACCTGCAAAATGTACCCCGACAAGAGCGACCTGTACGCTATAAAGAGTTAATGCATATGACCGGGCTGGCACCCTTTACCCGCCGCCTGGCCGGCCAGCTGTCCGGCGGGATGAAACAGAAACTGGGACTGGCCTGCACCCTGGTGCGTTCACCGCAATTGCTTTTACTGGACGAACCTACCGTTGGTGTTGATCCCGTATCACGTCGCGAGCTCTGGCAAATCGTATACCAACAGGTGCAGAACGCCGGTATGACGGTATTGTTGAGTACTGCCTACCTGGATGAAGCCGAACGCTGCGATGAAGTAGTGCTTGTACATGAAGGTAACTTGCTGGGACAAGGTAACCCGCAAGACTTCAGTGATGAGGTTTCCGGGCATGTTTTCCAGATTAGCGCCGCACACCTTGGCGCCCGACAACTGCAGGCGCAACTGAGTCATGCGCCAGGTGTGCTGGACGCTCTTATCGAAGGCGAAACAGTTCGACTGGTCATGCAAGCGCAAGCCGCCGCAAATCCTGATATTTTGCTGCCCGGCGAGTCCGGGGTAAAGATTACGCCGTTGACGCCCCATTTTGAAGACGCCTTCGTGGCAAAGCTTAAAACCAGACCTGACAGGGATGAACAGAAGCTCGACCTTAAGGTTGGGATTTCTGGCCAAATTGGTGATGAAGTTATCCAGGTAAAGAACCTGGTGCGCCGTTTTGGCGATTTTGTCGCGGTGAATAACGTCAGCTTCAGTGTCAGGCGGGGGGAGATCTTCGGACTGCTTGGCGCCAACGGCGCTGGCAAGTCCACCACGTTTCGCATGCTCTGCGGCCTGCTGCCGGCCAGCTCGGGTCAGCTGGCCGTGGCCGGTCACGATCTGCGCGTCGCCGCGGCCCGCGCACGAGGCAGTATTGGTTACATGGCACAAAAATTTTCCCTCTACAGCAATCTTTCGGTGCTGCAGAACCTGCGGTTTTTCTCCAGTGCCTATGGCCTGCGTGGAAAACGGCAGAGTAAGCGGCTGCACTGGGCGCTCACCACCTTTGAACTGGAAAGTTACCGGGATGCCAATGCGGCAGATTTACCACTGGGTTACAAGCAACGCCTTTCCTTTGCCGCAGCATTGATGCATGAACCGGAGATCCTGTTTCTGGATGAACCCACATCAGGGGTTGATCCCCTGGCACGACGGGAATTCTGGGCATGGACCAATGCACTGGCGGAAATCGGCGTTACCGTACTGGTAACTACGCATTTCATGGCGGAAGCAAATTACTGCGATCGCCTGGTGATTTTGTCGGATGGTGAAGTGCTGACCCAGGGCACGCCACGGGAAATAAAAGATCTTGCGCGCAATACGGCCAACCCCGACCCGACGATGGAAGATGCATTTATCACTCTCATCGAACAGAAGAAGACAGCGGCATGATAGCCAACACTGCCAGCCGCATGCGCCTGCTAGGCATGATTCGCAAGGAAACCTGGCAGATCCTTCGTGACCCGTCGAGCATCGCCATTGCATTTGTTATGCCTGTGGTGTTGCTGTTCCTGTTTGGTTACGGTGTATCACTGGATGCCAAACATATCCCGGTAGGCATCGTTATTGAACAGCCTGATCTGGCCACCCGTTCACTAGCAGGTTCCTTTTCGCGTTCCGAGTTTTTCAGCTCCGTTCTCTACAGTACCATTCAGGAAGCCGAAAAAGCGCTGGATAAACGCGATATCGAAGGCATTGTCTGGATGCGCAACAATTTTTCCGCCAACCTGCTTTCCGGCCGGCAAGCGCCCATCGGGGTGCTAATCAACGGGGTGGATTCCAACCAGGCCAATATTACCCGGGGCTATATCCAGGGTACCTGGCTGGCCTGGCTGAGCCACTATACCGAGGCACATGGACGTCCCCTCCCCATGCCAGTGACGCTGGAACAACGGGTCTGGTTCAATGCTGCGTTATCCAGTCGGTATTTTCTGGTACCCGGACTGATTGCCATCATTATGACCCTGATTGGCTCGCTGCTTACAGCCATGGTGGTGGCACGGGAATGGGAACGCGGCACCATGGAAGCATTGATGGTGACCCCGCTGCGTATCGGCGAAATGCTGGCCGGCAAACTGATCCCCTATTTTATTCTTGGTATGGGCGGCATGTTGTTCAGCGTGGTACTGGCGGTGTGGGAATTTGATGTCCCCCTGCGCGGTTCTTTCTGGTTGCTAACGCTCAGCGCGGCGCTGTTCATGCTGGTGGCGCTGTTGATTGGCCTGTTGATATCCATCGTCTCTAAAAACCAGTTTGTTGCTGGTCAACTTGCCATTATCGTGACCTTTTTACCGGCGTTTATTCTTTCAGGATTTCTGTTTGATATTAATTCCATGCCTGCCCCGGTTCAATTGCTGACCCACCTGGTTCCGGCGCGTTACTTTGTTGCCATACTGCAAACCCTGTTTCTGGCCGGGGATATCTGGCCGGTAATACTCGCCAATATGGGCGCGTTGTTAGTCATGCTGATCTTTTTCTTTACCCTTGTGCGGATAAAATCCCGCAAGCGGCTGGATTGACACATGCCCTTTGCGCACATTATTGCACTTGCGGTTAAGGAATTTCTCGCCCTGTTGCGTGACAAACGTGGTCGTTATGTACTGATTGGTCCGCCCATCGTGCAACTGCTGGTGTTCAGTTTTGCCGCCACCTTTGATCTTAACCATGTTCCCGTTGCCATCTATAACCAGGATACGGGATCTGCTTCCCGTGAACTGATCAGCCACATTGAGGGCTCGCCCAATTTTGAAATCATCCGATCAATTAATCATGATGCTGATATCGCTCCGTTGATCGACAATAAAGACGTATTGCTGGTGCTGCATATCGGACCAAACTTCAGCGCCGATATACTGCGCGGTTCAAGCACGCCGATACAGGTCATCCTTGATGGCCGCAACTCCAATACTGCGATGATTGCGATGAATTACCTGCGTTCAATCCTGCTGGACTTCAATCGTGACTCGATGAAGAAGCAGGGTCAGACCGGCCCGAGAACCGTGCTGGAAATTCGCAACTGGTACAACGAAAACCTTCAGTCCCGCTGGTTTATCGTGCCCGGCATAGTCGGCCTGCTGACCCTGGTAGTGACCCTGCTGGTCACCGCCCTGTCTGTTGCCCGTGAACGGGAAGCTGGTACTTTCGATCAACTTCTTGTTACGCCCTTTCGTCCGGTAGAAATTCTTATTGGTAAAGCCATACCGGGTATCGTTGTCGGTCTGGTCGAATCAACCGTGATTATTCTTCTCGCAATTGTACTATTCAAAATTCCATTACGCGGTGATATCGGCGCGCTGTATCTTGGGATTGCCCTTTTCCTGCTTTCCGCCACAGGCATCGGGCTGATGATTTCTTCCATTGCCGTTACCCAGCAGCAAGCCATCCTGGGCGCATTCCTGTTCATGGTTCCGGCGGTCATCCTCTCCGGTTTTGCGACACCGATCGCCAACATGCCAATTGTGGTGCAGTGGCTGACCTACCTCGACCCGTTGCGTTATTTCCTCGTTGTGGTACGGGGTGTTTTTCTGGAAGGCGACAGTTATGCCCTGTTATTCAACCAGTACTGGCCCATGCTGATCATCGGTATTGTCACGCTGGCCTTTGCAGGTTGGTTGTTTCGGCACAGGATGTATTGATCCATTCTCACTGGCGGACCGGACGTTCGCCCGGAGGCACAGGTCATCATTACCGCAGGCAGCTGGTCAGTTGCTGTCATTATATGCTTCCATACCCCAGTTCCAGGCCAGGACCGGTGTCTCTCCGGATAAAGGAATCACCTCGACTTTCATTTCCGGCAACTGCAGAATGGCGCAGGTATGATTGAACCGGGTACTGCCCGGATTAATGACCAGGGTCTGTCCAAGTTGCTCGGCAAAGACCTGGTGGGTATGGCCAACAATCAGTACGTCGGGTTCAAAACCATATAAACGCTCGGTCCACGCGATTTTCTGGTCAGGCATGATCCGGCCGGTCTCATCCAGTAGCTTGATGCCATCCATGATCGATTGTGGTGGGCTGGCGTGAACGAGGTAAATTCGTTTGCCGGCGATGATCTCGTCAATCACATAGGGCAGGTTTCTGAAATACTCGGCCGGTGGATCGGCGTTCGGCCCATGTTTTTCGAGATACCAGACTTCGTGATTTCCCAGAATCGACTGGCATGGGCTGTTGCGCAGTATGGCAATGGTGTCATCCAGCCGATCGCCGTAACCTGCAATGTCACCACCGCAGAAAATCCGGCTAACACCCGCCGCGCGGAATACCGACAAGGCCTCCTGCACCGGTTCTGGTGCCGCGTGTAAATCACTCATCAATCCGATTCGGGTCGACATTTCGGTGTCCACAGGGTGGGATGACTTGATTCTACACCACCGCTTGTTTCAGTTTACGGACCAGAAAGCGGCCCGGGTGTACGCTTTCCATCAGGTCGGCAGCGAGCGGCAGGGGTGCCTGGTTGAGGCAGGCCGCAATCAGCGTCCCTGCCAGCGGGCCGGAGACAAGTCCCCGCGAGCCATGCCCGGTGGTGAGAAACAGCCCCGGCAGGTAGCGGGCCGGCGGGTAGCGGTGGGCGGGCCGGCCATGCCGGAGATCCGCGTAGACCTTGGCATAAAAAGCCACATCGGGCACGGGACCGATCACCGGCAAATGGTCCGGGCTGGTGGTCCGGAATGCCACGCGCCCGTCGGTTGCCAGGGTACCCGCAAATGCGGGCACAGCCAGAGCCAGAGCGGCAAGATTCCGTGCCTCATCGGCCGCGCGGAGCTCACGCGTGTCATCGTTCCGATCATAGGTGGCGCCAACACAGTACTGGCCATCGCA
>JAJDNN010000150.1 GCA_022340685.1 Pseudomonadota bacterium
GCCGGTCTTTTCCCACCAGGGTCAACATGTACCACTTTTCTTTGTGTTGCATTGTATCGTCCTCGAATTAGCGACCTAACCATACCAAGCTGGTCGGGCAGATCAATGCAGGGCGGTATGGGCCAACCAGATCACCACCACTCCCGCGAAAATCAGCGCCAGTTGCTCCAGGGTGGCCGCTATATTCAGCCGTTTATGCAATCCCGGAATCAGATCCGCCACTGCAATGTAAATAAAGCTGGATGCGGCGACCGCCAGGATATAAGGCAGCACTTGTTGCATGTCAGCCAGGCTCCAGTACGCACCCAGTGCCCCGATGAGCGTCGTAAGGCTGGACAGGATATTGAACAGCAAGGCCTTGCGGCGGCTGAAACCGCTGTGCAGAAGTAAGGCGAAGTCACCCACTTCCTGCGGAATCTCGTGAGCCGCCACCGCCAGACTGGTTACCACACCCAGGTGGATGTCGATCATAAAGGCGGCGGCGATCAGCACACCGTCCACCAGGTTGTGGATCCCGTCACCAATAAGCACCAGTGTGCCGGCCGCTTGACCGTGAGCCTCCGTCGCGGCATGTGCCTCGCACTGTTCGGAGTGGCAGTGGCGCCAAAGCACCATTTTTTCCAATACGAAAAAAGTAAGCAAGCCCAGCAGGATCGCAATGCCAATTGTGTGAAAATCCTTGGCACCCGCCAGCGCATGGGGCAACAGAGCCAGAAAAGCCGCACCCAGCAGCGCGCCGATGGCAAAGCTGATGAAATGGGGTAGCAGGCGGGTTCGTATCGCGTCGGGCAGCAACAGGAACACGCTCGCGGCAAGAACGCTCAATACACCGCCGACCAGACTGAAGATGATGATCCAGCTTAGTAATGTCATATTATTCTTGTTCCTCGGGGGCGTGCATCATACCCGAAATCGAGAGGGTAAAGGGGGCGCGAATCAGGAGCAATTCCTGTTCCCGGGACCAGGCAACCGCACGCGATCCCGCTGCTTTAACGCGATGGTGAATTGCGACACTTCTACTCTTCCCCTGCGCCAGAATCATTCCTCGAACCAGATCACGCTGGCCATCCGGCCGGTCACACCCTCGCGCCGATAGGAAAAAAAACGCGCCGATTCAGTAAACGTACAATATTCACCGCCATAGATGGACGTTACACCCAGACCTTGTAAACGACGGCGCGCCAGTGCATTGATGTCCATCAGCCAGTGTCCCGGACGGGTCGGTCGAAAACTGACGGCGGCGGCCGGATCGGGATCGACAAAAGCCGCACGCACTTCCGTCCCCACTTCATAGGCAGTGGCACCAATGGCCGGCCCCAGCCAGACCAATAGTTCGTTGCCGGGAACCGCCAGAGCTGAGAGCGTTGCTTCGATAATCCCGCCGGCCAGTCCCCGCCAGCCGGCATGCACCGCGGCGACATTGCGACCCGATCGATCCGTCAACAACAGCGGCAGACAGTCCGCCGTCAGCACGGCGCAGATGACCCCCGGACGGCGGCTGAAACTGGCATCGGCGCGAGGCACCGCAGTCATGTCAATCTCGGCGGCATCCACCACCTTGTGGCTGTGCACCTGGTCAAGCCAGACGGGCCCGGCCGGCAGACCGAGGCGATCCCGGTTGTACCCGACTGCAGCCGGATCATCACCTACATGCCGGGCGAGATTAAGCGTGTTATAGGGTGGTTGACTTACTCCACCCTGACGTTGGGTGACGCCCGCGTAGACGTTCGGCGGGGCGGGCCAGTTGGCCGGAATCCAGAGCGATGACCATGGACTCATTCGTCCACGTACTCCCAGGTTCCGCTCGTATCCTCATCATCCTCGGGCGCCTGCCGGGCATCCTCGCGCAACAATTCAATCAGCTGACGCATGTCAGCCGGCATGGGCGACTGCCATTCCATGAATTCGTCGCGGTCCGGATGCATCAGCCCGAGCCGCCCGGCATGCAGCGCCTGGCGCCTAAAATTCCGCAGGGCAGCGGCCAGCTCCGCGGTACAGTCCCGGGGCAGACGCAACCGGCCACCATAGACAGGATCGCCCAGCAGGGGATGAAGGAGATGGGCCAGATGAACCCGGATCTGGTGGGTGCGACCAGTTTCAAGTGTGCAGCGGATCCAGGTGTGCGCCCGAAAGCGCTCGCGGACCCGGTAGTGGGTCACGGCCGGCTTACCCCGGGGGGTGACTGCCATCCGCTTGCGATGCACCGGATGACGGCCGATGGGCGCTTCAACCGTGCCGCCGGCAGTCATGACCCCGGTCACAATCGCCTGGTATTCGCGCTGCATGCTGTGTGCCTGCAACTGCTCCACAAGCGATTTTTGCGCGGTAAGAGTACGGGCTACCACCAGCAGTCCGGAAGTGTCCTTGTCCAGGCGGTGGACGATGCCGGCACGGGGAATACTGATCAGGGCCGGATCATGATGCAGCAGGGCATTTACCATCGTTCCGGCGGGATTACCGGCGGCGGGATGCACCACAAGTCCGGCCGGCTTGTTGATCACCAGAATCTGATCGTCCTGGTAGACGATGTCGAGCGGCATGGCCTCCGGTTGCCAGTCGGTTTGCTCCTCCAGCTCGGCATGGATGGCCACCTGTTCCCCGCCGCGCACCTTGTCACGGGCCCGCCAGATCTTGCCCTCCACCCGCACCTGGCCGGTCTTGAGCCACTGGGTCAGACGGGAACGGGAATAATCGCTGAACAATTGCGCCAGGGCCTGATCCAGCCGCAGGCCGGCGCACTCGGCGGGGATGATGCCTTGCAGGATCGTTCGATTGGCCATAATTTACCGGGTTGCCTGGGTGGATAGCGGTCTGCGAATAATCATACCGCGTTTGAATTTACCGGTTCACGCGCAAAGTCCGGCCCGATATGAGTCCGTCCATGAACACAAAAGCCAGGCTTGCACCGGAACGCCGGTTTTTTTGTGACTCCATATGGCGCTATACTACCGCCCGGTTCACCACACGATCACCACTACAGGGCTACACCTTGTCACTATTGCACCGCCTGTTATTGCTACTGGCCCTCTGCTGCGTCATTTCCGCCTGTTCCCTGACTCCGGACGATGAGGATGAAACGGCCGGGATGACCGCCGAGGAGATCTATGCGGAAGCCAAACAAAATCTGGACAATAAGGACTATGAAGCCGCCGCCAAGCTATATGAGCGGCTGGAATCCCGCTACCCCTATGGCTTTTATGCTGAACAGGCCCAACTGGATGTGGCCTATGCCTATTACAAGGACAACGAGCCCGAATCTGCGATCCTGGCCGCCGAGCGATTCATCAAACTCCACCCGAATCACTCCCGTGTGGATTATGCCTACTATATGCGGGGCCTGGCGAGCTATGACAGCGATCAGTCCTTGATCAACAAGATCTTTCGGCAGAATCCTGACGAACGCGATCCCAAGTCCGGACGACGGGCATTCGCGTATTTTGCCGAACTCGCCAGCCGCTTTCCGGACAGCAAATATACACCAGACGCGATTCAGCGGATGCATAATATTCGGGACGGTCTGGCCGACTATGAAGTGTTTGTGATCGACTACTACATGCAGCGCAAGGCCTACGTGGCAGTGGTTAACCGTGCAAAATTTGTTCTGGAAAACTACCAGGGTACCCCGGCAATACCCAATGCGCTGGGATCAATGGTTAAGGGTTATCACAATCTGGGACTGGATGACCTCGCCAATGATGCGTGGCAAGTACTGAAAATCAATTTCCCCAAGCACGAAATAACCCGGCAATTGCAGGATTACCTGCCACAGAGCAAGCCGGTGCCGGCCAACACCTGAATCAAATCGCCGCTTCCCCTTCCTCGCCGGTCCTGATCCGCACGATACGTTCAATACTGGTAACAAAGATCTTGCCGTCCCCTATCTTGCCGGTACGCGCAGCCGTGGTGATGGCCTCGATGGCCTGATCGACCAGACTTTCGGCAATCACAATCTCCACTTTTACCTTGGGCAGAAAATCGATCACATATTCGGCGCCGCGATACAGTTCGGTGTGCCCTTTCTGTCGGCCAAACCCCTTTAC
Source organism: Pseudomonadota bacterium (assembly GCA_022340685.1). GTDB lineage: Bacteria > Pseudomonadota > Gammaproteobacteria > UBA6429 > Thiohalophilaceae > JAJDNN01. The sequence continues at coordinate 4,041 of JAJDNN010000150.1, forward strand.
CTCCGAGGCTGTCATGCCTGTGATGCCGATATCAGACAGGGCCTGGCGGACATCGTCCAGTTTGAACGGTTTAATAATGGCTTCTACTTTTTTCATTGCAACATCCTTCTCGTCATTATTCTAATTGGTGCGCAAATTGATAATAAACAATAACCAGGCCGAACGGTAACACCGCCGGTATTATTTCCCACGCTGGCGATTATAACCCGAGGTGATGGGATAGCGACGATCCCGGCCAAAGGCGCGGGCGGTGATCCGGATCCCCGGAGGTGCCTGACGGCGTTTGTATTCGTTTCGGTCCACCATATGGACAACCCGCGTCACCGTGGCCCGCTCATAACCGGCGGTGACAATATCCTCCACCCCGTGGTCCTGCTCGACGTACATTTCCAGAATAGCGTCGAGAATATCGTAGGGTGGCAGGCTGTCCGTATCTTTCTGGTCCGGCGCCAGTTCAGCTGACGGCGGCCGATCGATGACCCGTTGCGGTATCACCCGGCCGAGCGAATTCCGGTAATCGGCCAGCCGGTAGACCAGGGTCTTGGGTACGTCCTTGAGAACGTCATAGCCGCCTGCCATGTCGCCATACAGCGTGGCATAACCCACGGCCATTTCACTCTTGTTACCGGTGGTCAGCACCATCTTGCGCTTCTTGTTAGAAATCGCCATCAGGATGACACCCCGGCAGCGTGCCTGGATATTCTCTTCGGTGGTGTCTACCGGCCGGCCGGCGAACTCGGTTTGCAAATTGTCTAAAAAGGCCTTGAACAACGTCTCAATGGGAATAATCGAATTGGCCACGCCAAGGATCTCCGCTTCCTCGGTGGCGTCTTCGATACTCATATCGGTAGTGTATCGGGATGGCATCATCACCGCCTCGACCTGTTCCGGCCCCAGCGCATCCACCGCCACGGCCAGCGTCAGGGCCGAGTCAATGCCCCCTGACAGACCCAGCACCACACCAGCAAAACCGTTTTTGGTGACAAAGTCTTTCACCCCCAGCACCAGTGCATGATAAACACTCGCTTCCAGCGACAGCGGCGTGGCCACCGGACCCGGTTGGGGCGCGACAGCCTCACCGTTGCGATTGAAATCGACCGGGAAAAGGCCCTCACAAAAAGCCGGCATGCGTTGCACAATCCGGGCGTCAGCGGCCATGACGAATGAATCCCCGTCGAACACCAACTCATCCTGCCCACCGATCAGATTGGCATACACCATGGGTAGCCCGGTTTCCCGCACCCGATCGGTGACGACCCGCTCCCGTTCACCTGCCTTGCGGGTGTGATAGGGCGAGGCGTTGAGTGCAACGATCAACTCGGCACCCTGCTCCTGCACAGCCTTCGCAGGATCGGGATACCAGATATCCTCACACAGGATAATCCCCAGCCTGACCCCGTTGATTTCGGCAAGGCAACCCCCGGTCCCGGGGATGAAGTAGCGTTTCTCATCAAAGACGCTGTAGTTGGGCAAGTAGTGCTTGCGGGCATTGGCAAGGACTTTGCTATCACGAATCACCACCGCCGCATTGTAGATCCCCTGATGGGTCTGTTCCGGGTAGCCGACGATAAGGGTTATGCCCTTCAGTGTCTGACGCAGCCGGGTCAGACCTTCTGTAACTCGCTCGTGCAGGCCCGCGCGCAACAACAGGTCTTCGGGCGGATAGCCGGTCAGGGCCAGTTCGGGGAAAACCACGGCGTCGGCCTGATAGTCGTCACGCGCCTGTTCAGCCAGCGCGATGATGGTGTCCACATTGCCGCGGATGTCGCCGACCAGCAGGTTGGTCTGGGCCACCACCAACCGGAGTCCGGACGCGTCGCGTACTGTCTTCACCGTCAACCCGCTTCCTGCGGCGGACGCGATTCTGTTTCCTGGCCCAGCAGGCGTTGCATGCTACTGCCCATCTCGGCCGGCGAGCGGGTCACCGTCACACCGGCGGCCTCCAGCGTGCTGATCTTGCTTTGCGCCGTCCCCTTACCGCCGGAAATGATCGCGCCGGCATGACCCATGCGCTTGCCCACCGGCGCCGTTACCCCGGCAATGTAGGCAACCACCGGCTTGCTGACATGAGCTTGTATATAGTCGGCCGCGGCCTCCTCCGCGCTCCCACCGATTTCACCGACCAGAATAATGCCGCGGGTGGCCGGGTCGG
>JAJDNN010000193.1 GCA_022340685.1 Pseudomonadota bacterium
CCCCGTCTGTGCCACGGCTTGGCAACAGGGCCATCGGCCCCTCGGCGGTGAAGCGTTCGTAGGCGATGTTGCGATGGGGGCGATCTATAACAACGTTGGCGATTACCGCAGATTGATCGTAGTCCATGCGAAAGGTTCGGATTCCAAGCAGGTTGCGGATTAATGAATTGCCTCCATCAGCCGCAACAAGCAATCGGCCGGTCAGGGTTCGGCTATTAGTGCCTTCCTGTATATTGATACTGGCCCGGTTCGCCTGCATGTCAACACCGGTGACCTGTGCCGGACAAAGCAGAGTGACATTCGCGAGGTCCTGTACGGCCGAATGCAATACCTGGCCGAGTACCCGGGTTTCGACGACATAGCCCAGCGCTTCCACATCTTCCCGCTGACAGTCGAGATGGCTGGTGCCGGCATGGCCCCGATCCGAAACATGAATCCGCTTGATGGGTGTCACACCCAATGCGGTAATGGGATCCCACAACTCCAGGCTATCGAAAATCTGGCGCGAGCCATAAGCCAGGGCCACCGTGCGCGTATCAAAACTTGGCTGGGTATCTGCCGTGTACGGTGTCGCTTCGATTACCGCGACTTTCAACGGTGTAGCGCCCAACGCACAGGCCAGGCTGGCGCCGACCATGCCGCCACCGACAATGACTACGTCGAAATCGGTATCTGTCGACTTCATCATCCGGCCGCCATGAGGGCTTCGATTTCGTCCGGCTGTTTTGGCACGCCGTCTGAAAGCACTTCACAACCTTTTTTCGTCACAAGTACATCATCTTCGATACGAATGCCTGTATTCCACCATTTTTTGGCCGCTTTACTGCCGGCCGCGATATAGATACCGGGTTCGACAGTGAGGGTCATGCCGGCTTCCAAAAGGCGCCAATCGTCTTCTACCTTGTAATCACCCACATCATGCACATCCATGCCCAGCCAGTGACCGGTGCGATGCATGAAATACTCGCGGTAGGCTTCTTTTTCGATCAGCTTTTTCACCGACCCCTTGAGCAGGCCGAGCGAGACCATGCCTTTGGTTAGCACTTTCACTGCCGCCTCGTGCGGATCATTCCAGTGATTGCCTGGCTTGACCTGCTCAATGGCCGCCAGTTGCGCTTCAAGCACCAGCTCATACAGGCTGCGTTGGGCGCGGCTGAATTTGCCATTAACGGGAAAGGTGCGGCTGATGTCTGAGGCGTAGTAATCGTATTCGGCGCCAGCATCGATCAACAGCAAGTCGCCATTCTTCAGTGTGCTTCGGTTCTCCACATAGTGCAGAACACAGCCGTTGGCGCCCCCTCCCACAATGGACGCATAGGCGTGCGATAGCGCACCCTCGGTCATAAATGTATGGCCCAGCTCCGCCTCGATCTGGTATTCCTTCATCCCGGGCTGGCAGATCTGCATGGCGCGGCGATGGGCCTCCGCCGAGATAGCTGCGGCCTGACGCATTGCCTGGATCTCGGCGCTACTTTTATATAACCGCATTTCGTGCAGTTGGTGATCCAGAGAAACGAATTCGCCGGGGGTATGGATCCCGGCACGCGACTGCTTGCGCAGCCGGTTTACCCAGCCGATCAGACGCTGGTCAAAATCGGGGTGAGTACCCATGGTGTAGAACACCCGTTCAGCGCCTTCCAGTAAACCCGGCAGGATGTCATCGATATCATCAATGGGAAAAGAATCATCTGCGCCATACTCGCTGACCGCACCGTTCTGGCCGGCTCGCCGTCCGTTCCAGGTTTCCATTTCAGGATCATTTTCCCGGCAGAACAGGATGTACTCGCCGTGTTCCCGATTGGGTACCAGTACCGCGACCGACTCCGGCTCGGGAAAGCCGGTGAGATAATAGAAATCGCTGTCCGGACGATACTTGTACTCCACATCGCGGTTGCGCAGGCGCACCGGTGAAGACGGCAGGATGGCGACCGACTTATCGCCCATCATCTCCATAAGATGCTTGCGGCGGCGCTTGAATTCCTTTGCATTCATGCTCCCATTATGCCAGAAATCGATCCGCCCTAGCAGAAGGGTCGTTCAATGCAGTTGGCCGCCGGTTGGCGTGGTCGGTGGTGAAGAAGTGGACTGAACGCGCAATTCTTCACAAAACAGCTGGGCGCTGATACGAACATATTCCATCAGCTCAGTATAGGCGGCCTCATCTTCTTCCTCATCGGCCAGTTCATAGCTTTCCGCCTGACTAATTCCCAAGAAGTCGTCGAGAATTTCAGGCAAATCACCGGGCAGGACCTTGGGATCGCTGATACCCGCGGAACTCACTCCCAGCAGAAAACCCTGGCACCAGTGTCCCAGCGCCTCAACCCGCACGGCCAGGTCCGTATCATCATCCGGCAACACAAGTTGGAATCCGAAACTCTCGTCTCGCAGGCCGTTACGGCTGTTCTCCAGTAATGCCTGGAATACTGTCTGCACATTGGTGGGAAGGCTGGCGACAACCACACCGGGTAGCACAGTCGCGAGCCAGTCTGTCAACGATAACTGACTGTCAACGGCCAGCAAGCCGCATAGCTGGCCATGAAATTCGGCCGCATCCGCACCGGCCTGCTGTTGCTGCAGAACCTGACTGAGTTGCGCATGCTCGGGGAGTATCGAGGTCATGATTTTTCGCCAGAAAACACGGTCAAGAACCCTAGAATAATGGATTTTACAATTGTGGGGGCAGAAATACGCGCCCCGTCCCCTGTTTCAACCGTTGACCCTGTGTGCCAGCGGCTCTATATTGAACACGAAAGCATTTACCGATAATCACTCTAACCAAATAAAAACGTGTCTGACCAATGGATGAGCTGGATCTGAAAAAACTTGAATCCCGTGTTGATGACCTCATCAAGGCGGTAGAACGGCTGCAGCAGGAAAACAAGACCCTGCGGACCAGCCAGACCAGTCTACTGACTGAACGCACTGATCTCATCGAAAAAACCGAAATGGCCCGCACCAAGGTCGAGGCCATGATCAAACGGCTGAAGGCACTGGAAAATGACTGAAAAAAGTGACACAAAAGCCGTCACCGTAACAATTCTCGACAAGGAATACGTATTTTCCTGCACCGAGGAGGAACACCACGACCTGATTCGCTCCGCTGACTATCTGGATCGCAAAATGCGCGAAATCCGCGAAACCGGCAAGATAATCGGATCCGATCGAATTGCCGTGATGGCGGCACTGAATATATCCAATGAGCTCCTCGCCGGTGCGAATAGTGCCGGCAAGACCGATGCCACAGTTAGCCAGCGCATCAAGGGACTGGAAGCCAAGATTGAAGATGCGCTGTATCGCAGCCGGCAACTGGAAATCTGATTGTTGCGCCATTATATATGGCCACATAAAGCTGAAATACGAACAATGGGCGCTCCTGCAGTACTCGTCAGTGTATCGGGAAACTCTTGAGCCGTAATATCATCCCCCGGGAGCTGATTCCGGCATTGTGTGCATGTCCGCACGTACGGAAAGCCTGATGTGCCGATGACGCCCCCACTTGAACCCTAGGTTCAAGGCGAAGATCACAACGGTACATGTGGGGCGCCCACCCTCTTAATACTATCCATGAGCAATCGCAACCAACTTCGCCAGGCGCTGCGCCGCCAACGGTGTGCCCTGAGTGAAGCCGAACGGCGCCACGCTTCGCTACAACTCTGTGAGCACGTTGCCACTTCCCGATTGTTCGTCAATAGCCACCGCATCGCTTTTTATCTACCCAACGATGGCGAGATCGACCTGCAACCCCTCATCGAATACGCCTGGCAGACCGGCAAGCAGTGCTATCTGCCCGTCATTGGGCCGCGCAACAGTCGGCGCCTGTGGTTCCTGCCATATGCCCCGCACAGCCCCTTATGGACGAACCGCTTCGGAATATCCGAACCGCTACATCATCCGGGCGAACGACGTTTCAAACCCCATGCACTCAATCTCATCCTGCTACCGTTGGTAGCCTTCGATGCGAACGGTAACCGGCTTGGTATGGGTGGTGGTTTTTATGATCGGACCTTTGCCTTCCTGACCCATCGCCGAATCTGGCACAGACCCCGCCTACTTGGTACCGCCTACCAGTTTCAGCAACAGGCATCGCTCCCGGTCTACCCCTGGGACGTACCACTGGACGGCATTGCCACCGAACAAGGTATCATCCGGGTATGAATGCATCACCCCGCACACTCACCCGACGACAGGCTAACTGAACCCTGCCTATTGGAGACCCGGCATGAATTACTGGTTGATGAAATCCGAACCGGATGTCTTTGGCATTGATGACCTCGCCAATCGACCCAGAAAAACCGATCACTGGGAAGGAGTACGCAATTACCAGGCTCGCAATATGATGCGGGATGAGATGAAAAAGGGGGATCTGGTGTTCTTTTACCACTCCAATTGCAAGGAACCAGGAATTGTTGGCATTGCCGAGGTGGTAAAGGAAGGTTATCCCGACTTTACTGCCGTGGATCCGGATGCAAAATACTATGATCCCAAAAGTGATCCGGATAACCCGCGCTGGTTCATGGTGGATATCCGCTACAAACGCAAACTGAAGCGCAACATTACCCTGCAGGAACTGAAAAACCATCCGCAGCTGGAAGAAATGCTGCTATTACGCAAGGGAAATCGTCTGTCCGTGTTACCGGTTAGCAAAAAACACTGGGATTTTATTCTAAAACTTGAAAACAAGACTTAATCGTCATGATTTCCCTAATTTAACGCAATATGGACCCTTCTGAGAGGGTTTCTACAGAGAAAAGCCGAGGTACGTTATAAAAATACGGGCGCTGATCGGCCGTTGCATGCTTTCCTGATTGTTGTTCCAGCTGTATTTCGGGTTTTTATTTATCTGGCTATTGCTAAAAGTAAAGAAATCAGACGTAACGTCGATTTTAATTCCTCATTGGCGGAAAACAGGGAATAAAACCACTACTGACATGGCGTGCAGCAGATATTTTCATGTTTATTTCCCGTTGTGAGCTGTTCAACAACTGAATTTTTTCAATTTTACCCCGCACCTCACTCTGATTTTTCGAATACATCAATCAAATCCAACCAAATTCAGTTACAGCAAGAGTAAAAATGAACCCAAGACCCTTTGAACAGGAAAAAATGTCGGTTTCCTATCGCCGTAATATCGATTTTATGGCTGCCAGACAAGAAATTTTAATAAATTCACCCGCAAACTGATAAAAATGATCTAATTTTTTCTGAAATATTGCCGAAATACAGCCGGCAGTCATTATTTGAAGTTACTTTTACTAAAAATTGATAACGAATCGATGCGGAATCGAAAAAAATCAGTATTCAATGCTTGTGAAACTCAACAAATGTAAAAATATTGGCGCAAGAAGATAAAGTACATACAATACAAACGTTAAGCAGTAAAATTTAACTCACTTTACTAGTATTTTTTTTTTACTTGTCTATACTCACTTAAACTCAGTGCTCAACTCGGAGGGTTGTACTCATGGCAGCAAAGAAAAAAGCCAAAAAGAAAGCAGCAAAGAAGAAAGTAGCCAAGAAAAAGGTTGCTAAGACCAAGGCCAAGAAGACTGTAGCCAAGAAAAAGGCTAAAAAGAAGGCGAAGAAAAAAGTAGCCAAGAAAAAGGCCAAAAAGAAGGCGAAGAAGAAAGTAGCTAAGAAAAAGGCCAAAAAGAAGGCGAAGAAGAAAGTAGCCAAGAAAAAGGCCAAAAAGAAGGCGAAGAAAAAAGTAGCCAAGAAAAAGGCCAAAAAGAAGGCGAAGAAGAAAGTAGCCAAGAAAAAGGCTGCTAAGACGAAGGCAAAGAAGACCGCGGCCAAGAAGAAGGCCAGAAGGAAGGGCACTCGCCGTCG
>JAJDNN010000153.1 GCA_022340685.1 Pseudomonadota bacterium
AGGCAGTCTGGGTGCAGGCGCGGCATGGCTGGAGTTTATGCTGGCTTTGTCAGTGCTGCTCGCCGGGGTGCTGCTGTTGAAGTTCGCTTCAATCAACAGCGCCGTGGTAATGGTGTTTGTCCTGGGCATGGCCGGTCTGCATGGCTATGTGCATGGCCTGGAAATGCCTGCTTCCGGTCAGGCGGCAGGCTGGATGTCCGGTGTGGCGCTGGCCATTCTGATGATCACCGCCGTTGCGGTCCAGCTGGGGCGGGCGGCAGCCTCAAAAGTACAGTACAAAAACCGCCTTCAAGTACTGGGTTATGGTGTGGTTGCCTGTGGACTGGCCATTGCGGTAATGTAAATCCTTGTTGCAGCGCGGTTGCCGGTTGGTACAATCGGATAACTGATGGGGCGACATAGGCATATCGCTATCGCGCATTCTCACGCTTCCGATGAACACCGCCTGTTACTGGCCCTGGGCCTGACCGGCGGTTTTATGATCGCCGAGGTGATCGGCGGCATTTTCTCGGGCTCGCTGGCGCTGCTGGCAGACGCCGGGCATATGTTGACCGATACCGTATCCCTGTTTCTCGCTTGGTTTGCGGCTCGCCTGTCCCGGCGACCGGCAGACACATTGCGTTCGTACGGCTATCATCGAATCCAGATACTGACCGCTTTTCTCAATGGCGTATTCTTCATTCTGATCGTTGCGTGGATTATCTATGAAGCCATCCAACGCCTGATGCAACCGGTCGAGGTGCTGGGCGGCATCATGCTGACTATCGCAAGCCTTGGCCTAGTGGTGAATTTACTCGCTTTCTGGATTCTGCACAGTGGCGATCGTGCCAACCTCAACATGCGGGCGGCGACCCTGCATGTCCTGGGAGATTTACTGAGTTCAATTGCTGCCATCATTGCCGCGGTGGTCATCCTGTCCACGGGCTGGCTTCCTATCGATCCTCTACTATCAATATTCGTGGCGCTACTCATCCTGCGAAGCGCATGGTACGTAGTGAAGGAATCGGCACACATCCTCCTGGAGGGAACACCACAGGATGTTGACGTCCAGCTACTGAAACAGGTGCTTGTTGATGAAGTACCTTGTATCCGGAATGTCCACCATGTGCATGTTTGGTCCCTGACACCGGACCGGCCGATGCTGACTTTGCATGTAACCGTCGATGAAAAAACGGACCCTTCCGGAGTATTAGGACGCGTTAAGGATGTGCTGACTACACGATTCCATATTCATCACTCCACGATTCAGGTTGAATCAGGTGACTGCGCGGATAAATAAAAAATAAAGTTATCAGTGTAACAACCATATGAACAGGCAAACTGAAGAGCCAGATAAAAGATCACGACATGGCCGATTTAAATACCGCTTTGTCCTGTGGGGTGGGGTCTTGTCGATCATCCTGATGCCCAGCATTGGCTGGGCGCTGCATGGCGGCAAACACGGTGATCCCATTGCACCGGTCATCCTGGGGGTGACCGGCATTCTGTTTTTTGCAGTGCTTGGGCGATTTGCAGCACGTCGTTTTAACCAGCCTTCTGTACTCGGTGAGTTGTTGATGGGGGTTGCGATTGGCAATGTCGGTTACTGGCTGGGCTCAGATTTTATAGAGGTCCTGCGTCAGGGTCCGGCCGTATTTGACATGGTGGACCTGACCCTCTCGGGAGAACCTCTCAAACTGGCGGCCATAGATGCGCTGGGAAGCAAGGATGCCGGACAGATCCTGACCATCCTATCGGGCCCGGGTGGTCCTGCGCTGACCCAGGTCGCGCATACAGTGGATGTATTTTCCCGCTATGGCGTTATCTTTATGTTGTTTCTGATCGGTCTGGAAACCAGTCCCAAGGAAATGCGCAGTGTCGGTGGTGCCTCTTTTCGGGTTGCCATCGTGGGAGTAGTGATGCCGTTTGTGCTCGGCTTTTGGGCTGCCCGACTACTGATGCCGGAATTGTCCATCAATGTGGATTTATTTGTGGCAGCGACGTTGGGAGCAACCAGTATTGGGATTACCGCCCGGGTATTGGAAGAACTGAAACTGATGCACAGCCGCGAGGCCCACGTGATTCTGGGGGCGGCGGTGATCGATGATATTCTAGGTCTGGTTATGTTGGCGATTGTTTCCGGCGTCATCGTGGCCGGCAGTTTTGATCTTATACAGGGTTTTAAAATTATTGGCCTGGCGCTGCTGTTTTTATATATCGCATTCAAGGCGGGGCCCTATTTTCTCAGGTTCACCATTAACCTGGTACAGCATCTTGATATCATTGAAGCAAAGATGTTTATCTCCTTTCTGTTTGTTATGGTACTGGCCTGGTTTGCCAACCTGGCGGGATTGGCGACAATCGTCGGTGCATTTGCCGCTGGGGTAATCCTGCATGATGCCTATTTTTCCCACTGGGGAAAGCCGGAGGAACATCGATTCTGTATTCGTGACCTGATTGCGCCACTGGAAGTTATTCTGGTGCCGATTTTTTTCATTCTGATGGGAATACAGGTTAAACTTGAATCCTTTAATGATCCTCATGTTATTGTCATGGCTGGTGGTTTGACACTGGCAGCAATCATTGGAAAGTGGATAAGCGGTTACATGGCTGGAAAAGGAGCCAACCACCTGGCAGTGGGTATTGGTATGATTCCCCGAGGCGAAGTTGGCCTGGTATTTGCCTCCATTGGGAAAAGTCTTGAAGTATTGAATGACGAACTTTTTTCTTCGCTGGTGTTGATGGTGATAATAACCACCCTGGTAACACCAACAGCGTTGAAGCTGACACTGAAAATCGAGGCTCGAAGTTGATGCCAACCGTGCTTGATATTATAAATAATCAGGAGTAACGCTATGCCGAAGAAAATTTTACTTCTTGTCTTACCAATCCTTGTGTCCTGCCAGGCTATTGAAGAGGCAGACAAAAAAATTGAACTGGAATACTTTCCACCAGTTGGTTCCGTGTGGGTGTTGGAAAAGAAAGTTGTTGCACCAAACCGGACTGTGCATCTCATGATTATTGATGGTAAGGTGCACGACTCTTTTTTACGGTGGAATAGTTATAAAACAGCCTGCTCGCTGGATTTTAAAACCATGACCAGCGACAAAAAAGAAGTCAAGCCAGCGCGATTTGTTATTACAAAAGTTGATACCGAAGAACAAACGATTAATTCAACTACAGGCAATTTCATAACAATTATGCATGTTACGTCCACGGATAATTCGTATATTGAGAGCATCACATGCCAGAGCTGGAATTCATATAGTTCAACTCCTTATGTGACGGTGGAAAGCATGATAAAGGCGACCAAGGGAATTATGAGCCTGGAAATAAAGCAACTGGGCAATGATAACAAAATTAAAACAGAGAAATAAAAAATGGGTGAGAAACCATGTTTCTCACCCGACCTGCAACAAGTGTGGGGGGTTGACTGCAGGGTACTGCTACTAGGTTTGGGCGAATTTTTCCCCTTCAAATTCTGCCCCTGTACCAGCCGTCTTTGTGGCACGAGCCCCTGTCACCGCCATGAATTCATCCATAGTGAGATAGGACCAGTTGCTACGGTCATCGAACAGCTTGTGCATTAACTGGTTATTCAATGCATGCCCAGGTTTATAGGCATACAAATGCCCCATGATCGGTACGCCCGCCAGCGCCAAATCTCCCAGGCAGTCGAGGATCTTGTGACGCACAAATTCATCGGTATAGCGCAGGCCTTCCTCATTAACGATACGATCGCCGTCTACTAATACAGCGTTATTAAGCGAGCCACCTCGTGCCAGCCCCTGTTTTCTCAGAAAATTAACCTGCTGTGAAAAACCAAATGTCCTCGCCCGTGCCACATCATTACGGAATGCCTCGTTGATCAGTTCAACTGACAGTGTTTGTGACTGAATGGGCGAGTCGGGAAAATCAATCTCAATCGTGATGCGCGATGAGTTATAGGGCATGAGGATGGCGTATTTATCATTATCACGAACTTCAATCGGACGTTGAATCCAGATAACGTTACGCTTTTGTGGTTGTGCAACGGTACCAATCTGCTCGATGGTCGTTACAAAGGGAGCAGAGCTACCATCCATAATCGGGATCTCAGGACCATCTAGCTCAATCAAGGCGTTGTCGATACCACATCCGCGCAGTGCTGCCAGCAAATGTTCTACAGTCGCTACTGTCACGCCATGTTCATTCCCCAGCGTGGTGGACAATCGAGTTTCGGTGACGTTGTACCATCTTGCTGAAATCATACCCTGACCCGCCAGTACATCCTTGCGCAAGAACAGAATCCCGGTACCGGGCATTGCCGGTTTGATTACCATTGTTACCTTTTTTCCACTATGCAGACCAATCCCGATAAAAGAGATCGATTTGCGTAATGTTTTTTCAAATTGCGGCGCTTTGGTTGTTTCCCAGTTCATCATACTGACTCCCATATGCATTTTTGTAATTCCTGTTTTTGCAATTTATGCAGTTACATCTGTCTGGAACATAGGACAGTGCCTGGTGAGAAATGCTGCAACCGGGAGTTGTCAGATGACGCCAATAACTTGTCACACCATATTGGCCGGACGCGCCAATCACTTGTCCTTATGACAATGAATTACGGAAGGCGCGATGCTTAGCGGGAATTACAGGTTTGAAACGGGTGTCGGTAGAGGTAACAATTCGGAGGTACTGTCCCTGTCCCGGGAACCTTATGGTTCAACCGGGTTGGTGGCTGGGAGTATGTGGATTGGGGCTATCGTATTCGGAAGCTTCAGCGTCTGTCATTTGCTGGATATAGCGAGTTAGTGCCACTTCCGCTTCCTGCTTGCTGGCAAAGGGGCCACAGTTTCGCCCTTCGCGGCAGGCGAAATACCATTGCTTGTCGATATAAAAGAAGCGACCGGCACGAAAGGGTACCGTCCCGAGTTCGCCGTTGCGGTGTCTGCTCATTGGATTCAGCTCAAACTACTGGGTGATATTAGTCAGGTTTATATAATATATAGGTCAGAAAATAACCAACGTCAAAGTTATGGGCATTTATGCCCAGAAAAATTTTAATAATTTCAAGATCTAAGCATTGGGCTGGTGGATTTTTGATTCAGGGTCGGAACTTGCAGGCTGGTTCGCAGTCATATGGGTGTAACAAGCTACTTTTATTCTTTTTTATGAACTCTCGTTGAGTTGGGTTAGGTAAATTCCGGGCGCCATTGGCGCCCATTTTTTTTGCACCTTTTTTGGGTCGGAGCGCGCCGGTTCACCTTGTCCGGCGTTATGATTTGTCGCATGCGGGATAACCAATTTCAGACCAGAGACCAGCCTTGCATTGGTGTCAGCCGTTGCCTGCTGGGTGATGCCGTCCGTTATGACGGGGGGCATAAAAAACAGGACTGGCTGGTAACCGATCTCGTGCCGCATGTCGAAGTTCTTCCGGTCTGTCCGGAGGTGCTCATTGGCCTGGGCGTTCCGCGTCCGCCACTACGCCTGGTGCAGGGGGTCGACGGGATTCGTGCCCGGGGGGTGGCCGACCCGCAGTTGGATGTCACCGAGGCAATGCAACAGTTTGCGCGGCAACTACTGGCGGAACAGCGCGCTCTCGACGGCTGGATATTCAAGTCACGATCTCCCAGTTGCGGTGTGTCTGATGTGCCGGTGTTTCATCCAGACAGCAATACTCTTGCAACAGGCCAGGGCCTGTTTGCCGAGGCGTTGATGAAGGCGCTACCCCTGATGCCGGTAGCGGACGAACTGGAATTGTACGATCCGTCGCAACGTGACAGTTTTATCGAGCGCCTGTTTGTTTATCGACGCTACCGGCGCTGGTTTGCCAATGGCCTGACACTGGAGCGGCTGCAAGGTTTTCATTGCGGGTTGCGAGGACACCTGCTGGCTCGCGATGAGCAGGTTTGGGCCAGGCTGGATCGCGTTGTTGCACAGGGACATGATCCGGGACAGGATATCCCGGCCTACCTGCAGCAGGTGATGAAGATATTGACCCGACCGGTGACACGGGGTGGCCTCGCTCAGGCCTTGCTAGCGTGCGGTGAGGAAGCGCCGGGCGGGGACAAGGATATCGCTACCGGGATCCATGCGTATCTGGCGGGCCGTGTCGACCTGCAAACAGTGGTGCGGCAGTGGCAGGGAAAACCAGATCTCGAGCCCTGTTTCCTGCTGGATCCGGAACCGGCGGAAATTACCTTGCGCTATGGCGCTGCGACTATGCCGTGATGATCAGACGGACGGCATCCAGCTGAACCCGTGTTTTCTCCAGGTACCTTTCGAGTTGTTCGATTTGCAGGCGGACAAAATCAATTTCCTCCTCCCGTACCAGCGGGTTAACCCGCTGCAGGTTGACCAGTCGTTGTAGTTCCTGTTTCCGTTCCGTCTTCATACGGGTTATCGCACCTTCAATGAGCGTTGGCAGGGCGTCCTGGGCGCGATGATCCGCCAGTTCCAGCAGAGTCCGCAGACGATCCTGCTGCGCGGTGATCAGCTGGGTGATGGTACTCTTGCCCAACTCAACCGGCAGACCCTGCAGCTGTGCGGGACTGAAACGTCGACTGACATCGTCCCCGTTACGATCCAGTAGCGCATGAATGATCATCGGTGGCAGGAAGCGCCGGATCTGCAACTGGGCGGGGGAAACACAATCGGTCAAATGCAGGGTTTCGAGCAGGATCTCACCCGTCGGGTAACCGGGTAGTTTACAAATACCCAGCACAGCATTGCCTCGCTCATTTCCGAGTAACAGATCCAGGGCACCGGTTACCATGGGATGCTCCCAGGTCAGGAACAACCGGTCTTCATGAAGCAGGGCCGTCTCACGCTGGAAGGTAACTGTCACACCCTCGGTTTTGAGTTCCGGGAAGTGGTGAACCTGCATGTGATCACCGGGGCGCAGGATCAAACTGCCCATCGAGTGTTCTTCCACCTCCACGCCATAGGCATCACACAGTCGCGCCATGTGATCAGGCAGCAGGGGATCCCCATCCTCCCTCTGGATCTGGTCCCGAATCGTGAGGGCCTCGGTGCGGCGATAGGAGTTCAGTTCCAGCAGGCGATCCCGACCCTGTTGCAGACTCATATTGATGTCACGGTAGAGTGGCTGGCTGTCTGTAATCAGTTCGTCAACCGAAGACCGGGAAGGATTCAGGTTTCCCAATAGATCTTGCAGGCGATCACCCAGCTGCTCGAAAATCCCGGGGCCAGCCGGGCAAGTCTGGGTGAATGCGTGCAGTCCTTCTTCGTACCAGCGGTATATGATTTCCTGGGCGCCTCCCTTTATATAGGGGATGTGGATGTGGATCGTTTCATGCTGACCGATCCGATCCAGCCGGCCGATGCGCTGTTCCAGCAAATCGGGATGAAGCGGCAAATCAAACAGCACCAGATGGTGCGCGAACTGAAAATTGCGCCCCTCGCTGCCGATTTCGGAACAGATCAATGCCTGGGCTCCCCCTTCCGGATCCGCAAACCAGGCGGCAGCCCGGTCCCGTTCAAGAATACTCAGATCCTCATGAAAGGCGGAGACGCGCAGGCCCTCGCGTTGTCGCAGGACCGCTTCGAGGTCCAGCGCAGTTCGGGTCTGTGCGCAAATAATCAGGACCTTCTGTTTTTTCAGTTGCCGTAGCTGGCGGGCGAGCCACTTCACCCGCGGGTCGCATTGCCACCAGTCCGGGGCGTGGAGCAGGTCCGGGGCGTCCAGGTTGAGGAGGGTCTGGTAAATGGTCTCGGGGGTCAGTGATAATTGCGCGAACGATGCATCGAAATTACTGGCGAACTGGTGTCTTGCTTCGGTCGTTGGCAGGGCTTGCTCAATGCACCGGTAGTCCGCCGGTGCTGGCAGGGGATAGGCATGGGCTTCGCGTAGCGGGAAGCCCTTTACGGCACTGCGAGTGTTGCGAAACAGGACCCGGCCGGTACCATGCCGGTCCACCAGTTTGTGCAACAGGGCCTCACGCGAATCATCGAGCTGGTCAGGCGGGGCCTGGGTAGCCTGCAGCAGATCCACTTGGGCCAGCGATTCGGGATCATCCCCGAATGCGGCGTGCAGGGTTGCCACCGCCTCGGCCGACAACTGGCTGGCATCAAGTAACTCGGCGGCAGCCCGAGCGACCGGCTGGTAACGGGATTCCTCATCCAGAAAAGCATCCAGATCATGGAAGCGATGCGGATCCAGTAAGCGCAGGCGGGCAAAGTGACTGGCGGCACCCAGTTGCTCTGGCGTGGCAGTGAGCAGCAGGATTGCCGCAGTCTGGTGTGCCAGCTGTTCGATGAAGACATACTCCGGCCCCGGTTTATCCGGCGCCCAGTGCAGGTGGTGGGCTTCATCCACAATCAGCATGTCCCAGCCGGCCGTCAGCGCCTGTGCCTGGCGTTGCGGGTGATGCAGGAAAAAGTCGAGGTCGCACAGCACGAACTGTTCGCTCAGGAACGGGTTGTCGCCCGCTTCCCCGAGGGCGACGCAACGGGATTCATCCAGCAGGCTGAAGCGCAAGTTGAAGCGGCGTAGCATTTCCACCAGCCACTGGTGGAGCAGGGCAGGCGGAACAATGATCAGTACCCGTTTGACCTGCTCGGTCAGGATCTGTCGATGCAGGATCAGTCCGGCTTCGATAGTCTTGCCCAGCCCCACTTCATCGGCCAGCAGGACTCGGGGCGCGGCGCGCTGGCTAATTTCGTTGGCTATGTATAATTGGTGTGGCAAAAGACTGACGCGAGCGCCGCACAGGCCATACACGGGCGAAGGCAGCAAGTGCTGCAGTTTTTCGCGGGCCTCCAGTCGTAGACGATACCAGTGTTCAGTGTCGAGCTGGCCGCTCAGGAGTCGGTCGCGGGGTTTGTTCAGCTGGGTCAGATCACTGAGCTGCGCTTCCGGCAAAATGGCATCGGTGCCGTCATCCAACTTGCCGATATAGACCAGCAGCCCGTCCTTGTCCTGTACCTGGTCGATGTGGATGGTCTGGCCCTGGCGATCCCGGATACGATCACCGGCAGAGAAGCGAACCCGATGCAGGGGTGGATTGGGCAGGGCGTAGGTGCGGGTTTCGTCGCTGGCTGGAAACTCGATGTTGATACGCCGGTGTTCGATGCCAAGCACCGTGCCAAGCCCCAGCTCAGGCTCGGTATCGCTGATCATTCGTTGTCCGGGAATATACTCGTTCATTGGTAACAAACCACATCAAAAAGCCCGGTCCCGGGACGGGGCGCAATTATATAGGAATCAATCGGGTTTTATAGCCTGGATGTAGGCCGAGACCACATAGTCTTCCACGCCATGCTCCGGCGCCCAGTCGCGGATGAAATCACGGGATTCGTCTTTGGGCGTAATGCGGATCTCAACGAAGCCCGCTTCCAGCAGCAGGATTTCAAGTTCATTGATCTGCAAGGCACCTGCCATGCAACCGGCATAAAGCTGGGGATCCGATCGCAGTGCTTCGGGCAGTTCAATCGTGGCGACGACATCTGAGATTGCCAGTCGGCCACCCGGCCTGAGAATGCGGAAGGCTTCCTGAAAAACCCGGGACTTGTGGGGCGACAGATTGATGACACAGTTTGAAATGATAACGTCCACTGTGTTGTCCGCCACCGGCAGGTTTTCGATTTCCCCGAGCCGGAATTCGACATTTGTAAACGACGCTTTATCTGCATTGTTGCGCGCCTTGCTGATCATTTCCGGCGTCATGTCCACCCCGATAACCCGGCCGGTCTCACCCACTTCACGGGCTGCCAGAAAAGCATCAAAGCCCCCGCCACTGCCGAGATCGGCCACCACCTGTCCTGGTTGCAGGGCGGCAATGGCACGCGGGTTACCACAACCCAGACCCATGTCCGCACCTGCCGGTACGCTGTCGAGATCGGCCTGGCTGTAGCCGAGGCGCAGCGAGTTTAATGTGTTGATATCAATATCATCAGACACGCCACAGCAGGAAGACGCCGTGCCGCAACCGGCACCGGCATTACTGGCTTTGGCGACCCTGGCGTAGCTGTCGCGCACGTCGCTGCGTATTTCATCGGCCCGGCTTGAAGAGTTGGGTTGCGTGTCGGGTTGTGGCGAGTCATCGCAACAACGGCGGGTGTCGGAATTCTGATTACGCATAAGTTTGTCCTGGTTTATGGGTCATGAAGTTGCTTCAAAAAATTCACGCAAGGTCGCTAGGGTATCCGTGTCAACCCGGCAGTCCATGCGCTGGCCTCGCCGGGCCATCTGCAGCAGGCCGGCCTGGTGCAGTTCCTTGATGTGGTGCGAGAGGGTGGAAGGGGCAATATCCAGCGCGGCACCCAGATCACCGATACAGCATTCCTGGACCTCATCCGCTGCACAGTTTGTCCCCGGCACACAACAGCTTACCAGTTGCAGGAAAATCTTCAGGCGATTGGGGTGCGACAAGGCCTTGAAGCCGCGTGCCAGCTGGTCCACATCTATATTTCGATAGTTCGACATATATCGAATATATAGGCCTGTTGACTCAGGCTGTCAAGGCGATTTCTTGCGCTGTCTCGATCTGTGTCTGGGCACTTCAACTTCAAAGGTTTGATTCTGCGTTAAAAAATCATGGATTGTTTGTATCCTTGCCCGCCTGCATGATAGGCGGACGCGTGCTCCCGTCGGACACAGGGTTGGACACGTGCTGGAGGTTTTATCGACTGAGAAGGAAGGTTCAGGATGACAAATGAACACGAGAAAATAAACTATATCGAGTTTCCCACCATCGACATTGAAGCCACCAAGGCATTTTTTACAGACGCATTCGGTTGGTCATTCGTTGACTATGGCCCTGAATATACAGCTTTCTCAAACGCAGGGATTGATGGCGGCTTTTTTAAATCCACCTTTTCCGTGTCCACTGAGAATGGCAGTGCGCTTGTCGTTTTTTACAGTCGGGATTTGGAACGGACACAAGAAAAGATCGAGGACGCAGGTGGCGCAATCATCAAGCCAATCTTTTTATTTCCCGGTGGCCGACGGTTTCACTTTGCCGATCCCAATGGCAATGAATATGCGGTTTGGTCAGACATCAATGCATGACAGGCGGCCAGGGCCTGTACCGCCCTGTGCCGGGTGATGCGGGCAAGGGATAGATTGGTTATGCTTTAATTTGAACTGTTTTCAGGATTGACCATTCCGACACGAGGTTGACCATGTCGCAAGCCGCCCAGGTTACCAAGGCCGATCATCCGGTCGTCTTTTTTACCATCCTCGGTGTCGGTGGGCTGACCCTGCTACTGCAAAACATCATCAGTACGCGCCAGGCACTGTTGTTCCTGATCGGCGTGGGGCTGGGTATTTCATTGCTGCATGCCGCGTTTGGTTTCTCCAGTGC
>JAJDNN010000162.1 GCA_022340685.1 Pseudomonadota bacterium
TTCCTGGTGTTCTTTCTGGTGTTACAGGCCGGGAACTGGCAATGGGCGCAACCGCTGGCCAGCGATGCACAATTGTATGGTCAGGCAAGCGGGGCGTTTCTAGCCACCATCATTTTCTGCCAGATCGGCAATGTGATGGCCTGCCGCACCAATCGCCAAAGCGCGATTCCCTACCTGTTGCACTATAACCTGTGGATCTGGCTTGGCCTGCTGGTGGAGGTGGTGTTTATCCTGGCGATTCTGTATATCCCGTTACTCCACAACGTCTTCACCACTGCCCCGCTGCCGTTGTGGGTATGGGGGATTATCCTGCTGGCACCGTGGCTGATCCTTGTCATCGAAGAGCTGCGCAAGTGGCTGGTCCGCCGGGGGAATTCATGGCTGGCGGTTTAGCTCCGAGGCGGGGTACCCCGGCGGCAACACCGATTGATCAACAATGTAATCTATGACCGCCCCCTACTGGTTGAATCCCCACATTCCGGACGACTTTCCGGACGTATCCCTGGCCTTGCGTGATCCGGATGGCTTGCTGGCGCTGGGCGGTGATCTGACGGTTGAGCGGTTGCTGGCGGCGTACCGGCGTGGCATTTTTCCATGGTATAGCGAGGACCAACCAATTCTATGGTGGTCGCCTGATCCGCGTTCCGTGCTGTTCCCCGACAAGCTGCATGTGTCGCGCAGTTTGCGCAAAACGCTGCGCCAGGGCCGGTTTGACGTGTCACTGGATCAAGACTTCGCGGCAGTCATCAACGCCTGCAGCGAGCCCCGCCCGGACCAACCTGGAACCTGGATTACGGATGAGATGTGTGAAGCCTATCTGCGTTTGCACCAGGCAGGTCATGCGCATTCGGTGGAAACCCGCCTTGATGGCAGGCTGGTGGGAGGGCTTTACGGGGTGGCCATCGGCCGGGTTTTTTTTGGAGAATCCATGTTCAGCCGGGTCAACGACGCCTCCAAGGTCGCCTTTATCACTCTGGTGCAGCACCTCAGGCAGTACCGGTTCGAATTGATCGACTGTCAAATCCAGACGCCGCATCTGGACAGTCTTGGTGCGGAATTGATTCCGCGGCAACAGTTTACCGATTTACTATCGCGGTATTGCAACCAACCAGGACTGACTGGTGTCTGGCAACTCGATCCCGCCGTCCGGCAGGCGCTGGCAGGCCAGAACAGAAAGGATCGGACCGGTGGAGATGGCCACTGAAATGGCGGCAATTTACCCAACACCGACTATCATTAATCTTAATTGACACCGTCAAACCGGATCCGGGATGAACGACGAAAACCGCCTCTACAACACGCTGCACGCCTTACGGTTTTTCGCCAGCCTGCCTCATGCCTGCAGCTATCTGGATGATCGCGAAGCCACTACCCTGTTTGTTGATCCGGATGCTGAGGTGGACATGGAGTCTTACCGGATTCTGTCACAGGTGGGATTCCGGCGCTCCGGAACGCACATCTATCGACCCCACTGTGGTATCTGTCGGGCCTGTGTCCCGGTCAGACTTCCGGTGAAACGCTTTCGCCCCAATCGCAGCCAACGCCGCTGCCGGGAAATTAACCGGGATCTGACACTGATCGTTCGGCCGGCAGAATTCGATGCAGACCATTTCAGGTTGTACCGTCGCTACATGCAAGCGCGCCATCCCGGTGGCAGCATGGATATTTCAGACCCGGCTGCCTACAAGCGAATTATGACAGCCAGCTGGTCGGACACCTTGCTATACGAATTCCGGCGGGACGAGGATTTGCTCGCCGTCGCGGTGGTAGACCAGTGCCAGGACAGCCTTTCGGCCGTCTATACCTATTTCAACCCGGAGGAATCTCGCCGCGGCCTCGGGGTGTTCGCGATTCTGAGCCAGGTCGAACAGGCCTGCCAATCGGGACGCGAATGGGTCTACCTCGGCTACTGGAACCGCGAGTCCTCCAAAATGGCCTACAAAGACCGCTACCAGCCGCTTGAATATTTTGACGGCCTCACCTGGCGCGAGACACCTCCTGCCTAGATTTCTATATTTTACAATAACTTAGTATTTTTTGATTGTTACAGTCTTGTCATATTCGGCCGATATACTATTAACAGAGTATATGGGAAGCGATTTTGAACTGCAGTGAACCTGGGCAGTCAAACTTGATAAGGATATTTCCCCGGTACATTACCAGGAGAAAAGTCATGTTGAGCTTCATCTACCAACTTGCACATGAATACGAAACTGAACACGGTTTCAGACCCAATGTACTGTATCTGAATCGCCAGCACTTTGGTGAACTCCAGAGCCAGCTGTCTGAAATCCGGAATCTGGACAGGATGAACCAGCTGTTGGGTATGGAAATCGTACTCGATTCCGACCTGACGCATCCCCATGTCAGCTGGTCTGTTATAAACTGGCATTCCGCCGTCGCGGTCTGACAGCGCGACGCCCGACCTGAACCGGATCCGGCTGGACTCCGGTAGGGTAAAAATTCCCACTGGTACTTTGTAATATGCCGCGAATTGAGGCATCATTCGCGCTTGATTTTTTCTGTACGCACAATTGCAAGAGTAGCAGGACGGGATGGCAAAAGAAGAACATATTGAAATGGAAGGCACGGTCATCGAGACCTTGCCAAATACCATGTTTCGCGTTGAACTCGAAAATGGGCATGTGGTAACGGCCCATATTTCAGGCAAGATGCGCAAACACTATATCCGTATCCTGACCGGCGACAAGGTCACGGTACAGCTTACCCCTTATGATTTGAGCAAGGGACGTATCGTTTTCCGCGGGCGTTAAGCCGTTATTCTAAAACCTTAAAAGCAGCGCGCCTACTGCGTTGCCATTTCGTTATTCCCTTCCAGTTCGAAGTGCAGCGCATCATCGGTGACAGTGATGCGGATAACTCCCCCGCTTTCGAGCTTGCCGAACAGCAGTTCCTCCGCCAATGGCTTCTTGATATTTTCCTGGATCAGTCTTGCCATGGGACGTGCACCCATTCCGCTGTCATAACCATGCATGGCTAACCAGGTGCGCGCCTCGTCACTGATTTCCAGCGACACACCCTTCTCTTCGAGTTGTCCCTCGAGCTCGAAGACAAACTTGTCGACGACCTGACCAATGGTATCCGGTCCGAGTGGTTTGAACTGGATGATGGCATCCAGCCGGTTACGAAATTC
>JAJDNN010000012.1 GCA_022340685.1 Pseudomonadota bacterium
GGGTGATCATCCATGGTGTAGGGATGCATGGACTCAGGGCGCCGGACGATGCACTCTATTTGGGTAATTCAGGCACCTCCATGCGCCTGCTGGCCGGGTTGCTGGCGGCCCAGCCGTTCGACTGTACCCTGACCGGTGATGCCTCACTCAGCACCAGGCCGATGCGACGGGTGACCGCGCCATTGGCGGAAATGGGGGCGGACATCAAGACCACGTCAGCGGGTACCCCCCCGCTGCGCATTCACGGCAATCCCGGGCTCATAGGCATCGACTATGCCATGCCGGTGGCCAGCGCCCAGGTCAAGTCCTGCCTGCTGCTGGCCGGGTTGTACGCGGATGGGATGACCTGCGTTACAGAGCCGGCGCCAACCCGGGATCATACGGAACGCATGCTTGAAGGATTCGGCTATCCGGTGGAGCGGCACGACAACCGCATCTGTGTGCGCCGTGGTGGCGCACTGACCGGTGTACCGATCGACGTGCCGGCCGATATTTCCTCTGCGGCTTTTTTCCTGGTCGGTGCCAGTATTGCTACTGGCTCTGATCTGACCCTGCAGCATGTGGGCATCAATCCCACCCGCACCGGGGTAATCAATATCCTGCGACAGATGGGGGCCGACATCCGTGTTTTTAACGAGCAGAGTGTAGGCGGCGAGCCGGTGGCTGATCTCCACGTGCGTGGCAGCCAGTTACGCGGTATCCGGATCCCTGCAGAGCAGGTGCCACTGGCCATTGACGAGTTTCCCGCCCTGTTTGTCGCGGCGGCCTGCGCGGACGGAGAGACCGTCCTGACCGGCGCCCGGGAGTTGCGGGTCAAGGAGAGTGATCGCATCCAGGTGATGGCCGACGGCCTGGTTGCGCTGGGCATCGACGCTCGGCCCACCGAGGACGGCATGATCATCCAGGGTGGCCGGATTGACGGCGGGCGGGTTCATAGCCACGGCGATCACCGTATCGCCATGAGTTTTGCAATGGCGGCCCTGGGTGCGACCGGTCCTGTCGAGATCGAGGACTGCGCCAACGTGAATACTTCCTTTCCGGGCTTTGTGGCGCTGGCGCAGGGCGCCGGCCTGGCCATCCGTGCGGGGTGAGCATGACGGAAAGGGCACCGGTACTGACTATCGATGGACCAAGCGGCTCCGGCAAGGGCACCATTGCAACCCTGGTGGCGCGGGAACTGGGCTGGCATTTACTCGATTCCGGCGCCCTCTACCGACTGGTGGCGCTGGGGGCGGGTCGCCACAATATCGATCTGGCCGACGCAGATAGCCTGGCAGAGTACGCCGCAAGCCTGGATGTGTGTTTTGAGCTGCCGCCTGGCACCGCCGAAGTGGTGACGCGGCTGGAGGGGCTACCGGTGGGGGACGCCATCCGCAGCGAGACCTGTGGCAATGCCGCCTCGAAGGTGGCTGCCCTGGGTGCGGTACGCCAGGCCTTGCTGCAACGGCAGCGAGATTTTCGCCGCACGCCCGGCCTGGTGGCCGATGGGCGGGACATGGGAACGGTGGTTTTCCCCGACGCCGAGCTGAAAATATTTTTAACCGCCAGCGTGGCGGAACGGGCCCAAAGACGCTATAAACAGTTGATACAAAAGGGAATCAGTGCTAATCTGCCCGACCTCCTGACGGAGATTGCCGAGCGCGACGCCCGCGATACACAGCGTACCGTGTCCCCTCTCAAGCCTGCCGATGATGCGGTAGTGCTGGATACATCCGAACTTTCCATTGAGGAAACTCGGAACCGGGTCATTAACCTGTACCGTGATCGTTTCGCCCCGTCCCGCCAGTGAGACAGGCAGCCGAGCGCCCGACGCGCGGCTTACATTAACGAACCGCGGTTATTGCCGCAAACAACGTAGGCCAATCCTGGCCTAAGGCGAAAATCAACATGAGCGAAAGCTTTGCAGAGTTATTCGAAGAAAGTATAGCCAAGACCCAGATGCGTCCTGGCGCCATCATCACCGGCACCGTGGTCAAGGTTGATGATGATTTTGTGACCGTTAATGCCGGTCTCAAGTCCGAAGGGGTCATCCCCATTTCCCAGTTTATGGAAGACAATGGCGAATTGAAGGTCCATGTGGGCGACGCCGTTGAAGTTGCTCTCGATACGGTTGAAGACGGGTTCGGTGAAACTCGCCTGTCCCGTGAGAAGGCCAAGCGCGCCGAAACCTGGACCAAACTGGAAGCTGCCCATGAAGCGGGCGAAACTGTTACCGGTATCATTTCCGACAAGGTGAAAGGCGGATTTACCGTCGAACTGGGCGATATTCGCGCCTTCTTGCCGGGTTCACTGGTCGATATCCGTCCAGTGCGCGACACCTCCTACCTTGAGGGTAAGGAACTCGAATTTAAGGTCATCAAGCTGGACCAGCGCCGTAATAACGTGGTGGTATCCCGCCGCGCGGTAGTTGAGGAAGAAGGCGGCGCCGAACGCGAATCCATGCTGGAAAACATGCAGGAAGGTGCCATCGTTAAGGGTGTGGTCAAGAACCTCACCGATTATGGCGCTTTCGTCGATCTTGGCGGCGTTGATGGCTTACTGCACATTACCGACATGGCCTGGAAACGGGTCAAACATCCGAGTGAAATCGTCGAGGTCGGTGACGAAATTGAAGTCAAGGTTCTCAAGTTCGATCGCGAGCGTACGCGTGTTTCCCTGGGTCTAAAACAGATGGGTGACGATCCGTGGGTTGATATCGCCCGCCGTTATCCAGAAGGGACCCGCCTGTTCGGCAAGATCACCAATATAGCCGACTACGGTTGTTTCGTGGAACTCGAAGAAGGCGTGGAAGGTCTGGTGCACGTATCCGAAATGGACTGGACCAACAAGAACATCCACCCCAGCAAAGTTGTGCAGCTCGGTCAGGAAGTTGAGGTTATGGTTCTCGACATCGACGAGGAACGCCGCCGTATTTCACTGGGTATGAAACAGTGTCAGGCCAATCCCTGGGAACACTTTGCCGCTACCCATAACAAGGGTGACAAGGTGTCGGGTACCATCAAGTCGATTACCGATTTCGGTGTCTTCATCGGTCTGGAAGGTGGTATCGACGGTCTTGTACACCTGTCCGACATTTCCTGGAACGTGTCGGATGAGGAAGCTGTACGTAACTACCAGAAAGGTGATGAGCTCGAAGCGGTAGTACTGTCGGTAGATCCGGAAAGAGAACGTATCTCTCTCGGTATCAAGCAAATGGAAAAAGACCCGGTTTCCAATTTTGTAGCGGAACATTCCAAGGGCGCTGTGATCAAGGGCAAGGTCAGTGAAGTGGATGCCAAAGGTGCTGTCATCGATCTGGGTGACGGAATTGAAGGCTATCTGCGTGCATCCGAACTGTCACAGGACCGCGTGGAAGATGCACGGACGGTGTTGAGTGTCGGTGATGAAGTCGAAGCCAAGTTCGTTGGTATTGATCGCAAAAACCGGTCTATCAGTCTGTCGATTAAAGCTAAGGACACGGATGCCGAAAAAGAAGCTATCAGTGACTACCGGAGTGGTACTGCACAGGCTACCACGACGTTAGGTGACCTTCTCAAGGAAAAGATGGATAACGAGTAATCGGATTTTGAAACGCTGAAAATCCGAAAGGAAATGTGATGACGAAATCAGAGCTGATTGAAATTCTGGCGCAAAAACAGATGCAGTTGGCATACAGGGATGTCGAGTTGGCAGTGAAGACCATGCTGGATCAGATGGGCACGACACTGGCTAATGGCGAACGGATTGAAATTCGTGGTTTTGGCAGCTTCTCGTTACATTACCGCCCGCCCAGGATTGGCCGCAATCCCAAAACCGGAGACTCGGTTGAGTTGGCCGCGAAATACGTGCCACACTTCAAACCGGGCAAGGAAATGCGGGAACGGGTTAATCAAAGTATGAACAGGGTTGAGATAACCAACTGATTCCGTCATATTGACGTTTAATAAACGGCATGGAGTTTATCGCTTCATGCCGTTTTTTTTGATCTGAACAATTGATGGATTAAACTATTAGAATGTGCTGTGACAGACATGATTGTGTGAAATCGGAAAAACGATTGGCGGGCTGCTTATGATGAAAATAATTTACGTGTTTCTGTTCCTGGTGCTGGGGCTGTTTGGCATCGTGTTCGCGGTGTTGAACGCAGCCCCGGTAGAGTTGCATTACTATTTCGGAAGCAAGCAGGTGGAGTTGTCTTTAGTGATCGTACTGTCGATGATGGTGGGTGCCGTACTGGGCGTTATTGCGAGCACCAGCGTGATCGTCAACAGCCGCCGTGAAGTGCATAAACTGAGAAAATCGATGGATCTGGCGGAAAAGGAAATCAACAATTTACGTGCTATTCCGTTGCGAGACAAACATTAGTGTTACTGGAAATCCTTTTTCTACTATTACCGGTAGCAGCCTTGACCGGCTGGTGGCTTGGTCGGCGCAGCGCAGGCCGAGGTAAGGATGACAGTTTGTTTGAACTGCCAAGCGGTTATATCAAGGGTCTCAACTATCTGCTGAATGAACAACAGGACAAGGCCATTGATTTGTTCATCCGCATGCTGGATGTCGACAGTGATACAGTCGAAACTCACCTTGCACTGGGCAGTTTGTTTCGTCGGCGCGGGGAAGTCGATCGCGCCATTCGTATACATCAGAATCTGATCGCCAGACCCACTCTGAACAAGGAACAGCGCGCGCTGGCATTGCATGAGCTGGGCCAGGATTATATGCGCGCCGGTTTACTGGACCGGGCTGAAGCCCTGTTCAGCGAACTGGTAAATAATGAACCACACACCAGGGCAGCCCTGCAGCAATTACTGGATATTTATCAACAGGAAAAAGATTGGGATAACGCGATCCAGATTGCACTGCGCCTGGAAGCCAAGACCGGTCAGAATCAACGCGATATTGTGGCGCATTTTTATTGTGAAAAGGCAGAACTGGCACGTCAACAGGGTGAGTCTGCCAGTGCACTTAAGTTGTTGAAACGTGCCATTATGGAATCCCGCCATTGCGTCCGGGCGAGCATACTCGAAGGGCAGATTGAACAGGCTGCGGGCAATTACAAGGCGGCGATTCGTGCTTATCACCGGGTGGAAGAGCAGGATCCCGAGTACCTGCCGGAAATTATTGTGCCATTGACGGAATGTTACCGGGCCATTGGCAAGATCGATGAAATGGTTGTGTTTCTGCGCCAGAATCTTGCCCGGCATGCGGGCATCTCGCTGATGCTGGCCCTGGCAGAACTGATCCGTCATGAGAAAGGTGACGTAGAAGCGGCCGACTTTATAACCGAGTACCTTAAACAACGGCCGTCAGTACGGGGCATGGATCGCCTGATTGAACTGCATGTGGCGAATACCAGTGATGCCATCAAGGAAAAATTGCTGGTTTTGAAAGAGGTGACTGACCAGTTGATTGCCAACAAGCCGGTGTACAATTGCAGCCAGTGCGGTTTTACCGGTAAGACACTGCACTGGCAGTGTCCCAGTTGCAAACAGTGGAACACGGTCAAACCTATCCATGGTGTAGAAGGAGAATAAGGATGGCGCAATCGCGCATTATTGTGGCATTGGATTTTGCCTCAGCGCAGCAGGCCTTGAAGTTTGTCAGTCCCCTGAAGCCGGACATGTGCCGCCTTAAGGTGGGAAAGGAACTGTTCACCCTGGCCGGTCCGGAACTGGTGCGGCAGTTGACCGAACGCGGATTTGACGTGTTCCTGGACCTGAAATTCCATGATATTCCCAATACCGTAATGCAAGCCTGCAGAGCAGCCGCTTCACTGGGCATCTGGATGGTGAACGTGCATGCCATGGGTGGTCGGACCATGATGCAGGCAGCCCGGGAAGGACTGGATGCAGTAACGCAGCCGCCCTTGTTGATTGCTGTGACCATTCTGACCAGTATGTCGAATCAGGACCTGCGTGAAATTGGCCTCGCAGGCGCAGCGCAGGAGAATGTCTTGCGCCTGGCCGGCCTGGCCAGTGAGGCAGGACTGGATGGTGTCGTCTGTTCTTCGCGCGAGGTGGCAGCTTTACGCGCAGCGCTGGGGAATGAATTTTGTCTGGTCACACCGGGCA
>JAJDNN010000023.1 GCA_022340685.1 Pseudomonadota bacterium
GTAGGAAATAATCAGACCAATTACACTAAATATCAGGATCGAGGCAATCAGCATTCGCCTGAAACGGCGATCATTTTCGCTATCCACCCAGGGCAGAAATGGCTCATTCCATGTGTTGCTGTAACTCATGGCGCCGCTTCCCCAGCAACTGTTTTCTGCACTACTGCGAGTGAGATGTTAGTGTAGTCCGCGCTAGCGCAGGTCAGCATGATTTTTTTCAACAGGGCGTAGGGAATTTTCTGGTCGCCCATAATTGTAATGCCACGTTTCGTATCAGCTAATCTTTTGCGCTTCTTTGATTCCGAGGCTGCCTGCCGTTTAAGTTCGATCAGTAATGGCCGGATGACGGACTGATTTGATCGCATTACCTGACTGGCGCTCGCTATCTTGTGGCCCTGCACCAGTATATCGCGGTCATTGACCATTACGATAATATTTTCCTTTGGTGATTTTTCGGCCGTTGATTCCGGCAATTTGATATGCTTTGGCGTTGGTAACACTTCGGTGTTCGCTGCACTTACCAACAGAAAAAAAACCAGGATTGTAAAAATATCCATCAGGGACACCATATTGAGCGAGGCATTTCGATCCTCGCGACGCTGATGGTGCATGGCCATTCGTCTTGTACGGCGTGACTCTTTCATAAAATTCTTTCTGGTTCCAATTATTTTTTCGCTGCATCACCGATTGAAATGTCGGGAAACAACTCTGCATCTATTAGCGTCCCATCTTGAAAGACGCGATACATGCGCACGGCATCCATAACCTTGACCAGCGTGTTATACGGTGTATTCGGTTCTGACAGGATAGTGGCTGTTGTTTTGTCGGGGAAGCGTGCCTTGACCTGCTTCAGTACCTCGGTTAGCTGGATGTAGTTCTGACCTTGGGGCAAAACCGGAATTCGTTTAATCAGGCCACCCTTATTGTCGGACAATATGAGAGCATCGCTGCGGATGGTTACCTGCAGTTCGAATTGCGCTTTCTGGTCCTTGTTATTCTTAGCCGAATCTGCCGCTGGCAGGTTCAGTTCCAGTATCGTGAGATGCGTAAACACCGCCGTCATCAACAGAAATGGCACCAACACCACCATCAAATTCATGAAGGCGGTGATGTTCAGCTCCACCGAAGGATGTTTGCGCGCGCGACCGCGCCGTCTGTGCGCCATCTTAACTGCCGCTGATGTTCTTGCGTTGCATTATCAGATTGGCAAACTTGACAGTAGCCATCTCCAGGCTATCAACGATTTCCGTGGTTTTAGTTTGTAGAACGGTATAGATAAATATCAGCGGGATCGCGACCATCAGGCCGAAGGCAGTGGTATTCATGGCCACTGAAATACTGGTCGACAAAATTTCGGCCTTCATCGACGGATCCACCTGGGCGACTGCGGTGAATGCCTTGATCAGACCGATGATGGTTCCGAGCAGCCCCAGTAGCGTTGCGATATTGGCGAACATCGCCAGATAGTGAGTGCGTTTTTCAAGCCGGGGAATCGTCTCCATCATGCTTTCTTCCATGGCGGTTTCAATCTCGTCCCGGTCGGTTGCGGATTTCATCCGTGCCACGCCCTGAC
Source organism: Pseudomonadota bacterium (assembly GCA_022340685.1). GTDB lineage: Bacteria > Pseudomonadota > Gammaproteobacteria > UBA6429 > Thiohalophilaceae > JAJDNN01. The sequence continues at coordinate 1,574 of JAJDNN010000023.1, forward strand.
TAAGCATTTGGCTGATGGCTGACTTTGATTTCGCGGTCAGATTATAAGCCTGCTGAAAGTCACCCTTTTGCAACAGGGGCATCAGTTTGCCCAGCATGCGGCGATTGTTACTCCGGGAGACGGTCAGGTATATATACCGCTCAATAGCGATGGCGACACCGATCGCAAGGACCAGGAGGATGGGATACATGAACGGCCCCCCTTTCTGGAAAAAACTGACGACACTTGTAAGCATTATTGTCTCCTTTGTTCAGCGACAGGTTATTGTCTAAATCAGTTCCGGGTAATGTCGATCGGGAAGGATACGCAGCACGATCATACTCATGCAGCGCCTGCCGACAACTTGGTCAGAAAATAATCAATATTTCTGGCCCGGCTAGCAATTCATTGTTTTGTTACTAGTATTATCTATTTCAGCCCATCACACGAAACGTCTATCCGCAAAGTGTTGACTGGTTCTCAAACTTCTCTCACACACCGGATTCCCCGGCAGTGCACCACTTCACCTGCCAGATATTCCTGAATTTATCGGCCACCTGGCCTGGCATTTAAGCGCCTGAATGCTGTCTGGTTCTCATTTTTCAGCGCCTACTATTGCGACAGGGATTCATAGTAGATGACCTGCCGCTGAAACTCGGCCCGTTCCACTGGTTTGAGTGCTTCATCAATCATGCTTTCCAGCGGTGGTTCAGACAGGCCAGGTAGTTGGGACGGTTTCCAGGGCAAGATATACAGCATCTTGGGCAGTTCCTGGTTCCCGATGATGGCGGTCCCTTCGAGTTCCATGCGGTCCTCGGCCCTGGCCAGTGGCATGGCCAGCAACAGCCCGACAAAAACAAGGCTGGCGATCTTGACTGGATTCATCCCTGCTGTCCTCCCTTGCGTGCCTGGGCCGCCATTCGCTGCTTGATATCAATAATCCAGTTGGCAACCTGCTTGTCGCTGCTGCCGGTCAGATTCTGGTAGGTTTCATACTGTTGTAAAGCCAGTGGCAGATTCTGGATATACAGGTCATACAGAATCCCCAGATTCAGGTGCGCCGCCGCATAAGCCGGCCGCGTCTGCAGCGCACTCTGGTAGGCCTGCAAGGCGGGCTGAAATTTGCCTTGCTCACGCAAGGCCACACCCAGGTGGTTCAACGCGACCGCATTACCCGGGTCCAGCGTTACCGCCTGTTGCAGCGCCTGCTCAGCCTCCGGCAGTTTGCCTGCTTTCAGGTATTGCAGACCCAGGTTGGTAAAGGCCAGCGTCATATCCGGATAGGTCTGTGTTAATTCCGCAAACAGGGCCGTTGCCTCGGCGTCGCGGCCTGCCTTGGCGGACCAGATGGCCCTATCATAGGTCGCCTTCGCCTTATCAGGTACCTCGGCAGTTTTCCGGCCGACCTGTTGCTCGCCAGGTCCCGGCGCCGTCGCGCATGCGGCCAGCAACATCGTGCTCGCCAGCAGTAATGCGATGTTATTGAATGGTTTCCACATAACTGACTGTCTTCTCGGTTTTGGCATAGCGGACCGGCTGCAACTTGGCCAGTTCCTGCAGGCTCTTCTGTACCCATTCATCATAGATCCCTTCCCGGGCCCGGTTCACATTGGCCATATGAATATCGATGGCCTTTTCCTCAAACGGATAGGCCTGTTCCTCGAGTAACAAATTATATTGCTCCAGTTCCTCGCCCGACAGGCCACGGGGCCGTTGTGATTTCATCAGGGCGCGGGCAAAGTCATGATAGACCTCGGCAATCTGGTAGGTCGCTGCGGTAGTCACGCCGGCGACCTTGTATTTCATGGCTCGCTCGTAAACCTTGATGGTGCTTTGCATCAGGCTTTTCTTCTGCTTCAGGCTTTTCTTGAGGGGGGCCGTCAGCTGAGCGCGTTGATACGCCTGTTGATGAGGCTTGGCCAGTAACAGGGTGGCTTCAGCAGCCAGGTAGTTTGTGCGGGCTGTACGCTCCCGGCCGCCCTTGGCATCTGCCACAATAATCGCATTGAGCCATTGGCCCCATTCTTTCGGCCGGTTAGTCTTGCGGTAATATTCCGCAATATACTGCCGCGCCTCAACGGCCTCAGTCAGCGGACTGGGATACTTCTGAACATAGGACTTGTACGTATCCACCGCCTTGCCTGGTTCGCCTGATTTGTCATACAGCTCCGCGGCCTGCCACATCATGTTTCGCTGATAGGTCGCGTCACCCGATGCCGCGGCCAGCGCCAGCATGGCTGTCGCTGCCTTGGCCCCCTGGCCAGTATTGGTGTAAGCCACGGCAAGTTTTTCAGTGGCGCCCTGCTGCAGCTTTTTCTCCTTGGGGAAACGCCGTTTGAAATCTTCCAGCAATGATGTTGCCTGGTTCCAGTCACCCATCTTGATATACATGGTGGCCGCATCATACTGGGCAACGGGGGTCAGTGATGAGGCCGGGGTAACGTTCCCCACCCGCAGGAAATTCGCCGCCGCGAGTTGATAAGCGCCCTTGTCCCGTTCCTGTTCACCCTGTTTATAAATGCTGGCTGCCAGACGATCATAAATACCCTGGTATTGCTTGTCCTTGGCGGGCATGCTTTTCAGAACCATACGATAGGCTTGCTCGGCGTTAGCGTAGGCGCCCAGTTCAAACTGGGAATGTCCGTAAACGATCCAGCTTGTCTGACGCAGTTTGGGATCGGTAATGTCCTTGCGCTGCAGCAGAATCCAGGCAGTATCGGAGGCGCGCTGGTAGTCCTTCAGGGCAAAGAGCTCTTCCGAAGTTTTAGCCAGGACAGCGGGTGTACGCTTATCGTTGGGGAAGCTGGCACTGAACTTCAAGGCGCTATTGATATTCCGTTGTTGCCATGCGGGTTTGTCCTGGGGACTAATGGTCTTGCTGGCGGCCTTGTAGGACAACAGGGCGGCGTAACCCGCCTCGGCACTTTTGGCATGGGCCGGATACTGGTAGGCGGTTTTTTCATATTGATCAACGGCCTGCCCATACAGCTTGCCATCGAACAGGGTTTCGGCGAGAAGGAAATTGATCCGCGGCGCATCCTTGTCCGCCGGGAAGGAGCGCAGATAAATGCCATACCAGCCAGCAGCGCGCTGGAAATCAGCCGGCTTGTTGCTCTTCTTGGCCAGAGCATGATAATGCGTCGCCAGTTCACTAATATGGCGTGTCAACAGGGGCTGGATCTTTTTGCGATCCGCTTCGCTTTGCAGTTGCCAGAACTGGCTGTCTACACCATAGCGCTTGACGAATTCTTCCTTGGCGGAGAGTACCAGTGTCGGGAAATTCCCCTTCGTGTAGGCGTCGATGGCGGCGGTGTGAAATTTCGGTGCCAGCGGGCTGACTGGATTACTCGACACATAAGCCAGATACACATCTGCTGCATCGGTGATACGGTCCTTGCTCAGGTACAGTTCACCCAATCCCTGATACAACAGGGGTTCATAGCTACGCTTGCCGGCTTTGGCAAAATATTGCTTGATGCTGGCTGAGCCCTGCTGGTTGGAAAAAGACAGGCTGATAACACGCAAGGTATCATCCAGCAACTCCTGATCGGCGCGCGCCAGATCGGGCGACAGCTGGTCTGGCAGGACCTCACCCTTTACCTGCCTGCGATCCAGCAAAGCAATAAAACTGTCCAGCGCCTGATCATAGTGACTTTGCTTGAACTGGCTCCAACCGTACTTGTACAGCGCCTTGTCATAGTACAGCGAATTCGGGAAACGCTTGACAATGACACCGTACGCCTGCTCGGCACCGGCATAGTTGCGCAACACAAACAACAACTCGCCGCGCCGGAACTGGACTTCTTCCAGATACTCGGTACGGGGGTATCCCTTGACGAGACGGTTCATGGTGGCCAGTGCCTTGTCAGGCTCACCTTTCAGACTGTAGGCCTTGGACAATTGATACAGAATCAAATCATTGTCCGGGTGATTCGGATAGGTCTTCAGATACGTTATATAAAGGGCAATCGCAGCATCCAGTTCCTTGCGGGCTTCTTTCTGGCGGGCTTCATCCAGCTCCATGTTAGCCTCTTCCCCTTCCTCCAGTTGCAAGTCCGCCAGACGTCGCATGGCCACATCATAGTGTTCCCCGCCCTTGGTTGCGGCCAGGAACGACTGATAATTCTCGATTACTTCGTTACGCTGGATCGGCGTCAACTCCGGTTCTTCCAATTTGACTTCACGATCCTTAAGATCATCAATGGTCGGGCCGACGTTTTGACTGGCGCAGGCCGTCAATCCAAGTAGAAGTGGTAAAAGCAAGCGATATCTCATGGTCTATCCGTCTTACTTTCGGGCTTGCTCGCTTCCATGTTTTTGGACATGGTGTCATACAGTCGTGCCTGGGCGAACTTGGCGCGCACCTGGTACGCCTTGAGCCGCTCCCGCTGCTGATAGACTTCCTGCAAGGCCAGACTCTGAATAATATGCTGCTGCTCGTTCAGCGCGTTCTGCACCTGTTGTTGCAATCTATTGATGCGATTATCCTGGCCTTTAATCCGGCTCGAGAAACCTTCGAATCTGACCGGGGCCTTGCTCCAGGCTGCTTGCAATGACGTATTCGCAGCCCTGGCATCTGCCAGTGCCTGGTCCAGCTCTTTAAGCTGTTTCTTCAGTTGCCAGGTACGCGGTACATAGTCTGAACCGATTTCCCAGTACACGATGCCATAGAACAGACGATACTTTGCCAATTCCTCGCTGGTATCCGTCTTGCCAGACAAGGTATCCAACCGCTGCTTGATAGACTGCAACAGATCTATCGTATCCAGTTCTTCATCCGTTGCCAGGGCCAGCATATCCTGCTGTTCCTCAATGCGTGTGACTTCAGCGGCCAGTTGATCACGTTCACGTTGCAACCGCTGCAATTGTTTGAGACGGACATCGCCAGTCACTTCCGGCAGTTTCTGCTGATAGGCCCGACGACGTTCCTGCAGCATCAGGTTGAAAGCAGGCAGATAACGACCCCAACGGCCCAGCACATACTGCAGATACAGCAGATCCTGATAGTTGTTCAGGGCCAACTGGAATTGCTCGGAGGCTAGCAGGGTATATATATAAGGAACAGTTATCGACTTGGGCAGTTTGGAGTGGTAAATCGACAAGGCGGTTTCATCGCCAAGATTGGAGGGTCTCAGAGCGCGCAACAGCTCCCCATTCTGAATCGCGGTGATGGTACGTTCCAGTTCCTGTAATTGTTCTTCATAATACTTGTTGGCCTTGGTGTAATTGACCAAAGCCAGTTTGGGTTTATCGATTTTCTCCATGGTATAGGGAATTGCCAGCAGGGATTCCTGTACAGCCGGATCCAGTGGACTGCGGGTCTGCAATTCCAGCCACGGCACCAGGGCCTGTTTATATTGCTGCTGCACATTCCAGGCCCAACCAATGCCCAGCAATGCCTTGTTGGAGAGTGGCCCATTCAGCCTTACTCGTCTGAAAGCATCACCCGCCTGCTGCGGCTGATCCATTCGCATGAAGGCAAAACCCAGTGCCAGGTTAGCCTTGTCACGCAAGGCCGCCAGCTCGGGCGTGGCCGGATCAATTTTTCCGACTGTATCAAGCAGGCTGGTTCCTTCCTCTATCCGTCCCTGTTTTGCCAACGTGACACCAAGATTGAATTCCGCATAGTCTTCCCAGGCACTGCTACCGCGAAACTCCGACACCGTTTCCAACGCCTTGTCATACTGCTGTTCCTGCAAATAGATATTGGTTAACAGATTGAGTCGTTCTGCATCGCGATTTTCTGGCAAGGTATCCTGAATATGTTGCAGCGCCAGCGAAGCATCATGAATCAGACCAAGCTGGTATTGTAATTTGGCCAGATTAAACCAGGCGCGATCCCGGGTGTAGGGTGACGTTTTTTCATCCACCAGTACCTTGAAGATGCGGTCAGCCTCCTGTTGCAGACCGTATGACAGATACAGGCTACCAAGGAGTAATTCATTGTCATCCAGCTGGCGTGTTCCCGGTCGCGTTTCGCGGGCTACCAGCAGTTCATTAATTGCGGAAAAATACTTGTCCTGGTAAAAGTTATACAACGCCACACCATAAGACAGATCCTTAACCACAACTTCTTTTTCATCAGCCAGCACCGGCGACATCACCAGCAACAATGCAGTGACGAGATTGAGGAATATTGAGTTGGAAAAAAGGCGCATGGAATGCCTGACCTGCCCCGAAGAAGGAATAATTATTCCCAGACTTTCACGGTGAATTCAGGCTGCTCCTTGGTCGTATTACCAGTAATTTTCAATTCGACAAACTGAGGCTCGGTGGTTTTGTCGATTACGATGGTGGTACCACGCCGATAGTCACGCTGGCTGGGTCCCTGGCCGGTAAAAAAGGCCACCAGCTCGTGCTTGCCCGAAGGCAGGTTACCGATGTACAGGCGCTGCACGCCGCCTCGCTTAAGAGCTTGCAGTTCGCGTTCGGTATACAGGTGGTTGGCAACAACCTTGTCATCAATACGTAACTGAACCGAATCGAGGCTAAACAGCTGGGCCGCATCGACGGACAGGAACACGCTGAACTGGGTATTGGCCGGAAATAACAGGTCCTCTTCCAGAATAAAAAGATCACGGTTCAGTTGCAGAACTTCTTCCTTGAGCGATTCGATCTTCTTGTTGAGGTTTTTTTGCTGGACCGCTTCCTTCGCCGGTGGATTGGCGGCGAACACGGTAGTCAGCCACAGGCTGGCCAGCATAAATAATAATGTCTGTTTAATTCGTTTCACGCGCATCACGCCCGCCTGCTGCGGGGCCCCCGTTAAAATAAACCATGCCGGTTATCCGGCTTGTATGTCTCCACCATTATACTTTTTACCTTACAAAACAATAGGTTTACAGGCTGTTAGGTGGGTCACAAATCATCCCTGCCGGCATTATCCATCCGGTTTGCCTCGCCTTGACGCTGGCGGCATCAGACCCGAGGAGTAATGCATTTTACCCCGCGCATCAATGACAACCGCATCAATGCCCGCTAAAGAGTCAATTAACCTGATTCCCCGCTCTGGCCCCAGGACGAATACCGTGGTCGACAGGGCATCGGTAGTGGTCGCATCCGGCCCCAGCACCGTGACGCTGCGGGTGGCATGGGCCGACTTGCCGGTCGCCGGGCTGAGAATGTGATGATAGCGCTCTCCGTTTTCAATAAAAAAGCGCTCATAGTCCCCCGAAGTGGACACCGCCGTATTACTCAGCGGTAAAGCCACAACCACACTGCCTTTCTTGCGCGGGTCACGGATCCCGATAACCCAGGGTCGCCCGTGTCGGTCACCCAGGATCCGGCTGTCTCCTCCGGCCGTCACCAGACCAGACTTTACACCACAATCCTGCAAAATGCGGATACCGTTATCCACCGCGTAGCCCTTGGCGATGCCACCGAGATCAATCCGCACACCCTGTTTGGCAAAGCTGATAGCACTGGACTCTGAATCAAGCCTGATCAGCCGGTAATTAATTTTGCCCAGCCGCTGCGAAATTTCCTGATCCGTTGGCTTGGCGTGCTGACGGTAATCATACAGATATCCCACGCTGGCAAAAGTGATATCAAACGCGCCACCGGAGAGATCGGACACCCGCTGGGCACGCTGTATAAGATTGAATAACTCAGGGCTGATGCGCACCGGGTGGCTGGCCGCTTCCCGATTGACGAGGCTCAACTCGCTGTCTTCACGATACGGGCTCATCTCAGCATCGATACGTCGCATCTCAGCCATCACCGCATCACCACACTGGCGGGCATCCATCCCCTTCACCACCCAGAATTCCACCGCAATACGGGTTCCCATAATGGCCTGTTCATCCTGATACCACTCGGCGCTGGCCGGCGGCGCAAATACCGGCAACGCCAGGCATACGCAGGCCAGGAGCTCTCGCCCTAACGGAAGGAAAGACAGCTTGGGAATAAAAGAAATGACGGGCTGATTACCTGAAAGTGCACGACAAGCACGCCAAGTGTAACGCA
>JAJDNN010000024.1 GCA_022340685.1 Pseudomonadota bacterium
CTCGAAAAAAAGCGGAAAGCTGAACGGAACTTGCACAGCAGCTTGCGCGTAACATCGCCCCGGCCTGCCTGAACGTTTAACCGTGTGCCGAAAAAGCCAACGCAGGGATTTTTTCATTTAAATGCCTGGCTGCTGTGAATTGCCGGGCTAGTCATGGCCCAGCATCGCCTCCTTGAGATCCTCGTCTGCCGGATCCTTGCCGAGCCATACCAGTAACAGCGCAGGATAGAAATTCTCTGCGGTCACGCTGCCTTGCAATTCATTGTTGAACCAGACCTGGGTTCCATGGCCTGGCTGGAAGTCGAGCTCAATCACATCCCCTTTATGGACCGTCCGGAACAGGCCATTGAATTGGTTCAAGGCCGGTTCGAGCTGTTTGAAACGTGCCGGGTCCAGGTTGTTTTCAAATCCTTCCCGCCAGCCATCGGTGAGCTTGTCCTTGTCCACTTCATCGTACAAAAAGTGCATGCTGACCCGTTTCGGACCGGCTTCCGCCAGGACGGCGTCAACAGTGGTGGCCTTGCTCGGCAGGTACAGGGCGCCCACGTAAATATCAAAGATAAACTTGCTGCGGATCCCGGCGCCATTCAGTATCAGGGGTGTGGTGCCGCCGTGGAGCGTGGTGGTGTTAGCCACGTTAACACCTGCAATGTCACGGGCCAGTACGCTGCTGCTCAGCAGGCAGGCGAAGATCAGGGTCAGCAGTGTTTTCATTGTGAGGCTCCGAATCAGCAGTGGTAGAACCTAATTAAAGCACACCCGCAGCGAGACAGGCGGCGCAGCCATTGGCGAAATTCTGGGCAAGCCGTACAATACCCCTCTTTTTTGTTCAGGATCTGCCGGGCATGATGTTCCAGGACCAGTTTGATGTGATTGTGGTGGGCGGTGGCCATGCCGGGACCGAGGCTGCGCTGGCGGCCGCGCGTAGTGGCGCCCGCACCCTGCTGTTGACCCACAATATCGAGACTCTGGGCCAGATGAGCTGCAACCCGGCCATCGGCGGTATCGGTAAGGGTCATCTGGTGAAGGAAGTGGATGCCCTGGGAGGCTTGATGGGGCGTGCCATCGACCGGGCCGGCATCCAGTTCCGGATCCTGAATGCCAGCAAGGGGCCGGCGGTGCGCGCCACCCGTGCCCAGGCAGACCGGGTGCTGTACCGGCAGGCCGTTCGAAACGTGCTGGAGAACACACCGAATTTGACCCTGTTCCAGCAGGCCGTGGACGACCTGGTCGTCGAGGGCGAGCAGGTAATCGGGGTGGTGACCCAGATGGGGCTTCGCTTCCAGGCCCGTGCCGTGGTGCTGACCGTGGGCACCTTCCTTGGTGGTCGCATCCACATCGGGCTGTCCAATTACGAAGGCGGTCGCGCGGGCGATCCACCTGCCAACGCCCTCTCCCGTCGCTTGCGCGAACTGCCGTTCCGGGTCGAACGACTCAAGACAGGGACCCCGCCGCGAATCGACGGCAGGACGATTGATTACACCCAGCTGGCTGAACAGCCGGGGGACGAGCCGGTGCCGGTGTTTTCCTATATCGGCAGTGCCAGTGAGCATCCGCGCCAGATCCCCTGCCACATCACTCATACCAGCGAGCGCACCCATGAAATTATCCGTACCGGGCTGGATCGTTCACCCCTGTACAGCGGTGTCATCGAGGGTGTCGGACCGCGCTACTGCCCATCCATCGAGGACAAGGTGCAGCGTTTCGCCGAACGGACCTCGCACCAGATCTTTGTGGAGCCCGAAGGGCTGACCACAACCGAGGTGTATCCTAACGGCATTTCCACCAGTCTGCCCTTTGACGTGCAACTTGACTTCGTCCGCTCCATCCGCGGTTTCGAGCAGGCGCACATCACCCGGCCCGGTTATGCCATCGAATATGACTTCTTTGACCCCCGCGATCTGAAACCGTCACTGGAAACGAAACATCTGGCTGGACTGTTTTTCGCCGGCCAAATCAACGGCACCACCGGCTACGAAGAAGCGGCGGCCCAGGGCCTGATCGCCGGGCTCAATGCTGCCCGGCAGAGCCGGGACGAAACTTCCTGGACGCCACGCCGCGATGAGGCCTACATCGGCGTGTTGATCGATGACTTGATCACCTGCGGTACACTGGAACCCTATCGCATGTTCACCAGCCGGGCAGAGTACCGCCTGTTGTTACGCGAAGACAATGCCGATCTGCGTCTGACCGGGCAGGGTCGTGAACTGGGGCTGGTGGATGATGCGCGTTGGCAGATTTTCGAGGCAAAACGCGACGCAATCGCGGCAGAAACGCACCGTTTGGAAACAACATGGTTGCGGCCGAACGACCTGCCAGATGACCAGGCCGCGGCGGTGCTGGGCCAGAAACTGAGCCGGGAATCCACCCTGCTTGACCTGTTGCGCCGGCCGGACGTCAGTTACCACGCGCTTTTGAGTCTGCCCGGTGGCGGCGAACCGGTGCCGGATGCCATCGTTGCCGAACAGGTCGAGATCCAGGCCAAGTATTCCGGGTATATTGAGCGCCAGCAGGACGAGATCGCCCACGCCCGACGCCATGAGGATACGGCCCTGCCCGAGGATTTTGACTACGGCGTCGTCAGGGGGCTGTCGGCCGAGGTGAGCGAGAAGCTGACGCGGATCCGGCCGGTGACCGTGGGCCAGGCCAGCCGGATCCCTGGCGTCACGCCGGCGGCGATATCGCTGCTGCTGGTGTACCTGAAAAAAAGACGTCATCAGGCGCGTCGGCAACAGGCCGGCTAAGCCGGCGGCCCCTGATTCAGTATCACTTTGTATTAAAAAAACCATAACCAACGGAGGGACAAAAATGAAACACCTGATTATTGCACTGCTGGCTGTACTGGCACTGAATACGGCCCAGGCTGGCACCGACGTCGACGGCCTGATCGTCAAACCCAGTAAATACAGTGTAAACGAAACCATTGACCGGCTTGAAGCGGCCCTGCAAAAGAAGGGCATCACCATCGTGGTCCGCTGGAACCACAGTAAAAAAGCAAACGCGGTTGGCATACCGCTCCGCCCCACCGAACTGCTGATTTTCGGTAACCCGAAACTGGGCAGCAAATTCTTCACCAGCGAGCAGACGTCAGGCATCGATCTGCCCATGAAGGCATTGGCCTGGGAAGACGCGAGCGGCAAAGTGTGGCTGGGGTACAACGATCCGCAGTACATCGCCAACCGGCATCACATTACGAACCGGCCCGAGGTGGTGAAAAAGATGACCGGTGCGCTCAATAAAATGACCAACATTGCCACCGGGGCCGAGTAGTTACCGTTTGTTGCGCTCCGGGCATTGATTAGTCAGTTGCAGTATCGCGGAGGCGGCGGTCGGCAGGGCAAAAAACGGGTTTTCCCTGTCGCGCCCGCCGTAACCCCGGGCTTGCTGTTGTGCGTGTTAATTGCCCGGCTACCGAATGGCTGGTGAATTGGGCCAGATTCTGGCCGACGGCCTGGCGGATCTGCCCGTACCGATCGATGCAGCCACGCGGGAAAAACTCATCGCCTATGTCCACCTGCTGGATAAGTGGAACCGTGCCTACAATCTGACTGCAGTGCGAGAGCCGACCGAGATGGTGGTGCGCCATTTGCTGGACAGTCTGGTGGTGGCGCCGTATTTGCGCGGTCCGGCGGTTCTTGATGTGGGTACCGGCGCTGGCCTGCCTGGTATTCCTCTTGCGCTGGCCTGTCCTGAACTGAATTTCACCCTGCTCGACAGTAACGGGAAGAAGATCCGCTTTGTAACCCAGGCCGTGGCCGTGCTAGGGCTGGCGAATGCAGATGTGATACAGTCGCGCGTGGAAGCTTGGCAACCGGCGAAGCGGTTTGACACCATCATCGCGCGGGCTTATTCGAACCTGGCAAAGTTGGTCACGGAGACCCGCCACTTACTGGCAGAGCAGGGCCGCTACTTGCTCATGAAGGGTATCTGGCCGACGCCGGAAGCCGAGGATCTACCGGCCGGCTTCAGGTTCAGCGACGTGCAGCGGCTGGTGGTGCCCGGACTGGATGCCGCACGACATGTCGTGATTATCGAAGCAGAGTAATTTCAATTTTAGAGAATCAGTTATGGGACGAGTCATCGCTATCGCCAACCAGAAGGGCGGGGTCGGTAAAACGACCACCTGTGTCAATCTGGCGGCGTCTTTTGCAGCGACCCACCGCAAGGTGCTGCTGGTGGATATCGATCCCCAGGGTAATGCCACCATGGGAAGTGGCCTGAATAAAAATGATTTATCGTTGACCGTATGCGAGCTGTTGCTGGGCGAAGCCAGCCTGAGTGAGGTACGCCAGCGGGCGGATGATGTCGGATACGACGTATTGCCTGCCAATAGTGAACTGACTGCTGCGGAAGTGGCGCTGATGAATCTTCCCGACAAGCAGTCACGGCTGCGGGAGGCATTACGTCCGGTAAAAGCGGATTACGATTACATCCTCATCGACTGCCCCCCGTCGCTTAATATGTTGACCGTGAACGCGCTGGTTGCGGCACAGTCAGTGATGATACCGATGCAGTGCGAGTACTATGCGCTGGAAGGATTATCCGCCCTGCTGGATACGGTGGAGCGGATCCGCACTACCGTAAACCCGGAGCTGAAAGTGGAAGGCCTGCTGCGCACGATGTACGATCCGCGCAATAACCTGGCCAACGATGTATCCAGCCAGCTGATTGTGCATTTTCCCAACCAGGTGTACCGCACAGTGATTCCACGCAATGTACGCCTGGCGGAAGCGCCCAGCTACGGTTTGCCGGCAATCAATTATGACCGGCAGTCACGCGGCGCCCTGGCTTATCTGGCACTGGCCGGCGAGATCCTGCGCAAGGACGACAATACGGCCAATCTGGTGGTCGGTTCGGCGCGAGTCTGAAACACATACAGCCACAAGAGTAAGAATATTCAGTATGTCAACTAAGAAACGGGGATTGGGTCGGGGGCTGGATCAGCTGCTGGGTATCGCGGCAGAAGCGACGTCAGCCGGGAACGAAGCGACAGGCGTACCGGCGGTGGGCGGTGACCTGCGAAATTTGCCGGTGGACGCAATTCAGAAGGGTCGCTACCAGCCCCGTCATGACATCGCCGAGGAAGCCCTCCAGGAGCTGGCCGACTCGATCCGCGCCCAGGGCGTTGTGCAGCCGGTATTGGTACGGCCGTTATCTGGCCAGTCCGGTAAATACGAACTGATTGCCGGAGAGCGGCGCTGGCGTGCTACCCAGCTGGCAGGGTTGCACGAAATTCCGGCGGTGATCCGTGAAGTTCCGGATCAGTCCGCCATGGCGATGGGCCTGATCGAGAACATCCAGCGCGAGGAACTCAACCCCATCGAGGAAGCCGGTGCTCTGCAGCGGCTAATCGAGGAATTCGGGCTGACTCACCAGGAAACAGCCGACGCCGTGGGCCGGTCCCGTGCCGCGGTCACCAACCTGTTGCGCCTGCTGACGCTAGAGCCGCAAGTCAAGGGAATGCTGGAAGCCGGCAAACTGGAAATGGGCCATGCTCGGGCACTACTGTCGCTGTCCGGTACGGCCCAGAATGAAGCCGCCGGCCTGGTCAGCCAGCGGGGTCTGTCAGTGCGCGAAACCGAAAAGTTAGTAAAGCGTCTGCAGCAGCCGGCCAGCAAGAAAAAGGTGGCAGCACAACCGGATCCCGATATCCGGCGTTTCCAGGACGACCTGTCCGAAAAATTGGGCGCCAAGGTCCAGATCCAGCACTCAAGCAAAGGTAAGGGTAAATTGGTGATTCAATACAACAGCTTGGATGAGCTGGACGGTATTCTGGCGCATATCAAGTAATCCCGGACATACTATATTCGGTAAACTGGCTGGAACTCCGCCCCGAAAATCCACTAAAAACCTTATATATTCACTACATTGACCCTCTATCTGGGAGCCGATATACTCGCCCCCCGAATTCCTGTGCGGAGCACGATGTCCATGGGTTACGCCCGGCCAAATGTCTATGACATTGCCTATCGGCGTACGGTTTTCAGGCTGGTACTCATCCAGGCCGGACTGACAGGGGTCGCGGCAGGCGTCGCCCTGCTGACACAAGGAAACGAATTTAGCCTGGCGGTGCTGTATGGTGGTGCTGTCAGTATCGCCGGGACCCTGGCAGGGGCGTGGCGATTGAAGATCGCCACTGATGAGGCGGCCGGGAATGCCATGCAGGGCGTGGCAGAGTTTTATAAAAGTGCGGTGATGCGGTTTGCAGTCGTCATCGCCCTGCTCATACTGGGTATGGGCATTATGAAACTCCACGCACTGGCCCTGCTCATCGGATTCATTGTGGCGCAGACCGGTTATTTTTTCGGTCGCCCGCTGAGAGCGCGTTGACCGGAAACAGAATTTAAAAAATTATTTTGGGTTTTAATCTCATATGGCCAGCGACACGCTAACCTCATCGGATTATATAAAGCACCACTTACAGAATCTGGTTTACGGCAAACACCCTGACGGACACTGGGGATTCGCCCATGATCCGGATCAGGCCAGTGCAATGGGCTTCTGGTCGATCAATGTGGATACCATGTTCTGGTCCATCAGCCTGGGTCTGTTGTTCCTGTGGTTGTTTCGACGCGCCGCCAAGCGGGCCGACGCCGGTGTCCCGAGTGGCATCATCAATTTTGCCGAGTGGATCGTCGAGTTCATCGACAGCAGTGTGCGCGGCTCCTTCAGTGGCAAGAACAATCTGATTGCACCCCTGTCACTCACCATTTTCGTCTGGATCTTCCTGATGAACCTGATGGATCTGGTTCCGGTGGACTGGTTGCCTTCATTGGCTGGGGTAATCGGCAGCAGCCTGTTTGGTGTGGACCCGCACCATGTCTATTTCAAGGTTGTACCCAGCACCGACCCCAACGCGACATTCGGTATGGCCTTCGCCGTGTTCTTCCTGGTGTTGTTCTACAGCATCAAGATAAAGGGAATTGGAAAATTCGCCGGTGAGCTGACACTGCAGCCGTTCCAGGCCAAGAATCCGGTCATTCAGGTCGTGTTCATCCCGATAAACTTTATTCTCGAATTCGTGTCGCTAATATCCAAACCAATTTCCCTGTCACTGCGACTGTTTGGCAACATGTACGCCGGGGAAATGATCTTTATCCTGATCGCGCTGATGTACAGTGCCGGTTTGGGCACGGGTATCTTTGGTGGTTTCCTGCAGCTGGGCTGGGCCATCTTCCATATTCTTATTATTACCTTGCAGGCATTTATTTTTATGACACTCACTATTGTGTATCTGGATATGGCGCATAGTGAGCATTGATTTTTTTTAACATTTACTACCATTTATACGAGTACAGGAGATAGAAATGGAACAAGCATTGTTATACATCGCCGGTGCGCTGATGATGGGCCTGGGCGCCCTGGGTGCAGCCGTGGGTATCGGCATTCTGGGGGGGCGGTTTCTGGAAGGCGCGGCGCGTCAACCTGAACTGATCCCGATGTTACGTACCCAGTTTTTCATCGTAATGGGCCTGGTCGACGCGGTGCCAATGATTGCCGTTGGTATTGCATTATACGTACTCTTCGCTGTTGCATAAGCCTGGCATCTCAGGCGCGTATTCAGACGAACTAATAGCACAGGTTATAGAATGAATATCAATCTAACCCTGATAGGCCAGACGATAACGTTCTTCTTTTTCGTTTGGTTCTGCATGCGTTATGTGTGGCCACCGATCATGAATGCGCTGGAAGAGCGCAAGAAAAAAATAGCTGATGGTCTGGCGTCCGCCGAACGTGGCGAGCATGAACGAGAGCTGGCGCAAAAACGGGCCGGCGAAACCCTGCACGAGGCAAAACAACAGGCGCAGGACATCATTAACCAGGCACACAAACGTGCCAATGAAATTGTCGATGAAGCCAAGGAAAATGCGCGTGCCGAAAGTGGCCGCATTCTTGCCGCCGCCAGTGCCGAAATCGAGCAGGAAGTTAATCGCGCGCGGGAGCATCTGCGTGGCCAGGTTGCTGCGCTGGTCGTCAGTGGTGCAGGCCAGATTCTGAAAAAAGAAATCGATGCCAGTGCCAATGACGAATTACTCAAGGATCTGGTCTCCCAGATTTAAGGGCATTATCAATGGCTGAAAAAAGCACCATTGCCCGTCCCTATGCCCAGGCTGCTTTTGACCTGGCACAGGAAGCGGGCGATCTGAAAGGCTGGTCCGATATGTTGCAGACGATTGCAGCGGTTACGGCGAACAAGGACGTCCAGGCGTTGATCGGAAATCCGGACGTGGACGATCATACGCTCTCGGAAATCATTGTCGATATCTGCGGCGGTACGCTGAACGACAAGGGTAAAAACTTTATTCGAGTTCTGGCCGCCAACAAGCGTTTGAATGTCATGTTCGAAATAGCGGAACAATACGAACATCAACGTGCCGAAGCTGAGCGCACCATCGAGGCCATCGTTACTTCCGCGTTTCCGATAAGCAAGGCGCAACAGAAACAGCTCATTAATGCGCTGAAAGAACGTCTGGGAAGGGAAGTTACACTTGTTACCAAAACCGACGACAGTATCATCGGCGGTGCGGTTGTACGGGCCGGCGATCTGGTTATTGATGCGTCTATCACCAGCCAACTGGAAAAGCTTGCCAACACACTGATGCACTAGGGCGATACTAGAGCAATACTAGGGCGATAGTTTAAAGGATATCCAACATGCAATTGAATCCATCTGAAATCAGCGAACTAATCAAGAAACGAATCGAAGGTTTTGAAACAGTTTCTGAAGCTCGCAATGAAGGTACGGTTGTCAGCCTGGCTGACGGCGTTGTCCGCATTCACGGTCTGGATGACGTAATGGCGGGCGAAATGATTGAATTCCCGGGCAATACTTACGGATTGGCACTTAACCTTGAACGCGACTCTGTGGGCGCGGTAATTCTGGGTGACTACGAGCATATTTCCGAAGGTGACAAGGTGAAATGTACCGGCCGTATCCTCGAAGTCCCGGTGGGCGAGGGTCTGCTGGGCCGGGTGGTGGATGCCCTCGGTATGCCTATCGATGGCAAAGGTCCTGTCGAAAGTAACCAGACGGCGCCGGTGGAGCAGGTCGCGCCCGGTGTTTACTGGCGTAAGTCAGTTGACCAGCCGGTGCAGACTGGTCTGAAAGCAATTGATGCGATGGTGCCAATTGGACGGGGCCAGCGTGAATTGATTATCGGTGACCGCCAGACCGGCAAAACAGCAGTGGCACTTGATGCCATTATCAACCAGAAGGGTACAGGTGTTATCTGTATCTACGTGGCGATCGGGCAGAAAGCTTCATCAGTTGCCAATGTGGTGCGCAAGCTGGAAGAGCACGGTGCCATGGAACACACTATCGTCGTAGCGGCCACGGCGGCTGAGTCTGCCGCCATGCAATATATTGCACCGTATGCGGGATGCGCCATGGGTGAATATTTCCGTGACCGTGGCGAAGATGCGCTGATTATTTATGACGATCTTACCAAGCAGGCATGGGCCTATCGCCAGGTTTCCCTGCTATTGCGGCGTCCGCCGGGCCGTGAAGCCTATCCGGGTGATGTGTTCTACCTGCACTCGCGATTGCTGGAGCGCGCGGCTCGGGTCAATGAGGAATATGTCGAACGTAAGACCGGTGGAAAGGTCAAGGGCAAAACCGGTTCACTGACCGCCCTGCCGATCATTGAAACCCAGGCTGGCGACGTATCGGCCTTCGTGCCAACCAACGTGATTTCCATTACCGATGGGCAGATATTCCTCGAGTCAGATCTGTTCAACGCCGGCATCCGGCCAGCCATCAACGCCGGTCTGTCGGTATCCCGTGTCGGCGGTGCTGCGCAGACAAAGATCATCAAGAAACTGGGTGGCGGGGTGCGTCTTGACCTGGCCCAGTATCGCGAATTGGCTGCCTTT
The DNA here is from genome assembly GCA_022340685.1 of Pseudomonadota bacterium. GTDB lineage: Bacteria > Pseudomonadota > Gammaproteobacteria > UBA6429 > Thiohalophilaceae > JAJDNN01. Next base: position 9,874 of record JAJDNN010000024.1, read on the forward strand.
GCCCAGTTTGCCTCGGATCTGGATGAATCCACACGTAAACAGATTGAGCGGGGTCAGCGCGTCACCGAACTGATGAAACAAAAACAGTACGCGCCGATGAGTGTTGCGGAACAGGCTGTTTCGCTGCTGGCAGCTACCAAGGGTCTGCTGGATGACGTTGAAGTTAAAAAAGTGGTGGATTTTGAAGACGCCATGCAGGCTTACATGAAATCCAATGAGTCTGATTTATTGAACAGCATCAATCAATCCGGCGACTTTAATGATGAAATCGAAACCGCGATAACTGCGGCAATCGAGAAGTTCAAGGCCACCAGCACCTGGTAAGCGGAGACACAGACGATGGCAAGCGGTAAAGAGATTCGTGCCCAGATCAAGAGTATTTCAAATACTCAGAAAATCACGCGCGCCATGGAAATGGTTGCCGCGAGCAAGATGCGTAGGGCCCAGGATCGTATGGCAGCCTCGCGTCCCTATGCGGACAAGATGCGTAGTGTCATTCATCATCTGGCCCAGGCGAACCCCGAGTATCATCACCCCTGGCTAGAGGATCGCGAAGTCAAACGGATCGGATATATCATTATTTCCTCTGATCGTGGTTTGTGTGGTGGACTCAACAATAATTTGTTCCGCGAGTTGCTGGGAGAAATGCGGGAATGGGACAAGCAGGGCATCAAGCTCGAAATGTGTACCATCGGTCAGAAGGCGGTATCATTTTTTTCCCGGCTCGGGAATATCATCTGCCAAACGTCCCACCTTGGCGATACGCCTGGCATTGTGAATTTAATCGGCACGGTAAAGGTCATGCTGGATGCCTTTGACAGTGGTGAGATTGATCGCCTGTATGTTGTATACAATCGCTTCGTTAACACCATGACCCAGAAGCCGATCATTGAACAGTTGTTGCCCGTTGCGACTGACGAGGAAATGGAAGAACTCAAGCATCACTGGGACTACATTTACGAGCCGGATGCAAAAGCGGTGCTTGATGGCCTGATGTCACGGTTTATCGAGTCACAGGTGTATCAGGGCGTAGTAGAAAATATTGCATGTGAAATGGCGGCCCGGATGGTGGCGATGAAGAGTGCCACCGACAATGCCGGCGAGCTGATTGATGAATTGCAACTCGCCTATAACAAGGCGCGCCAGGCTGCGATTACCCAGGAACTGTCAGAAATTGTATCGGGTGCGGCTGCAGTTTAGTTGATATTTGGTGCAGGAGCGGTTTAACCAGGATACAGATTTATAGCTCGGGAAAAGCCGTTTTTGCCATAAAGATTTGAAAATTGAGGAACGAGTAATGAGTGCTGGAAAAATTGTACAAATTATTGGCGCGGTAGTTGACGTGGAGTTTCCGCGGGATGCCATGCCCAAGTTGTATAACGCCCTAAACGTGGAAGACACTGGATTGACGCTGGAGGTGCAACAGCAGTTGGGTGACGGCGTGGTGCGAACCATCGCAATGGGTTCTACCGATGGGCTGAAGCGGGAATTGCACGTCAATGACAGCGGCGCACCCATCAAGGTGCCGGTGGGAACCAAAACCCTGGGGCGGATTATGGATGTGCTGGGTAACCCGGTAGACGAACAGGGCCCGGTAGAAACGGACACAAAAATGCCTATTCACCGAAAAGCTCCGGCCTATGATGAACAGGCCGCCTCGCTGGAAATTCTTGAAACCGGCATCAAGGTTATCGATCTGGTCATGCCCATTGCCAAGGGTGGCAAGATTGGTCTGTTCGGTGGTGCCGGTGTGGGCAAGACTGTGACCCTGATGGAACTGATCCGTAACATTGCCGTGGAGCACAGCGGTTATTCCGTATTCGCCGGGGTGGGTGAACGTACCCGTGAGGGTAACGACTTTTATCATGAAATGGCCGAAGGCGGCGTCCTCGACAAGGTGGCGCTGGTATACGGTCAGATGAACGAGCCGCCCGGCAACCGTTTGCGTGTGGCCCTGACCGGCCTGACCATGGCCGAGTATTTTCGGGACGAAGGCCGTGACGTGCTGATGTTTATCGACAATATCTACCGTTACACCCTGGCCGGAACCGAAGTGTCCGCCCTGCTGGGCCGGATGCCGTCCGCAGTGGGTTACCAGCCGACCCTGGCTGCGGAAATGGGCGTATTGCAGGAGCGCATCACCTCCACCAAGACCGGTTCCATTACTTCTTTCCAGGCGGTCTATGTTCCGGCTGATGACTTGACCGACCCCTCGCCAGCCACCACGTTCTCGCATCTGGATGCGACCCTGGTGCTGTCGCGCCAGATTGCCGAGCTGGGTATCTACCCGGCGGTAGACCCGCTTGACTCCACCTCACGCCAACTGGATCCGCTGGTCATCGGGGAAGAACACTACAACGTAGCGCGTGACGTGCAGGGGACCCTGCAGCGTTATAAGGAACTGAAGGACATTATCGCCATTCTGGGGATGGACGAACTGTCTGAGGAAGACAAGCTGATCGTCTCCCGGGCCCGTAAAATCCAGCGTTTCCTGTCCCAGCCGTTCTTCGTTGCCGAAGTATTTACCGGTGCCCCCGGCAAGTATGTTTCCCTGAAGGATACTGTGTCGAGCTTCAAGGGGATTGTGAATGGTGATTATGACGACCTGCCGGAACAGGCTTTTTACATGGTTGGCGGGATCGAAGAAGTGGTCGAAAAGGCCAAGACCCTTTAATTCTGCGCGCCAAGGAGTAAAGTAATGGCCATGACCATGCATGCCAATATTGTCAGTGCAGAAGCGGAGATCTTTTCCGGTACCGTAGAGATCGTTGTCGCGCCGGCAATTATGGGCGAAGTGGGAATTTATCCCCGTCATACTCAGATGCTCACGACGCTCAAGCCCGGTGAAGTCCGCGTGACCAAGCAGGGTGGAGAGGAAGAGTCCTTTTATGTTTCAGGCGGGATCCTGGAAGTACAGCCTCATGCCGTCACCATTTTGTCCGATACCTGTGTCAGGGCGCGTGATCTGGATGAAGCCGCGGCGCTGGAGGCCAAGCAGGCCGCAGAAGATGCCCTCAAGGACAAGGCGGGCCAAATGGAGCTGGCCGAAGCCCAGGCCAAGCTGGCCGAAGCGGTGGCCCAGTTACAGGCAATTGAGCGGATGCGCAAAAAACTAAATCGTTGAGCAGGCTTCCCATCTGTAATAACTCCAAGGGCAGTCGATTACTGCCCTTTTCTATTTGAAAACCGGTAATTACGCATGAGCGAGCAGAAAGTCGGGAAGAACAAGGTTGTTAGTCTGACCTACATGATTTTTAATGATCAGGGTGAGGTGCAGGAGCAATCGGATATACCGGTCAGTTATCTACATGGAGACGCAAATAGTGACCTGTTCCCAAAGGTGGCGGAGGCGCTGGAAGGTGCGGGGCCGGGTGATGTCATTGAAGTGACCCTGAGTCCGGAAGAAGGATTTGGTATCTATGATCCAAGCAAGACTTACAGTGACGTAATTGACAATGTGCCCCCCGAGTTTCGGGAAATCGGCGCTGAAGCCGAGTTCCAGAACGAAATTGGCGAATCCATCACCATGACAGTGACCGAAATCAAGGATGGCCGGATCACCCTTGACGGCAACCATCCGTTTGCCGGCAAGACCATGAAATTCAGGATCACCACCAAGGACGTTCGGGATGCCAGCGAATCAGAAGCAACAACTGGCGTAGTAGTCCAGAACCATCCCTTGATGCACTGACCACCAGAATCGCAGAACATCGTCGCATGTCCACCGCCCCAATATTAAACATCATCATCCTTGCCGCTGGTCAGGGTACACGCATGAAGTCCGCCATACCCAAGGTCCTACACCCCCTGGCAGGCAAGCCCATGTTGATGCATGTCATCGATGCAGCCCGCCGTCTGAACCCGGCGAGAATTATTGTTGTTTACGGACATGGCGGTGAGCAGGTAACTGCTGCGCTGGCCAGTGACGATCTGACCTGGGTAGAACAAGCGGAGCAACTGGGCACCGGGCACGCTGTCGAGCAGGCCATGCCGAATGTGGACCCGGACAGCACCGTACTGGTGCTGTATGGTGATGTCCCCATGGTGCGTACAGATACCCTGGCCGAGCTGGTAAGGTTGGGTAATGAAGGATTTGGCCTGTTGACCGTTCACCTGGCTGATCCCGTCGGCTATGGCAGGATTGTGCGTAACGAGCACGGTGCAGTTACCGCGATTGTGGAAGAAAAAGATGCCAGCGAAAGCGAACGGCAGATTACGGAAATAAATACCGGCATGTTGGCGACTCCGGCCGGGCACCTGCATCAATGGTTGGGAAAGCTTGAAAACAAAAATGCCCAGCAGGAATACTATCTGACCGATACCATTGCGATGGCGGTAGTCGACGGGATCCGGGTACAGACCACGCATCCGGATAATGAATATGAAGTTGCGGGTGTGAACAGTCGCGCCCAGCTCATGGTGCTGGAACGCAATTATCAGCTGAATCAGGCCAACCGGCTCATGGCCGCCGGGGTGACCGTTCTTGATCCCTCACGGCTGGACGTGCGGGGGGAGGTCAGCTGCGGCCAGGACGTTACCATCGACATCAATGTGGTCCTGTCGGGTAAGGTGAGTATCGGTAGCAATGTCCGCATCGGTCCTGGCTGTGTTATTAGCGACAGCATTATCGCTGACGATGTTGAGATCAAGGCGATGTGTGTCATTGAGCAGTCGCGTATCGGTCGCGGCGCAATAATCGGCCCGTACGCCCGACTCCGTCCGGGTACCGAACTTTCGGCTCAATCTCATGTGGGTAATTTTGTCGAGATCAAAAATAGCCAAATTGGGGAAGGCAGCAAGATTAACCATCTCAGTTATATTGGTGACACCACGATGGGCGCCAAGGTCAATATTGGGGCGGGAACCATCACCTGCAATTATGATGGGGCCAATAAACATCGAACCATTATCGGGGACCGGGTATTTATCGGTTCGGACTCCCAGCTTGTTGCCCCTATAACTGTCGGAGACGATGCCACTCTGGGTGCGGGAACCACACTGACGGCAGATGCGCCGGAGGGTGAATTGACCCTGAGCCGGGTCAAGCAGAAAAGCATCAAAAACTGGATTCGACCCAAGAAGGAAAAGTGACGAGGACCGGAGAGCGCTCATTTTCTTCAAAGCCAAATTGTGAAACCGCGCAAGCTGGTGTTAGTAGCGGAGTTGAAGTGGGCCGAAGTGCGCTGTGTCGGCGGATTACCGCATAACAAGTAAGCATTAGGACATAGTTACGGCGCTTTGCTTTGCAGTTATCATTCGCGTGTTATCGACTATAAATTCAGTAAAAAGCAGGAATTAAAGGAAAAGCAGTATGATCAAGCCTTGCCAATCAATCAACCCAATTCGAATTTGATTTTATGTGTGGAATCGTAGGTGCTATTGCAAGACAGGATGTTGTCCCGGTACTGGTGGATGGCCTGAGGCGACTGGAATATCGCGGCTATGATTCAGCCGGGGTAGCGGTGCTGGATGAAGGAAACTGCATTAAACGCGTGCGTACTCCCGGCAAGATAAGTGTGCTGGA
>JAJDNN010000039.1 GCA_022340685.1 Pseudomonadota bacterium
TACTCAGAGGTCTGGTCGGACAGTACCTCGGTATCCCCGCGCGCCTTGATCCACGGGCTGCGTACGTCGGGCAGGCCACGGCGAATGTCGATATCAACGTCGGGATCGGTGTAGGGACCGGACGTATCGTAGATGGTAAGCGGTGGGTTCTTCTCGGTACCCCGTTCAGTGAGGGTATCGGTCAGGGCGATTTCGCGCATGGGAACACGGATATCGGGACGGCTACCCGTCACGTAGATTTTACGGGAATTGGGAAACGGCTGTACCGACGCCGCGTCGATGCGGGCGGTCTTGCTAAGGAATTCGTCGGGAATGGCGCTCATGCTTAAATATCCTGTGGTCGGGCTTGCACGGCCAGGGGCATAGGAAATGACATGGTACGGGACCGCTGTTCCTACGCCGGTGCGAGCCGGTTCAGGTTCAAAGGGTATTTCTCAGCCCGCCGGCCTGGCGCCGGGAGCACCCCTCGCAGTTAGACAAAACACGTTACTGGAAGCGTCCGGCATTTGCAAGCTGCCGTCGGCTAAGCTGTTGAATAGATAATAACTTTTTATTTACAGGGACACCTTTGCCGGGTCCCATACCAGGTCCCCATGGTAAACCGTGCCGGCTTGCCAGTCAGGGCAGATCACCGTAACCTTGTGGCCCTTGAAAACGCCACACGGACACGACCATGAGTGATATGAGCCTGGAACACGCCCGCTTCAACATGATAGAACAGCAAATCCGTCCCTGGGACGTGCTGGATGAGCGGGTGCTGGCGTTGATGGCCGACATCCCACGTGAAGACTTCGTCCCGGCGCCCTACCGCAGCCTGGCGTTTACCGACACTGCCATTCCGCTGGGCAATGACCAGGTCATGATGCCACCCAAGCTGGTTGCGCGCATCCTGCAGGCGCTCAACATCCAGCCCACCGAAACAGTGTTGGAGATCGGCACCGGCAGCGGTTACGTCACCGCCCTGCTGGCACGTCTGGCGCGCCATGTATTCAGTGTTGACATCAATCCGGACATGACCCGCCAGGCAGGTGAAACACTGGCCGCTCACGGAATCCACAACGTCACGCTTGAGACAGGTGACGGGGCGCTGGGCTGGGACAGGCACGCGCCTTATGACGCGATGGTTCTGACCGGTTCGTTACCGTTGTTGCCCGATGGTTTACGCGAACAGCTCAAGCTTGGCGGACGCCTGCTGGTTATCGTCGGTGATTCCCCCGTGATGGAAGTCAGGCTTATCAGCCGAACGGGCGAATCGGACTGGAGCGAGGAAAATCTGCTCGAGACCGATTTGCCGCCGTTAATCAATGCACCCCAGCCAGATCGTTTCCAGTTTTAGTCCTGCATGCTCCACTACGGTCCGCAGGAATTACAGGAATTTTTGCAACACGCAGCTTCACCACCCCTGCTGCTGGATGTCCGCGAAGCATGGGAATTCGACATCTGCCACTTGCCGGGCTCGGTATTGATGCCCATGAGTCAGGTGCCGTCCCGGGTCGAAGAACTGGACCGAAGCCGACCTACCGTGGTGATTTGCCACCACGGCATCCGCAGCCGGCATATCGCCTTGTACCTAGACCACCTGGCATTTAACACGGTCATTAACCTTGCCGGAGGTGTGGAAAGGTGGGCAAGTGAGCTCGACCCACGCATGCCACGGTATTGAGGACTTCTTACCCGCAGGATTTCGCTTTACCTGACAGACGCCTATAATAGCGGCCTGATAACCGCCATCTGACCCCGGGCCCATCAGAAACTCCATCCACCTATAGGCAAAACAATGCGAAAACGTTTATTACTCGGTGCCCTCGGCCTGACTCTCAGCCTGCCGGGATATGCTGAAAACCTGCTGGAAATCTACAAATTGGCGATGCAAAACGATCCGATCTTCCTTGCCGCCAAGCAACAGTTTTTTGCCACCAAGGAAATCCAGAACCAGAGCTTTGCCCAGTTTCTGCCAACCCTGAATTTGTCCGCTGATTACGACCGGATTAATACCCAATATAGCGGAGCCGTTGGCGACAAGAACTACAGTGCCTACGGTTACAGCCTGAGTCTGAAACAGGCGATTTTTCACAATGACTATTTCGCCCAGTACCGGCAGGCCAAGTACCAGGTTGCCCAGGCCGCGGCCACGTTCAACAATGTTACGCAGGAACTGATCGTCCGGGTCGCGGACCGTTATTTCACCCTGCTCGGTTCACTCGATAACCTGAATTTTGTTACTGCAGAGCAAGAGGCCATTGGTGAACAGCTTAACCAGACCAAGCAGCGCTTCAATGTGGGCCTGGTCGCAATCACCGACGTAGCCGAATCACAGGCACGCTACGATCAGTCCAGCGCCCAGCGGATTGAGGCAGTGAACCTGGTCGCCAACTCGCGGGAAAAATTGCGCGAAGTCACGGGCCAGTTTCCCCAGACGATTGCGCCCTTGGTACCGAAGGTCCCCCTTCTACCCCCCGAGCCGGACAACCAGGAAGAATGGGTTAAAACGGCCAAGGAGCGGAGTCTGACCCTGATCGCGGCCAAAAAGGCGATGGATATTGCCCGCGAACAAGTCGATGTAGCAAAGTCTGGCCACTACCCGACGCTCGACCTCGTTGCGAGTGCCGGTCGTACCCAGCAGGATGGCGCACTGTTTTCTGATGTTACCGGCGCCGATACTGATGACGCTCGCATCGGACTGCAACTGAACCTGCCCATTTATGAGGGTAACCTGATCGTTTCCAATACTCGAGAGGCTTCCTACCTGTTCGCCAAGTCAAAAGAACTGTTCAATCAGGAACTGCGGGCAACCGAACTGAACGCTCGTACTTCCTTCTTGAATGTACAGGCCAACATCAGCACCGTGGTTGCTTTCAAGCAAGCGCTCAAATCATCCCGCACCGCACTCAAGGCCACCGAGGCAGGGTATGAAGTCGGTACCCGTACTGCGGTTGACGTTCTGAACTCTCGCCAGGATGTATACCGGGCCGAACGTGACTATGCACGTTCTCGCTATACCTACCTGCTCGAAACCCTGAAACTCAAAAAGGCCGCCGGTATCCTGACCGAGCAGGATGTGGTCGCGATCAACCAGCTGACCACGAACTCCGAACCCATACCATGACAACACCGGCTCTCTGCGAGGCAGCAACCAGCCAGTTGGTCTTCATCGATATCCAGCAACGGCTGGTGGCGGCCATGCCGGATGCGCCGCGCGAGCAGACCCTGCACCATGCCGGTTTGCTGGCCGAGGCAGCCCGGTTGCTGAGCATTCCTCTGACCCATACCGAGCAGTACCCTGCCGGACTGGGAAACACCGACGCGACGCTGGCTACCCGCCTGACCGACGCGGCAGCGATCGAGAAAACCTGCTTTTCCTGTGCCGCGGTTGAGGACTTCAAGTCCCGCCTGGCCAGTCTGCATCGGCACCAGGTGATCCTGTGTGGCATGGAGGCTCATGTCTGTGTATTGCAGACCGCCCTGCAGCTGCAACAACTTGGCTATCAGGTTTTCGTGGTGGCAGACGCGGTTTGCTCCCGTCAAAAACGGCATTTCAAGAATGCGCTGGCCCGCCTGCGCCAGGCAGGCATCATTGTCACCAACGCTGAATCCGTCATCTTCGAATGGCTGCGTGACGCCACCCACCCAGAATTCAAGGCGCTGGCCCGCCTGGTACGGTAGGTAGGCCCCGGCAGCGGTGACGCTTTTTTTTACCCTGACAACCTAGCCACTCTTTTCATGTCTGACCCCACCCCTTTTCCTGTCCGCCAGTACCTGGGGCCACGTTACTGGCCAACCTGGCTGGTACTCGGATTGCTGCGCCTGAGCGTGCTTTTACCCTATGCCTCGCTTGTTCGACTGGGCACCGGCCTTGGCTGGCTGGGGTATTACATCATGCCGAAGCGACGCCAGATTACACGCATTAACATCGAGAAAACCTTTCCGGAGCTGGATACTAAAACCCGCCACCGGATTGTGCGCGAAAGTTTTTATTCCGCCACTATCGCCATTTTCGAATCGGCCCTGGCCTGGTGGGCACCGGATAAAAAAGTCAAGCCCCTGCTGCAGATTGAAGGACTGGACAATATTGCAGCGGCCCGGCAGCAAAACAAAGGTGTGTTGGTCCTGGGCGGGCACTACACCACGGTGGAAATTGCAGGCCGACTGATTACCTATGCTTTGCAGGATTTTTTCCTGACCTACAAGCCTGCCCATGATCGTCTGTTTGAAACTGTCATGTTACGGGCTCGACGGACCTACAGCGCGGACGTCCTGCCGAGCAGCGATCTGCGCAGCATCCTGCGTGAACTGCGCAAGGGGCATATCGTATGGATCGCGCCGGATCAGGATTTTGGTGGGCGTCATTCGGTCTTCGCCCCTTTTATGGGAATCCCGACCTCAACCCTGACGGTGATGTCCCGTCTGGCCGCACGGACCGGCTGCCCGGTGATTCCCGGCTATCATGAACGGCTTCCGGACAACCAGGGGTACCGCGTGGCATTCGGTACCGCACTGAAAAATTTTCCCATCGGCAATGATGTGCTCGATGCCACACAAATAAATCAGGCCATCGAAGTGCAGGTACGACGCACACCCGTCCAGTACCTGTGGGGCCACCGGCGTTTTCGCACCCGGCCCCGGGGCGAACCCCAGTTTTATCCGGCTCGTCGGGACAAAAACCTGCGCCGTTACAGCCGCTTGCTGGGACTGCTCAGCCTGCCCGCCATGTTCTATACCGTATGGACCGCGTGGCGCAATCGCAGCAATACATATCTGCGGGAAAGGCTGGGGCTGGGCGGGTATCCCGCTGGCCCGTTCGACATCTGGCTGCACGCCGCCTCAGTGGGTGAAGTGAATGCGGTGATGCCGCTGATCCGACTACTGGGCAAACGCCATCCAGACCTGAAGCTGCTGTTGACCGTCAATACGCCCAGTGGTCATGCCACCGCCTGCCGCACCCTGCCCGCCCAGATCCCCTGTCACTACCTGCCCATCGACTGGCAGTTTGCCGTCAGGCGATTCCTGGACCGGATCCGGCCCCGCGCCAGCCTCGTGGTGGAAACCGAATTGTGGCCCAATCTGTATTTACAGGCTCATTACCTCGGCGCGCCCATTACCATTATCAACGGCCGGATCTCAAAGCGCACCAGTGAGGCGCCGATGCCTATCCGGCAGATTTACTACCGCACCCTGGAATCGGTCTATGCCATCCTGGCCCGTTCCGCACAGGATGCGGAACATTTCCGCAACCTGGCCTTCAATCCCGACTATCTGTCCGTGGCGGGTAATCTCAAGTTCGCCGCCGCCAGCCAGTCGGTGGCGGAACCATTTCAGGCGGACCGGCCATATGTGCTGGCCGCCTCGACCCGTCCGGGCGAGGAAAAGCAGATTGTGGAGTGTTGGCAAAAGCTGGACCTCGCCGATCACCTTCTGATCATCGTGCCGCGCCATCCCCGACGCCTGTCCCGGATTCTCAGGGACATTGCGGGTTTCGACATGAACGTCGCGGTGCGCAGCCGCGGGGAGCCGCTGCACCCCGATACCCGGATTTATCTGGCCGATACCTTTGGCGAACTTACAGCCTTTATCGCCGGCAGTGCCTTTGTGATCATGGGGGGTTCGTTTGCGGCATTCGGTGGTCAGAATATTCTGGAAGATGCACGCAACGGCAAGGCGGTCATCTTCGGACCTCACATGGCCAACTTTCAGGACGAGGTACAGATCTTCCTCGAACGGGAGGCTGGCCTGCAGGTTCGCGACACGGCAAAACTGTGTGCCGCCATCGCTCGCTTGCTGG
>JAJDNN010000077.1 GCA_022340685.1 Pseudomonadota bacterium
CTGGTAGGCCGGCACCTGATCGGTGACGGGGAAACCTACTGGGTGGATGGTCCACTGACCCGGGCGGTTCGCGAAGGCGGTATTTGTTACCTGGATGAAGTGGTGGAGGCCCGCAAGGACACCACCGTAGTTCTGCATCCCCTGTCGGATGATCGACGCATTCTGCCCATCGAGCGGACCGGTGAAGTTCTGCAGGCGCCGCCCGGTTTCATGCTGGTGGTGTCGTACAATCCCGGTTATCAAAATTTGCTAAAGGGCATGAAACCCAGCACTCGTCAGCGGTTTGTTTCCTTGCGCTTTGACTATCCGGCGCCGGCGCAGGAGGAAACCATTGTGCGGCAAGAGACGGGTATTGAGGCGCACCTGGCCAAGACGCTGGTATCCCTGGCACAAGCCCTGCGTGCGCTGAAAGACCACGATCTGGAAGAAAGCGCCAGCACCCGCCTGTTGGTGTACACGGCAACCCTGATCGCAGGCGGTTTTGATCCCGTGGAGGCCTGTCGCGCCGCGATGGTCGAACCGCTTTCGGATGATGAAGAAACCGTCGCGGCCCTGATGGAGGTCGTCTATGCCACCTTCGGACGCTAATCATAGTGACGGCTCGCCGCCGGGGCAGGGGGTCGCGGTGCTGGCCGAAGCACTGTATCTGACCAATCTTTTGCTGCTACCCGGCATTGCATTTCTGGGCCTGCTTGGCCTGTACCTGCGACACCACCGGAGTGCTCCGCCGCTGGCCCGTTGCCATCTGGCCCAGACCCTGACGGCAAGTCTGTGGGCCGGTTTGATCCTGGTCGTTGCCAATGGCCTGATTATCCTGTTGGGCGGTTATGACTCGCCTCATACCTGGATGGTGGTGATTATTTACTTCACCACAGTGCACGCCACCCTGGTGTTGCTCGGGACCCTGGGGCTTGCAAAGGCCATGGCAGGGCAAAGTTTTCGTTTTCCGTTGGTTGGCCGGCCCTGCCCGGAGTTGAATGATGGGTGAAGCCTGCCACACTTGCTCTGGCACGGGAAGTTGGGCAGGGGTCAGCCTGGGTACGGCGCGGCAACGCAAGCGGCGCTGGTTGCAGGCCGGGTTTTTTGTACTGTTTTTGCTGGCGCCGGTGCTGGATATTTTTCGTTACGATCTCACCCTTGATCACGCCATCTTCTTCGGTCAAGCCTGGACCCTGGGCCTGGATCCCCTTCTGGCCGGCAAGGCGACGCCACTGGAAGCGACTCTTAACATTATTCTGCGCGGCTTTTTACCACTGTTTGGCATAGTGTTGTTGTTTGGCTGGGTATCCTGGAAATATGGCCGTCTGTATTGTGGCTGGTTGTGCCCGCATTTTTCGGTGGTGGAAATGATCAATGGCCTGATGCGTCGCACGATTGGCAAGGCCAGTCTGTGGGACCGGGAGCGGCTGGCCACCCACCGGCCGGATGGCTCGCCTCTGCCAAAGAGTCGTGGTTACTGGCTACTGCTGGTGCCGGCAGTGCTGGGCTTTGCGTTTTTGTGGGCAGTGGTGTTGCTGACCTACCTGCTGCCGCCGGCGGAAATCTATAGCAACTTGTGGCACCTCAGCCTGACCCGTAACCAGTTGCTGTTTATTGTTGCCGGTACGGTTCTGTTATCGATTGAATTCATGTTTGCCCGGCACCTGTTTTGTCGTTTTGCCTGCGCGGTCGGAGTGTTCCAGAGTTATGTCTGGATGGCCAACCGCCATGCCCAGGTTGTAAGTTTTGATCGAGCTTATGCTGCGCGTTGCAAGGGCTGTAATAACAGTTGCGAGGATGAATGTCCCATGCGCCTCAAGCCCCGTTCAATCAAACGACGCATGTTTACCTGTACGGAATGTGGCCAATGCCTGAGCGCCTGCGAACAGGTACAACAACAACGGGGCCAGCCCTCATTGCTTAGCTGGCGGCGTGGTCAATCGGCCTTGCAGGAGAGCAATCGCTAAACACATTGATGACCATTATCAAGGCTGCAGAAAAAGCATGATCTTGATAAACAGAACGCCTGTTGGTTGAAAAGAACTCTCTTCTGACAGTTTAAAATTTGGCGAAGAGAATATAGCGATATGCGTAACCCATTTCACACCATTCATCGCATGGTCGAGTTCGAGGAGCATGTTGGTCTGCTCTGGCATCGTCTGATTACCCGTTCGGCCTGTCAGTGTTTTCCCAAGGCAGCGGTGCGACTTGAAGAAGTGCGGTTTACGGTCGGAATTTTGTTCCGGGCACTGGGCGGAGACGGGGGGCTGAAAATAGAGACGGCGATGGCAACCGAACACGGCGCACGACGATCCTGGTTGCAACGCGTAGCGGGCAGTCATCGGCAAGTGGAACTTGGCTGGCGCAATGATGAAGCACTGCATCTGCCTGCAGTGATAGATGTGTTTCCCGACATAGCGCTGAACCGCGATCTGTATCTGTGGCTGGCGGCGCTGGCATCAGGTGACACCCGTATTCCAAAGGACTGGTTCGTGTACAACCAGTGGTTGAGTTGTCGTGTACTCAAGCGCTTTCCGGGACTGGCAGACCGCTATATGCGACTGGTCAAGGCCCAGCTGGCTCTGCGCCCTGATCCCGATGCCCTGCCGGATGACGAGGCAGAGCAGGAACGGGCAATCCAGGCCGCTTTGTTGAAGCCCGGTTCAGTCAGTGAGTTGCCATCCGTCCGTTCGCCGCTGCAGCCGGTATATCTCTGGTTGCATCCGGCGCCACCCGCCTCGGGACAGGCGGCACCGATTACCGATGAAGATGCTACACCCGAAGCAGGCGGCGAGGTGGTGCAGCCGGAAGAAGTACGTCGTTACCGGGCCGAGCAGGTTGAGATGCCGGATGGCCAGAAGGGTCTGGTGCTGGATCGGTTTGAGAACATCTTCAGCTGGGCGGAGTACGTCAAGGTGGATCGCACCACTGACGAGGATGAGGACCTGGCGACTGCCGAGGACACGGCCCGTGATCTCGACAAGCTGAGCGTGGCGCGTGATAGCCGTACTACCGCCAAGCGAATCCGCTTTGATCTGGATCTGCCAGCGGCAGGCAATGATGACACGCCGCTGGGAGACGGTATCCTTTACCCAGAATGGGACTACCGCAAGTCAAGGCTGGTTACTGATTATTGCCGCATTCAACCGATGGTAGCGCTGGACGCCGAACCCGTTGAACTGCCTGTCAGCTTGCGTGCAACGGCGCGGCATCTGCGTGGCCAGTTCGAGGCACTGGTACCTCAACGGGTCTGGTATCGCGCCCAGCAGGAGGGCAGCGAAATTGATCTGGAGGCCTTGCTGATCCACACCACTGAGCGCCGGATCGGGCATGCCGTGGCAGAGCAGGGGTTGTACCGGGATTTTCGGGGCGGGCAACGGGACCTGGCCTGCCTGCTGCTGGCAGATCTTTCCCTTTCGACAGACGCCTGGGTCAATAATCATGCCCGCATCATCGACGTGATTCGTGACAGTCTGATGTTGTTCGCCGAGGCGATGTCCGCCACTGGTGATCAGTTTGCCATGTATGGTTTTTCTTCGCGGCGACGTGAGCATGTGCGCTTTCATACTCTGAAATCATTCAGCGAGACGCACACCGCACGCAGCCGTGGTCGTATACAGCAGATCAAGCCTGGTTTCTATACTCGCATGGGTGCCGCCATCCGGCATGCCAGTACCTTGCTGGCCAGTCAGCCGACCAGTCAGCGATTATTGCTGCTATTGACCGACGGTAAACCCAACGACCTGGATCTGTACGAGGGACGTTATGGCATCGAGGATACACGCATGGCGTTGATTGAAGCGCGGCGCCAGGGGTTGCAGCCCTTCTGTGTGACCATTGACCAGAAGGCCGGTGATTATCTGCCCCATCTGTTTGGCAGTGGTGCCTATGTTGTTATTCGCAAACCCTCTGATCTGCCGCGTGAACTACCCTTACTATACGCCCGTCTGACCCAATGAACCTGATTGACCTCGGTCAATGCTAACCATAGAGATGGGACGCTAGACTGACTAAATGCCTGTGAAATTTATTCTCTTGTTATGTGCCTTGTTGTTACCGGTTGTAGCTCCGGCCAGTACCACGGTGCAAGATCATTTTTCGATTATCCAGAAATTTTTTCCCGACGCAGACAATGTTGGAAAACTGGAAGGCGATCCACCGGCGGCGCCCGTTTACAACGGGAACCGGCTTCTGGGATATGTTTATTACACCGATGATGTAATCAAGATTCCGGCTTATTCGGGCAAGCCTATCCGGACCCTGGTGGGGTTCGATATGAGCGGCAGGATTGTCGGTGTGAAAATCGTGCATCACGAAGAGCCTATCCTGCTGGTAGGCGTCTCCGATGCAGATTTGCAAGTCTTTATTGATCAGTATGTTGGTAAATATGTCAGTGACAAAATAAAGATCGGCGGCAAAGATCGGAATGGTTACAAGGCGATTGATACGATTAGTGGTGCCACCATAACAGTAATGGTGCTTAATGCCACCATTAACCGTAGCATGAATAAAGTGGCGGCAGCGCGTGGGCTGATAAAAGGGCAAAATAAGCCAACCAGTGCCGAAACAAAAAGTCTGGATGAACCTATTTGGATCTATGTCTGGAAGGGCCGTAAATGGCAGATTGCTATATTGTGCATGGGCCTGTTCGTACTGACGCTGATTCTGGTTTTACAGGACTGGCTGACCCGCCATCCGACTCTACTGACCTGGTTACGGAACGGATTTCTGGTTTATACCGCTGTTTTTATTGGCTGGTATGCCCTGGCGCAGTTATCGATCGTCAATGTATTCACATTTATCCATTCATTTGTGAGGGGATTTAGCTGGGAAAATTTCCTTATCGAGCCGACCATGTTCCTGCTGTGGGGCTTTGTGGCAGTCACCATTCTGTTATGGGGAAGGGGCGTGTACTGTGGCTGGTTGTGTCCGTTCGGCGCTATGCAGGAACTGATTTTCCGGATTGGTGAACGACTCAGACTGCCAACTTTTGAGTTCCCGGAAGTGGTGCACGAACGGCTATGGGCAATCAAATATATTATTTTGTTGGGTCTGTTTGCCCTGTCCATGCAGTCATTATCACTGGCTGAACGATATGCCGAGGTCGAACCGTTCAAGACAGCAGTGACCATGCGCTTCCAGCGCGAATGGAGTTATGTATTCTATGCTGGCGGACTGCTGCTGTTGGCGGCGTTCAACCGAAAGTTCTATTGCCGCTATCTATGCCCACTTGGGGCAGCGTTGACTTTTCCATCCAAGTTCCGCATTTTTGAATGGTTGCGACGGCGCAAGGAATGTGGCCGGCCCTGCCAGATCTGTCGGCAGGAATGCGAAGTGCGGGCGATTCGATCCACTGGCGAAATCAATGCCAATGAATGCCATTACTGTTTGGACTGCCAGGTAACTTACTGGAATGATCAAAAATGCCCACCGCTGGCTGAGAAACGCAGGAAGCGGGAACGCCATAGCCGACTGGCCAGTAAAACCATCGCAACATCCGACAAACCGTCAGCGCCTTCAAGTACCTGAGGAATTCACTAAGTAAATCATGCTGCCAAAGGGCGGCAGGTTGTTCCCGGAAATCCGAAAATCACCGGTGTGATTTGATTTATATCAAGGCGATTTAGCGCCGCCGGGGTGAGTATCAGTCTACAAACATTCTCATACTGGAGGGGAAGAACATGAATCAATCGAATCTGGCCCATGTGATGGGGGCTGTTCTGGCCCTGTCATTGACTGCTGGCCCGGTACTGGCAGCGAGTGGCGAGCATCCCGGTACACCTGAAGAGGAAATGCGCTACAAGGGCGCGCCGGTGCCGATTAGCCCGGAAAGTGCCAAGGAAACCTTGTCACCCAAGGCGCCACCGTTGACGCCACAGGAATTCGCCGTCGCCAAGAAAATTTTCTTTGAACGTTGTGCGGGCTGTCATGGGGTGCTGCGCAAGGGTGCGACCGGCAAGCCACTCACTCCGGACATTACCCTGCCCAAGGGAACCGAGTATCTGAAAGCCTTCATTACCTACGGCTCACCAGCCGGCATGCCGAACTGGGGAACCTCCGGTGAAATGACCGAAGAGCAGGTCGATATCATGGCCCGCTACCTGCAACAAGAACCACCGGTCCCGCCGGAATGGGGCATGAAGGAAATGAAGGCGAGCTGGAAGGTGATTGTACCGCCTGAAAAGCGGCCCAAGAAAAAGATGAACAACTACAACCTGAAGAACGTGTTCTCGGTCACCCTGCGTGACGCCGGACAGATCGCGCTGGTGGATGGTGATAAGAAGGAAATCATCAATGTCATCGATACCGGTTACGCCGTACATATTTCACGGCTGTCCACATCGGGTCGCTACCTGTTCGTGATTGGCCGTGACGCCAGGGTCAATCTTATCGACCTGTGGATGAAACAACCGGGCAACGTGGCTGAAATCAAGGTCGGTATGGAAGCACGTTCGGTGGAAACTTCCAAGTACAAGGGTTTCGAGGACAAGTACGCCATTGCAGGCAGTTACTGGCCGCCGCAGTTTGTGATTATGAATGGCAATACCCTGGAACCACTGAAGATCGTGTCCACCCGTGGCATGACCGTGGATACCCAGGAATATCATCCGGAACCGCGTGTCGCTGCCATCGTGGCATCACATGAGCATCCGGAGTTCATCGTCAACGTCAAGGAAACCGGCAAGGTGCTGATGGTCAAC
Organism: Pseudomonadota bacterium; assembly: GCA_022340685.1. Taxonomy (GTDB): domain Bacteria; phylum Pseudomonadota; class Gammaproteobacteria; order UBA6429; family Thiohalophilaceae; genus JAJDNN01. Next base: position 6,681 of record JAJDNN010000077.1, read on the forward strand.
TATTCTGATCTGGACAACCTTGAAATTACCTCTATCGATGCGGCCCGTTATCTGCACGATGGTGGCTGGGACTCGACCCACCGTTACTTCATGACGGCGGCCAACAAGTCCAACAAGATTGCGGTTGTTGATTCGAAGACGGACAAGCTGGTGAAACTGGTTGAGGTCGGCAAGATCCCGCATCCGGGACGTGGTGCCAACTTCAAGGATCCCAAGTACGGTCCGGTCTGGTCGACCAGCCATCTGGGCGATGACACTATCGTTCTAATTGGTACCGATCCCAAGAAGCACAAGAAGAACGCCTGGAAAGTGGTGCGGACATTGAAAGGTCAGGGCGGGGGGTCGCTGTTCATCAAGACCCATCCCAAGTCACATCACCTGTACGTGGATACGCCACTGAACCCGGATACCAAGATCAGCCAGACGGTTGCCGTGTTTGACCTGAAGAATCTGGACAAACCTTACCAGGTGTTGCCGATTGCTGAATGGGCCAAACTGGGCGAGGGTCCCAAGCGTGTGGTGCAGCCGGAATATAACCTGAAAGGCGATGAAGTCTGGTTCTCTGTCTGGAATGGCAAGAGCCAGGAGTCGGCCCTGGTGATCGTGGATGACAAGACGCTGAAACTGAAGAAAGTGATCAAGGACAAGCGTCTGGTTACCCCGACTGGCAAGTTCAATGTGAACAACACCATGCATGATGTTTACTAAAGTAAAGTTGTAAACTCTGATTGGGCGGGGTTCCTCACCCCGCCTTTTTTTCTAGCGCGACGAGGAGCCAGTACAATGTCAAAAGCCCGTGTCTATCTGGTCGGAACCGGCCCTGGCGATCCTGATTTGCTAACCGTCAAGGCGCTGCGTCTGTTGCAGAATTCCGATGTGGTCGTATATGACCGTCTGGTCTCAGACGAAATTCTGGAACAGATCCCACCTGGTGCCAGCCGTATCTATGTGGGCAAAAGAACCGGCAAACACACCTTACCCCAGCAGGAGATCAACGCACTGCTGGTCAAGCTCGCCGCTTCAAAACGAACCATAGTTCGCCTCAAAGGCGGTGATCCCTTTGTATTTGGTCGTGGCAGTGAAGAGGCCGAATACCTCGCACGGCATCAGGTGCCGTTCGAGGTTATTCCCGGTATCACGTCCGCCTCGGCCTGTACCACCTACGCCGGCATCCCCCTTACCCATCGTGGTCTGGCGCAGGGCGTCCAGATCATTACCGGACATTGTCGTGCTGATTTGCCACTGGATCTGGACTGGCGTTCGCTGGCCGATCCGTCCAAAACCATTGTAGTTTATATGGGGCTGGCCAATATTGCGCTGATCTGCGATCGCCTGATGCAGGCCGGACTGGCGGAAGAGACGCCGGCGGCAGCTATCCAGAACGGAACCACGCGTGAACAACGCCGCATCATCTCCACCCTGGCGCGGCTGCCCCGGGATACCTGCGAGCAGGGTTTGACGGCCCCGGTCTTGTTCGTTATCGGCCGGGTGGTGCGTTTGGCAGGGGTGCTGGACTGGTTCAGGCCAGGTGAAATTTCTACACCCAACCTGTTGCCCGTTCAGAATCGGGGGCAGCATGGCTAGGGGGCTGGTCGTTACCGGTTTGCTGTTTGTCGCCCTCTCGGTCAGCGCGGATGAAGTATCGGCGCCACGCCGCGATGAATTGCGTAACCTGCTGTTGCAGGATTGCGGCTCCTGTCATGGCATGACCATGAAAGGTGGCCTGGGCCCGGCCCTGACGCCCCAGGCGCTGCAGGGCAAGGACCGGGAAATGCTGGTGGTCACCATTTTGCAAGGCCGGCCCGGCACACCCATGCCGCCGTGGCAGGGGATGCTGAGCCGGGCCGATGTGGAGTGGCTGGTCGATAGCCTGTACCAGGGGGTAACACCATGAACGCCCTGCTTCGCCTTGTCGTGCCGGGCCTGCTGGTGTTGCTGGCGGCCTGCACCACGCCACGCGGTACCGGCGACATGGGCGTGGTGATTGAGCGTGCCAGTGGTAGCCTTGCCATCGTCGAAACTACCCACGACAGCCGGCTGGGCAGCGTCACGGGACTGGGTGATTTGTCGCATGCCTCGGTGGTGTACTCACGCGATGGACGCTATGCCTATATATTTGGTCGCGATGGCGGCCTGACCAAGGTTGATATCCTGACGGAGACCATCGCCAAGCGCATTATCCAGTCCGGCAACAGCATCGGCGGCGCCATTTCCCAGGACGGCAAGCTGGTAGCGGTGTCCAATTACACGCCGGGTGGGGTGCGTGTTTTCAATGCCGATACCCTGCAACCGGTCGCAGATATCCCGGCCGTTTACGGCACGGACGGCAAGCGGTCCAAAGTGGTGGGACTGGTGGATGCGCCGGATCAGCGTTTCGTGTTTTCATTGTATGACGCTGGCGAGATCTGGATCGCTGATTTCAGCCAGGGCGCCACGCCAGCAATCACGCGTTTCAAAAACATCGGCAAGCAGCCTTACGACGGCCTGATCAGCCCGGATGGCCGCTATTACATCGCCGGCTTGTTCGGCGAAGACGGAATGGCCCTGCTGGACCTGTGGCACCCGCAGCAGGGCGTTAAACGTATCCTGAACCATTATGGCCGTGGCCAGCGCAAGTTGCCGGTGTACAAGATGCCGCATCTGGAAGGCTGGGCCATGACCGAAGAGTATGCCTTCCTGCCATCGGTGGGACACTATGAAGTGCTGGTGGTCAAGCGGAACAACTGGCAGCAGAAAGCCGCCATCCCGGTGCATGGCCAGCCGGTATTCGTCATGGCCCGGCCGGATGGTCATCAGATCTGGGTCAACTTTGCCCATCCCCGTAATGACACTGTGCAGGTGATTGATACTGAAAGTCTGAAGATCATCAAGACCCTGAAACCCGGCAAGGCCGTGCTGCACATGGAATTCACGCCGCGCGGTGAACAGGTCTGGATCTCGGCCCGCGATTCAAACCAGGTCACGGTGTATGACACCCGGACCTTCGAGGTAATCGCGACCTTGCCGATGGACAAGCCAAGCGGCATTTTTTTCACTGACCGCGCCCACAAAACCGGACTGTAACAGGCAGAGACACCATGCATCGACAAAGGAACACTTCAACCGACGCACAGGCCACCGAGCTGGGCTGGCTGGAACAACATCTGCTCAATGACTACCAGCATGACCTGCCGCTGGTGCCCCGGCCGTTTCAGGCTCTGGCGGAAAAGCTGGGCAGTACCGAACAGGCGGTCATCGATACCCTGGCAGAATTACAGCGGCAAGGTTACATCAGTCGGGTCGGGGCGGTGTTCAGGGCCAATACCATCGGCGCCAGTACCCTGGCGGCAATGGCGGTACCGGCGGCGGAGCTTGAGAGCGTGGCGCAACTTGTGAACAGCTATACTGAAGTGAATCACAACTATCAGCGGGAACATCATTTCAATCTGTGGTTTGTGGCAACCGCGGCAACAGAGACGGACTTGCGCAAAGCATTGCAGGACATCGAGCAGCGCAGTGGTTATCCGGTGCTGTATTTGCCGATGCTGGAGGATTATCACATTGACCTGGGATTTGAACTGCAATGGACATGAAGGTAACCGGTAAGGCAGCCAGCTGGACTGTCCCGGCTCAGCTGGACGGCGATGATGAATCCCTGATTACAGCCATCCAGACCGGACTACCGTTGACAGCGCGGCCCTATGCGGCCATCGGACAGTCGTTGGGTATGACTGAGGCGGACGTGATAGCACGTTTGCAGCGGTTGTTGGAGAACGGTGTGATAAAGCGCCTGGGTGTAGTAGTGCGTCACCATGAACTGGGCTATCGCGCCAATGCCATGACGGTATGGAACATTCCCGACGAACAGGTGAGTGAAGTCGGTCGCTGTATCGGCCACTTTGAATTTGTCACACTCTGTTACCGTCGGCCGCGCCGCCTGCCGGACTGGCCCTATAATCTGTTTACCATGATTCACGGCCGTGACAGGGATGAAGTATTAGCCAACATTGATCACCTCGTTCACGAGTGTGGTCTTGGATCGATCGAACGCGAAGTACTGTTCAGTCAGCGGCGCTTCAAGCAACGTGGCGCCATCTACCACGCTGCTGATGCCAGGCAGGATTGAACCGATGGATCAGCTCGATCGGGACATCATCAATCGCTTGCAAGCCGGCCTGCCCATCAGTGAGCGGCCTTACGCCGAAGTGGCCACCGAGCTTGGTATTGATGAATCAGCGTTGCTGCAAAGGCTGGATCGTCTGCTAAAGGACAAGACCCTGACCCGATTTGGTCCGCTGTACGATGCGGCAAAGCTGGGTGGTGCTTTCAGTCTGGTGGCGATGCAGGTACCTGCCGGGGTATTCGATGAAGTCGCCGAGATCGTCAACAGTTATCCGGAAGTCGCCCACAATTATCAGCGGGATCATGCTTTCAATATGTGGTTTGTGCTGGCAACCGAAACGCCACAGCAAATCGATGCAGTAAACCGCGACATTGAACAACGTACCGGCCTGGCCGTGCGTAATATGCCCAAGTTGCAAGAGTACTATCTGAACTTGCAACTGGATGCGTCTCTATGAACAGTCACTATAAATATCGACACATAGATAAAGTACGATGCTGAATTCGCAAGGTCAGGTATGTGTAGA